>NZ_JBFRHF010000004.1:0-371791 GCF_052115705.1 Inquilinus sp. 2KB_23 | reverse complement strand
GGCCCCGCCCGCGCCGCGACCCCGGCCGCGGCCCCGCGCATCCGCAACGTGGTGCTGGTCCATGGCGCCTATGCCGACGGGTCGTGCTGGCTGGACGTGATCCCCCGGCTGCAGCAGGCCGGCCTGAACGTGGCGGCGGTGCAGAACCCGCTGCAGTCCCTGGCCGAGGATTGCGCCTTCACCCAGCGCACCCTGGACCTGCAGGACGGCCCGACCGTGCTGGTCGGCCATTCCTACGCCGGCGAGATCATCACCCAGACCGGCGTCGACCCCAAGGTCGCGGCCCTGGTCTACTGCTCCGCCCGCGGGCCGGACGCCAATGAGGACTACACGGCGCTGGCCAAGACCTACCCGACCCCGCCGGCCAGCGCGGGCCTGGTCCATGCCGGCGGCTACATCCAGCTCAGCGAGGAGGCGTTCCTGCGCGACTTCGCCGGCGATGTCGACCCTGTGAGGGCCAGGGCGCTCTACGCCGTCCAGGGCCGCGTCTCCGAGACCCTGTTCAGCGCCAAGGTCACCCAGGCGGCATGGCGGTCGAAGCCGTCCTTCTACCAGGTCTCGACCCAGGACCGGACGATCAACCCGGACCTGGAGCGGTTCATGGCCAAGCGGATGAACGCCAAGACCATCGAGCTGCCCTCGAGCCATCTCGGCATCGTCTCGCACGCCAAGGAGATCGCGGATTTGATCATCGAAGCCGCGAACACCCCGGCCTGATAGGTCTCCGGCGGATAAGCCAGCCTGCGCAAACCCATTCCCATCTGTCATTGCCCGGCTTGACCGGGCATTGACAGCAAGGGGCAGATGACAGGTCGAGCCTTCAGTGCCTGGAGGGCAGGAAGTCCTCGATGTAGTCCTCGACCACCCGGTCGATGCTCTCGTCGATCGGCAGGCCCAGCGCCTTGGCGCGGTCCCAGCTGGCGTCGGTGGCCCAGCCGTCGACGATGGCCTGGATCACCGGGTCCGGCTTGGTGGTGATGGGCCCGAGCTTGATCTGGTACTTCTCGGCCACCCGCTTCACCGAGGCCACCATGTCCTCGACCGTGTAGGCCCGGCTGGGCAGGTTGACGGCGCGGTCATCGCCCAGCGCCGATGCCGGCGCCTCGTGCAGGCCGATGAAGCTGGCGACGCAGTTGCGGTAGCCCAGCATCGGCAGCTGCGCCCGGGTCACCGGCAGCACGCACTCCACGCCGTTCAGCGGCTCGCGGAACACGCCGGAGCAGAAGCTGGAGGCGGCGGAGTTCGCCTTGCCCGGCCGCACGAAGATGGTCGGCAGCCGCGCCGACCGGCCGTCGAAGAAGCCCTTGCGGCTGTAGTCGTTGATCAGCAGCTCGGTGATGGTCTTGGTGACGCCGTAGGTGGTCTGGCTGGTCTGCTTGGTGGAATCGGTCACCGTCTTCGGCATCACCGACCCGCCGAACACCGCGATCGAGCTGGCGGCGACCAGGCGCTGCGCCCCGCCCTTGCGCGCCCGCAGCGCCTCGAACACGTTCAGGCCGCCGTCGAGATTGACCTTCAGCGCCAGGTCGAAATCCTTCTCGCCGCCGCCGGACAGGATCGAGGCGAGGTGGAACATCGAGACGTCGTCGCGGTCGACCAGGCCGAAGACGGTGGCGCGGTCGGAGATGTCGCCGGTGACGATCGACACCCGGTCATCCAGCCCGTCCGGCCGCTCGTCGGGGGCGGCCATGTCGAACAGGGTGATGGCGTCGATCGGCTCCGGCCCACCGGAGATGCCGGTCAGCGTGCCGCGCTTCAGCAGCGCCCGCGCCAGGTTCAGCCCGACGAAACCGAGACCACCGGTGATGACGACCTTCATCCTGCGTTTCCTCTGATCCCGCTGCCTCCTGTGGAGGCAAGCGTATTGTATGACTTATAAGGTTTAGAGCGCCCCCAACCCGGCGGCAAGAAAAAGGGGCGCCCCGCGGAGCGCCCCTGTCCCGAAGTTCCGGCCGATCAGGCCTTGCCGGCCTCGCCCAGCGCCTGTTCGGCGGCGGCGATCTCGGCCTGGCGGCGACGCACCGCCTCGCCGACCGGCGGCCCCTGGAAGCGCCGGTTTTCCAGCGCGACCCAAAAGATGCCGAGCACCACGATCATCGCCACGGTGATGATCAGCACCTTGTCGTTCGGCGGCTGGATGCCGATCCAGAACAGGACGAAGGTCCCGATCACGGCCAGGAGGGCGATCGGCTTGTACGCGGCGCCCAGGCTGAACGGGCCGAAGGTGGTCCAGGTCTTGCCATGGGCCAGGATGCCGGCGGAGATCGGCATGGCGTAGGAGATGTAGAGGAACACGGCGCAGGCCGTCGCCAGGGTGGCGAAGGCCGGGGTGTAAAGCGTGACCAGCACCGACAGCACCGCCGTGGTCCAGATCGCGACCGCCGGCGTCCGGAACTTCGGGCTGACCGAGCGCAGCGCGTTCGAGAACGGCAGGCCGCCGTCGCGGGCGAAGGCGTAGGTCATGCGCGAGGTCGAGGTCAGGCCGGCCAGGGCGCACAGGTAGTTCGCCAGCACGATGCCGATGAACAGCAAGGTCCGGGCCCAGCCGGGCATCACCGAATCCATCAGCCAGTAGAAGACGTTGCCGCCCTGCGCTGCGCCGGCCGTCGGGTCCGGCATGGCCAGGACGAAGGCGCAGATCATGACGTAGCCGAAGATGCCCGACCAGATCACCGACTGCAGCATGCCGCGCGGCACGTTGCGGGCGGCGTCGACCGTCTCCTCCGAGGTGTGGGCCGAGGCATCGAAGCCGGTCACCGTGTAGACCGGCAGCAGCAGGCCGAGCAGGAAGGCGACGAAGATGCTGCTGCGCACCTCCGGGATCACGCCGCCGCCGAGGTCGCCGGTGTTGTTGGTGAAGGTGAACAGCCGGCCGAATTCGAGCGGGCCCGGGGCGTAGGCCAGCATGGCGATGGTCAGCACGATGGCGACGGCGAAGATCAGGTAGCCGCTGAAATCGGTCAGCAGCGTCGTCGCCCGGATGCCGAGATGGTTGAACAGCGCCTGGGTCAGCGTGATCAGCGAGATGCCGATGACCTGGTGCGTCACCGTCAGGGTGGCCGGGTCGATGCCGAAGATCGGGCCGAGGCCGTTCACGAACAGCACATAGGTGCCGACATTGACCGAGGCCACGACGAAGAGCAGGCCCAGCAGGTTGAACCAGGCCGTCACCCAGCCCCAGAACCGCCCGCCCAGGATCGAGCCCCAATGGTAGAGGCCGCCGGCGGTCGGGTAGGCCGAGGCGATCTGCGCCATGGCCAGGGCGACGATCAGGGCGAACAGGCAGCCCACCGGCCAGCCGATGCCGATGCCGGCGCCGCCGACGCTGCTGAAGGCGAGCTGGAACGACGTGATGCCGCCGGCCAGGATGCAGATGATCGAGAAGGAGATGGCGAAGTTCGAGAAGCCGCTCATCCGCCGCAGCAATTCCTGGGCATAGCCCATGCTGTGCAGAATCTTCACGTCGTCGGAGACGTCTTGCGCGCCTCCGGCCTGACGGTGACCGTCGTGGGACATGATGAACCCCCTGTTGCCGGTTCTGATGTGCTTCTTGGGCCGCCCCCTCGCGCGGCGGAAACGGGCACGATCCCACATCGATCGGCCCATATCTGGTAGAAACTGTCTCACCGAACCACAATCTCGGCAAGAGCGTTGCGGAAATGACAGTCGTGTGACGGCCGCCGCCGCGGCCTCTCTTGCCGCCGCTTCGCCGGACGTGCTCAGAATACCGCCGCAACGACCCAGCCGGCGCGAGCGGCGGGGTGACAGGGAAACGGGAGACTTCAGCACATCATGGCGCAACCGACCGCCCGGGGTCCGGCCCCTTCGACCAGGGCCCCCTTCACCGCCGCCGACGCCCGCAAGCTCGTGGAAGAGAGCGACTACAGTCATATCAAGGTGGCGCTGACCGATGTCGACGGCATCCTGCGCGGCAAGTACATCTCGCGGGAGAAGTTCTTCTCGGCGCTGGAGAAGGGCTTCGCCTTCTGCGATGTGATCGTCGGCTGGGACAACAACGACCAGCTCTACGACAACACCCGCTACACCGGCTGGCACACCGCCTATCCCGACGCGCCGGTGCGCATCCTGCCGGAGACGATGCGCCGGCTGCCGTTCGAGAACGACCTGCCCTTCTTCCTGTGCGAGCTGGCCGACCAGGCCGAGGCGGTGTGCCCGCGCGCCGTGCTGCGCCGCATGCTGGACAAGGCCAAGGGCATGGGCTTCAGCCTGAAGGCGGCGTTCGAATACGAGTTCTTCATGTTCGACGAGACGCCACATTCGGTGCGCGAGAAGAACTACCGCAACCTGACCAGCCTGACGCCGGGCTTCTTCGGCTATTCCGTGCTGCGCAACTCGGTGTGGTCGGACCTGTACCACGAGCTGCTGGGCACCATGCAGGCGATGGACTGCGAGATCGAGGGGCTGCACACCGAGACCGGCCCGGGCGTGCTGGAGGCGGCGATCGCGGTCGATGACGGCCTGGCCGCCGCCGACAAGGCGACGATCTTCAAGACCTTCACCAAGGTGATTGCCCAGCGCAACAACCTGATGGCCACCTTCATGTCGAAGTGGTCGAACGCCTGGCCGGGGCAGAGCGGCCACATCCACATGTCGCTGCTCGACGCCAAGGGCAAGGCGGTGTTCCACGACCCGAAGGACCCGCATGAGATGAGTGCGACGATGCGCCATTTCGTGGCCGGCCAGGTGGCGCTGCTGCCGGAGTTCCTGGCCATGGTGGCGCAGACGGTGAACGCCTATTCCCGGCTGATCCCGGGCTATTGGGCGCCGACCTCTTCGACCTGGGGGGTGGAGAACCGCACCACCGCGCTGCGCGTGATCAAGGGCGGGCCGAAGAGCCAGCGGGTCGAGTTCCGCATCGCCGCCGCCGACGCCAACCCCTACATCATCCTGGCCGCGGCGCTGGGCGCCGGGCTGTGGGGCATCGAGCACAAGCTGGAGCCGGGGGCGCCGGTGAAGGGCAACGCCTACGACAAGACCTTCCCGCGCAAGACAGAGCTGCCGCGCACCCTGTGGGATGCGTCGCAGCGGCTGAAGACCTCGAAGACCGCGCGCAGCCTGTTCGGCGACGACTGGGTCGACCACTACGCCGCCACCCGCGAATGGGAGGAGCGCGAATTCCGCAAGCACATCACCGACTGGGAACTGGCACGGTACTTCGAGATCATCTGACCCGAACCGTCATTGCGAGCGTAGCGAAGCAATCCACGGCCGCTTCCACCGGCCCGATGGATTGCTTCGTCGGCTTCGCCTCCTCGCAATGACGGTGGAGGGTCGGGTCCTGTCACAGAGGAACCACCCATGGATCTCGGCCTGAGCGGAAAGACGGTGCTGGTCACCGGCGGATCGAAGGGCATCGGCCTGGCTTCTGCCCGCGCCTTCCTGGCGGAGGGCGCGCGCGTCGCGATCACCTCGCGCGCCCAAGCCAATCTCGACCGCGCGGCGGCGGAGCTGCCCGGAGTCTTCGCCATCGCCGCCGACCTGATCGACGACGCCGCCGCGCTGCGGGTGGTCGAGACCGTTGAACGCGAATTCGGCCCGATCGACGTGCTGGTCAATTCCGCCGGCGCCGCGAAGCGGACCCCGGCCGAGGAGCTGACGCCGGCGGCGTGGCGGGCCGCGCTGGACGCCAAGTTCTTCTCCTACATCAACGTCATCGACCCTGTGGTGAAGCGCATGGCCGCGCGGGGAGCCGGTGTCGTCGTCAACGTCATCGGCAATGGCGGCAAGGTGCCGTCGGCGGTCCACATCGCCGGCGGCGCCGCCAATGCGGCGCTGATGCTGGCCACGGCGGGCCTGGCCACCGCCTATGCGGCGCGGGGCGTGCGCGTGGTCGGGCTGAACCCCGGCCTGACCGAGACCGAGCGGGTGGCCGAGGGGCTGCAGGCCGAGACCCGGCTGCACGGCATCTCGCTGGACGAGGCGCGGCAGCGGGCGATCTCGCGGATCCCGCTGGGCCGTGCGGCGCGGCCGGAGGAGATCGCCGACGCCGTGCTGTTCCTGGCCTCGGCCAAGGCCAGCTACATCACCGGGGTCAACATCACCATGGATGGGGCGCAGTCTCCGGTCGTGGTGTGATGAGCGGTGCGGCGTCGACGTCCCGGCCGGGGGTTTCGGTGCCGGGCCTCGGCCTGCTGCTGGTGACCAGCCTGATGTGGGGCCTGAACTGGCCCTTCGTGAAGTACCTGCTGACGGCGCTGCCGCCCTTCTCGATCCGCGCCGCCAGCGGCCTGATCGGCACCGCGCTGGTGCTGGGGATCGCCCTGGCGCGCCGCGAATCCCTGCGGCCGCCGGCCGGGCAATGGGGCCGGCTGTGCCTGGCCGCCGGCCTGAACGTCAGCGCCTGGATGGCGCTGACCACCCTGTCGCTGCTGTGGCTGCGGGCGTCGGAGACGACGATCCTGGCCTACACCCTGCCGATCTGGTCCGCGCTGTTGGCCTGGCCGCTGCTGGGCGAACGGCCGACCGCCGCCCGGGTCTTCGGCCTGCTGCTCGGGCTGGCCGGCGTCGGCCTGCTGGTGGCGCATGGCGCGCCCGGCGAGGCCGACCCCTGGGCCAAGCTGCCGGGCGTGGCCTTCGCCCTAGCCGCGGCGATGCTGTTCGCGCTGGGCACCGTGCTGGCCAAGCGCGCGCCGGTGGCAATGCCGCCGACGGCGCTCGTGGCGTGGCAGACCGGGCTGGGCCTGCTGCCGCTGCTGGTCCTGTGGATGCTGCTCGAACGGCCGGATTTCACCGGGCTGGACACGCGCAGCTGGCTGGCCCTGATCTATGGTGGGGCGCTGGCCTTCGGCCTGGCCTATGTCACCTGGTTCGCGGCGCTGCGCCGCCTGCCGGCCTCGGTCGCCACCATCGGATCGCTGCTGGCGCCGGTGGTCGGGGTGGTGGCCTCGGCCATGCTGCTGGGCGAACCGCTCGGCCTGCGCGAGGTCGGCGCCCTGGCCCTGACTCTGGGCGGCGTCGCCCTCGCCGCCTTCGCCCGCTGACCTGGTTTCGTGGGCCCGAGCCCTGGTTTGCCGTGACGCGCGAGGCGCGCTAGGATCTCAACCAATGTTGAGGTCTGGAGAAACGTCATGGCGCTGCCGGAACGTCCGATCATCCGCAGGGACCTGTCGGTGGGCGAGGTCGCCGGGCGCAGCGGCGTCGCCGTCTCCGCCATCCATTTTTACGAGGCCGAGGGCCTGATCGCGGGTTGGCGCACCGGGGCGAACCACCGCCGCTATGGTCGCGACGTGCTGCGCCGCATCGCCGTGATCAAGGTGGCGCAGCGCGCCGGCATCCCGCTGCGCGAGATCGGCGAGGCGCTGGCGACGCTGCCGGACGGGCGCAGCCCGACGGCGGAGGACTGGCGCCGGCTGTCGGCCGGGTGGAAGGCCAGCCTGGACGACCGCATCGACCGGCTGACCCGGCTGCGCGACCAGCTGGCCAGCTGCATCGGCTGCGGCTGCCTGTCGATCGGCGACTGCCCGCTGCGCAACCCCCTTGACTGGCTGGGTGAGGAGGGCGCCGGGCCGCGGCTGCTCGACCCGGTCGAGCAGCCGCAGGACGGACCGGACCGGCATGATGCACGGCCGGTACGGGAGGCGAGCTAACAACGCCTCACAACGGATATCGAGCAAGATCCCGGCCGCGGGATAAAATATAGTCCCGGCCAATCGTCGCTTCAGAAAGCCCGGTGAGCCTGACGCAAGGAGACTTGTCGATGCGCGAGACCGAACGCACGGACGCCGTCAACCAGGACCGGCGCAGGCTCCTGACCACAGCCGCGATGGGTCTCGCCACCGCAAGCGCGGCCGGCCTGTTCCCCTCGCAGTCGGCGACGGCTGCCGCGAGTCCGGCGCCGGCCGCCGCGGGCGACGCCATCCGCCCGTTCCGTATCGATGTTCCTGAGGCCGACGTCGTCGATCTTCGCCGGCGCATCGCCGCGACACGCTGGCCCGACCGGGAGACGGACCCGTCGCAGGGCATCCAGCTCGCGAAGCTGCAGCCGCTCGTCGCCTATTGGGGCACCGGCTACGACTGGCGGAAGGCGGAGGCGCAGCTGAATGCCCTGCCCCAGTTCATGACCGAGATCGACGGCCTCGACATCCACTTCATCCATGTCCGCTCGAAGCATCCCGGCGCCCTGCCCGTGATCATCACCCATGGCTGGCCGGGTTCGGTGTTCGAGCAGCTCAAGATCATCGGTCCGCTCACCGATCCGACCGCCCATGGCGGCGCCACCGCGGACGCCTTCGACGTGGTGATCCCCTCGATGCCGGGCTACGGTTTCTCGGGCCGGCCGACGGACACCGGCTGGAACGCCGACCGCATCGCCCGGACCTGGGCGGTGCTGATGCAGCGCCTCGGCTATGTCAACTACGTCGCCCAGGGCGGCGACTGGGGCTCCCCGGTCTCCAGCGCGATGGCGCGCCTGGCGCCGGCAGGCCTGCTGGGCATCCACATCAACCTGCCGGCGACGGTGCCGCCGGAGATCATCAAGGCGCTGGCCGATGGCGGCCCCGCGCCCACCGGCCTCACCGACAAGGAGAGCGCGGCGTTCGACACGCTCAGCACGGCCGCCAAGCAGGGGAACCGGTCCTACGCCACGATGATGGGCACCCGGCCGCAGACGATCGGCTACGGCCTGACGGATTCCCCGGCCGGCCTGGCGGCGTTCCTGCTCGGCCATCCCGGCTTCTCGAACTGGACCTACGGCAACAGCGATCCCGAGAAGTCTCCGGACGAGGTGCTGGACGACATCACCCTGTACTGGCTGACCAACACCGCGGTCTCCGCGGCGCGGCTGTACTGGGAGGTCGGCGGCCGCAGCGTCGTCTCCGCGGCCGCGGAGCAGACCGCCGAGATCGCGCTGCCGGTGGCCATCACGGTGTTCCCGGGAGAGACCTACCGGGCCCCGGAGACATGGGCCCGGCGCGCCTACCGAAACCTGAGCTACTTCCACGAGGTCGACAAGGGCGGCCACTTCGCCGCGTGGGAGGAGCCGGAGCTGTTCTCCGCCGAGATCCGGGCCGCTTTCCGGCCCTTGCGCAGCTGATCTGCCATGAAGCGGTCGGCCGGATGTGCGCTGCCCTTCCCAAGGCAGCCAAACCAAAGGAGCAAGACATGACCAGTGCGGACAACACCCAGGCAGCCAAGCCGATCGGGCTGAAGCTCGAAGTCGTCACCATCCCGGTTTCGGACATCGATCGCGCCAAGCGCTTCTACAGCGGCCTGGGCTGGCGGGTCGACGCCGACATCTCGGGCGACAATTTCCGGGTCATCCAGGTCACGCCTCCGGGCTCGCCGGCCTCGGTCATCTTCGGCAAGGGCAACGTGGTGGCGCCCTACTTCATCGTGTCCGACATCGTGGCGACGCAGGCCGCGCTCGCCGCCCGCGGCGTCGATGTCGGCGAGGTCTATCACTTCGACGGAACCGGACAGCGCCGCAGCGGGCCGGAGCCGACGCGGCGCAGCTACGCCTCCTGGGCCTCGTTCAAGGATCCGGACGGCAACCCCTGGCAGATCCAGGAGGTCACCAATCGCCTGCCCGGGCGCGTCGAGGCGGGCGACACGAAATTCACCTCTTCGACCGAGCTCGCGGCGGCGCTGCGCCGTGCGGCGGCGGCGCATGGCGAACACGAGAAGCGGAACGGCGGGCAGCACGATGCCAACTGGCCCGACTGGTACGCCGAGTACATCGTCCGGGAGCAGGCCGGCCAGGAGCTGCCGCTGTAGGCAACGTCGTCACGGGTAGCGACGGCATAGGGCCGGCCTCGGGGCGGCCCTATGCCTTCACTCGCGCCATGGCCGGATCGTAGAGCGGCTCAAGGTGCAGGGTGCAGGGCACCCGCTCGGCCGCGACCTCCAGCTCGTAGGTGCCGGCCCTGACCGCGTCCGGATCCAGCCCGGCGGGGTCGCGGACATAGCCCAGGCCGATCGGCTTGCCCAGCGTGTGGCCGAAGCCGCCGCTGGACAACCAGCCGGCCGGCTTGCCGTCGCGCAGGATGGTCTCGCGGCCGAGCAGCACCACGTCGGGGTCGTCGACGGTGAAGGTGGCGAGCAGCTTCTTAAGCGGCCGGCCGCGCTGCGCCTCCAGCGCCTCGCGACCGAGGAACGGGATGGCGGTCTTCAGCTTCACCGCCCAGCCGAGCCCGGCCTCCAGCGGCGTGTGGTCCGGCCCGATGTCGCTGCCCCAGGCGCGGTAGCCCTTCTCCAGCCGCAGCGTCTCGATGGCGCGGTAGCCGGCATTGGCGATGCCGAATTCCGCCCCCGCCGCCATCACCGCCTCATAGACCCCGACGGCGAATTCGGTCGGGATGTGCAACTCCCAGCCGAGTTCGCCGACATAGGTGATGCGCAGCGCGATGACCGGGGCGCCGGCCAGCGCCAACTGCCGCACCCGGGCGAACGGGAAGCCGGCGTTGGAGACGTCGTCGCGGGTCAGTTTCTGCAGCACGTCCCGTGCCCTGGGCCCCATCAGGCTGAGCACGGCATAGGCCGAGGTGACGTCGACCAGATGCGCGTCCGCACCCGCCGGCAGGTTGCGGTTGATCCAGTCGAAATCATGGGTGGCGAAGCCGGTGCCGGTGGTGATGTGGTAGCGGTCCGCCGCCAGCCGGGCGACGGTGAGGTCGCATTCGATGCCGCCCTTGGCGTTCAGCATCTGGGTGTAGGTCAGCGTGCCCGGCGGCCGCGACACGTCGTTGGCGCAGATCCAGGACAGCGCTGTCTCCGCGTCGCGCCCGACCAGCAGGAACTTGGCGAAGGAGGACTGGTCGAACACCGTCACCGCCTCGCGTGTCGCCCGGTGCTCGCGGCCCACCGCGTCGAACCAGTTCGGGCGGCCGAAGGTCGGGATCTCCTCCGGCGTCTCGCCCGCGGCGGCGAACCAGTTCGGCCGCTCCCAGCCCAGCTTCTCGCCGAAGCAGGCGCCCTGCGCCTTCAGCCGGTCGTAGAGCGGCGAGCGGCGCAGCGGCCGGGCGCTGGCATGCTCCTCGTTCGGCCAGGCCATGGCGTAGTGCTTGCCGTAGGATTCCAGCGTCCGCCTGCGTACCCAGTCGACATCGGCCTGGGCCCGGCCGAAGCGCCTGATGTCGACCGGCCACAGGTCGTAGGGCGGCTGGTTGCCTGCGATCCATTCCGCCAGCGCCTTGCCGGCGCCGCCGCCCGAGGCGATGCCGAAGGCGTTGAAGCCGGCGCCGACATAGAAGCCGCGCAGCTCCGGTGCCTCGCCCAGGATGAAGTTGCCGTCGGGGGTGAAGCTTTCCGGCCCGGCGATCAGTTCCTTGATCCCGGCGGTCTCCAGCGCCGGCACCCGGCCTATCGCCAGTTCGACGATCTGCTGGAAATGGTCCCAGTTGGGCTGCAGCAGCTGGAAATTGAAGCCTTCCGGGATGCCGTCGACCGCCCAGGCGAGCGGGTTCGGCTCATAGCCGCCCATCACCAGACCGCCGACCTCCTCCTTCCAATAGGTCAGCCGGTCGGGGTCGCGCAGCGTCGGCAGGCTGCGCGGCACGCCCGGGATCGCCTCGGTCACCATGTACTGGTGCTCGACCGACACCAGCGGCACGTTGACCCCGACCATCCGGCCGAGCTCGCGCGCCCATTGCCCGGCGCAGTTCACCGCCACCTCGCAGGCGATGCGGCCGCGGCTGGTCAGCACCGCCGTCACCCGCCCATCCCTGGTCTCGATGCCGGTGACCTCGGTGTCCTCCCAGATCGTGACGCCGCCCATGCGGGCGCCCTTGGCCAGGGACTGGGTGATGTCGGACGGGTTGGCCTGGCCGTCGGTCGGAAGGAAGGCCGCGCCGACCACGTCCTCGACCTGCATCAGCGGCCACAGGTCCTGAGCTTCCTTGGCCGACAGCAGGTGCATCTCCAGCCCGAAGCTCTTGGCCGTGGTCGCTTGGCGCTTCAGCTCGGTCCAGCGCGCCTCGGTGCAGGCCAGGCGCAGCCCGCCATTCATCTTCCAGCCGGTGGCCAGGCCGGTCTCGCGCTCCAGCTCGGTGTACAGCCGCACCGAATGGCCCAGCAGCTGCGTGATGTTGGCGTTGGAGCGCAGCTGGCCGACCAGGCCGGCGGCATGAAAGGTGGAGCCGGAGGTCAGCTTGTGCCGCTCGATCACCACGGTGTCGGCCCAGCCCAGCTTGGCCAGGTGATAGGCGGTCGAGGTGCCGACGATGCCGCCGCCGATGACGACCGCGCGCGCCTGGGTGGGGAATTCGCTCATCGGCTCATAGTCCTTGGAAATCGTCCCAGGCGGCTTCGAAGCGCCGCGTGTTGGCTTGGGTGTAGGCGACATAGTCGACGTCGAGGGTCGAATGGATCTCGGACACCATACCCCACAGCACCTCGCGCAGCGCCGCTGCGGCCTTCATCGCGGCATAGCGCCGGCGCAGCTCGGCCGAGGCCGGGGCGCCGAAATAAGCCTCCAGCATCACCGCTTCCTCCGCCGCGGAGAAGCCGTTGTTCGAGGCCAGGCCGCCGAGGTCGAACAGCGGGCTGTTGAAGCCGGCATAGTCCCAGTCGACCAGCCACAGCCGATCACCGTCATCGATGAAGTTGGCGGCCAGCAGGTCGTTGTGGCCGAACACCAGGTCGACCGGCCCGACCGCCGCCTCCAGCCGTGACGCCTTGTCCAGCAGCGCCGCCAGCTCGGCGGCCGGCTGTTTGCCCGCCAGAACGTGGCCGTAGTCGCGCAGCACGTGGAACACCCAGAACACCAGGGCCGGGCCCCGCAGATGCGACGGGATCTCGCGATGCACCCGGCGCACCAGGTCGAGCGCCCGCGGCAGCTCCTGCCGCACCCGGTCGGCCGTCAGGGTCTCGCCCTCGATGAAGCGGGTCACCAGGATGCCGGGCTGGGCATGCTCCACCGCCGGCGAGATGCCGGCCTCGGCTGCGGCGCGGCTGGCCGCCAGCTCGTTGAAGCGCAGGATGTGATGGTGCGGGATGTCGTCGCCCAGCCGCACGACATGGCGCCCGGCGGCATCGTCGACCCGGTAGTTGCGGTTGGTCAGGCCGCCGGCCAGTGGCGCGATGGCGATGCGCCCGCTCCAGCACCCCAGCCCGGCGATGATGTCCGACGCCTCCGGCATCCTGGTCCCCCCGCCCGGTTTCCTGGGAGTGTCGGCGGACAGGCCGCGGCCGTCAATCCAGAACCACCACAAAACCACGTATAGCCACGCGATACTGTGGCTCTGTGCTGCAAATCGACCCTGATGTGCGACAATCAGGTCCGTTTTGGCGGCCGGATGCGATCGAAGCTGGACACCGCGGCCGGTCCCGCCGATATGCTAGGCAACCCTAGGGACCGAGGAAACGCCGCAACGCCGATGTTGTCCAACCGTTGGCAGGGCGAGATCCTGCAGGCCGTGCGCGAGACCGGCAGCTGCAGCATCACCGACCTGGCGCGTCGCTTCGACGTCTCGACCGAGACCGTGCGGCGCAGCGTCAAGCCGCTGATCGAGGCCGGCGCCGTGATCCGCTTCCATGGCGGCGTGATGCTGCCCGACGGGCTGGAGGAGCCGCCGTTCCAGCGCCGGATGCAGCGCAACCGCGAGGCCAAGCAGGCGGTGGCCGCGCTGGTCGCGGCGCGGATCGCCGACGGCGACCCCATCATCCTCGACAATGGCACCACCTCCGCCTATGTCGCCCAGGCGCTGGCGCATCATTCCCGGCTGGTGGTGGTGACCAATTCGGCGGAGATCGCCTGCCGCCTGGCGCCGCGCAACGACAACCGCGTCTTCCTGGCCGGCGGCGAGGTCAATGGCGACGACGTCGCCGCCTTCGGCCCTTCTGCCATCGCCTTCGTGCGCCAGTTCCAGGTACGCTGCGCCGTGCTGTCGGTCGGCGGCATCAACGGCCGCGGCGAGCTGGTCGATTTCCACCTGTTCGAGGCAGAGTTCTCGCATGCCGCCATGGCCCAGGCGGCGGAGACCTGGGTGATCGCCGACCACACCAAATTCGGCCGCGAGGCGCCGGTGAAGGTGTGCAACCTGGCCGATGTCGACCTGGTCGCCACCGACCGACCGCCCCCGCCCGACTTCGCCCGCCGCTGCGAGACGGCCGGGGTCAGGATCGTGCTGCCGGGGCACAGTCCCTAGCCGAAAGACCGCGCGGCGACGCCCGCGACCACATCCTCGATGATCTCCTGCAGCTCCGCCGGCGTCGCGCCGTCCCGGGCCTGGATCGAGATGCCCTGCATGACCGCCGCCAGATGCCGGGCCAGGCGGCGCCCCTCCTCCGCATCGGCGAAGGGTCGCAGGGCCTGCGCGATCCGCTCGCGCGTGGCATCGCGCCGAACGGCGAGGTCGCGGGCCAGCGCGGCGTTGTCCGGATGGCAGGCGATCATGCCGCTGGAGACCATACAGCCGCGCTCGCGATCCGGATGGGTGACGGCCGCGGCCGCCGTCTCGAGCAGCCGCCGCACCGCCTCCGCCAGCGTCGTGGCCGAACCGATCGACGTCACGTCGACCGAGCCGAGGCCATGCTCGTAGCGGTCTAGCGCCTCGCGGTAGAGGCCGGCCTTGCTGCCGAAGGCCGCGTAGAGGCTCGGCGGCGCGATGCCGATGGCCTTGGTCAGGTCGCCGACCGAGACGCCTTCATAGCCATGCCGCCAGAACAACCGCATGGCGGTCTCGACCGCGCTGTCGCGGTCGAAGCTCCACGGGCGGCCGCCGCGCGATTTTTCATCCGGTTCCATATCGACCACTAAACAACATCTTGACGGCCGGCGTCAAATAAGTTGATTAGCGATCGATAAACAACATGGATGATGTTCTCATGGTTCCCTCACGACGCAGCTTCCTGGCCGGCGCGGCCAGCCTCGCCGCCCTGGCGGTGCAGGCCAAATTCGGCATCGCGGCGACGCCGGCACGGGAGACATTCTCTGTCCGGTCATCGGACGGGACGATGCTGACAGGAGACGCGCAGGGCGACCCGCAGGCGCCGGAGATCCTGTTCATCCACGGCCTGCGCCAGAGCCGGCTGAGCTGGGACAAGCAGTTCTCCGACCCGGCCCTGTCCGGCTTCCGCCTGGTCCGCTTCGACCTGCGCGGCCACGGCGATTCGGACAAGCCGCCCTCGCCCGATGCCTATGCTGATGCCGATCGCTGGGCCGACGACGTCGCCGCCGTGATCGCCGCCGCGAAGCTGCGCCGCCCCGTCCTGGTGGGCTGGTCGCTCGGCGGCTACGTGGCCGGCGCGTATCTCAGGAAATACGGCGGCGCGGGGGTGTCGGGGATCAACCTGGTCGACGCGGTCACCAAGCTGTCGCCGGACCTGCTGACGCCGCTGGCGGGGACCTTCGCCCGCACCACCACCTCGCCCGACCTGGCGGAGCGGACGGCCGAGACCGCGCGCTTCCTCGAGGCCTGCTTCCACCAGCCGCCGACCGGCGTCGAGCTGCAGCGCATGCTTGTCGTCAACGGCATGACCGCGCGCGCCGTGGCCGAGGGCTTCGTCAAGACCACGACGCCCGATCTCGAACCGGTCTTCCAGGCCTATGCCGGCCCGATCCTGCTGACCCATGGGGCGCATGACCGGCTGGTCCGCCTAGCCATGTCGGAACGGATCCAGGCGCTCCGTCCCGGCAGCCGCCTCTCGGTCTATGCCGACAGCGGCCACAGCCCCTTCTACGAGGAGCCGGCGCGCTTCGGACGCGAGCTCGCCACCTTCGTGACGGCCTCGGCCAGGGGTTGATCGCCGGTTAACGGCCGGGTGGCGCGCCTGCGCCATCCGGCAGGGCCCTGGGGCATGAACGAGCTCCGATGGTATAGATGCCTGCCGATCGGCCGGGGGGAGGCGAACATGAAGCGCGTGCTGATCACGGGCATGTCCGGAACCGGGAAGTCCGCAGTGATCCAGGAGTTGGCCGCGCGAGGCTGTCGGGCTCTCGATCTCGACACGCCGGAATGGTCGCATTGGGTCGACGCCGCCCCCCCGGACGGGCTGACCCCGGCCGAAGGTCAGGACTGGGTGTGGCGGGAGGACCGCGTCCGCGACCTCCTCTCCACGCCGCGGGACGGGCCCCTGTTCATCAGCGGTTGCGCCGAGAACATGGGCCGGCTGTTCCCCCTGATCGAAACGGTGATCCTGCTCTCCGCCCCGGTCGACACCATCATGGCACGGCTCACGGCACGATCCGCCGACGGCTATGGCAGCACCGCGAAGGAACGGCGGAAGGTCGGCGAGCTGATCGCGATGATCGAGCCGCTGCTGAGACAGGCCGCCCATCACGAGATCGACACCACCGGGCCGGTGCCGGCGACGGTCGATGAGATCCTTCGGCTGGCGTAGCGGAAGGTCCCCCATGCTCTTCCAGTTCGCCAAGCTGCTGACGCCACTGGCCACGCCCTGGGATCTGGTGGTCGCCGGTCCGGTCCACTTCGCCGGCTACGTCCTGCCCTGGGGGCAGCTCTCGTTCTGGGCGGCCCATCTGCTGCCCGGCTCGTGACCTGGCTCAGCCGTTCAGCAGCCCCAGCGCCTCGTCCAGCAGCTCCTGCGTCGCCGCGGCGATGACGCGGGGGCCGGAGGCGATGGTCAGCGGGCGCCCCTCCCAATCCGTGATCACCCCGCCCGCACCTTCGATCACCGGCGCCAGGGCCATGAAGTCGTAGGGCTGCAGCGAGGCTTCGATCACCAGGTCGCAATGGCCGGAGGCGAGCAGCCCGTAGGGGTAGCAGTCGCCGCCGAAGCGCCGGAACGCGGCCTTGCGGCTGAGCGCGTCGTAGCGCGGCCAGGTCGCCGCATCGAAGAAGTCCGGCGAGGTGGTGTAGAGCCGCGCCTCGGCCAGGCTGCGGCAGCCGCTGGCCCGCGCCGGCGCGCCGCCGAAGCGGGTGCCGGCCGCGGTGCCCACCCAGCGCTCGCCGGTCGCCGGGGCGTCGATCACGCCCAGCACCGGGCGGCCGGCATCGGCCAGCGCGATCAGCGTGCCGAACAGCGGCAGGCCGGTGATGAAGCTCTTGGTGCCGTCGATCGGATCGATCACCCAGGTGTAGCGGCCGGAGCCTTCCTGCCCCCGCTCCTCCCCCAGGATGGCATGGTCGGGATACGCGGCGCGGATGCGGGCCCGCAACTCGTCCTCGATCGCCCGGTCGGCGATGGTGACCGGGCTTTCGTCGCCCTTGCGCTCGATGTCGAGCGGGGTGCGGAACCAGTGCAGCGCGATCGGCCGGGCGGCGTCGGCCAGCTCCGCCGCGAAGCCCGCGGCCGCGTCGAGGTCGATGGTGTCGGACATCTGCGTCTCCCGGTTTTCCCCGCGGTAGGCCCGCCGGCGCGGATCTGTCAATCCGTCTCCCGCCGGCATGAGGGATTCTGTGGCATCGCCTGTGGCTTCATCCGGCCATGCGCCGCGCGCCGTGCACGCCATGCCCGGATCGCTCTTGGGAAATCCGGGGCGATGGCCCCAAGATGCGCGCCGCGCGACCTCGTCGAGATGACCGCCCGAGAGTGACTGAATGACCATGATCCTGAAGACCATCACGCCGGTGAACGGCGGCGTCTATGTCGAACGCCCCCTGGCGACCGAAGCCGAGGCGGAAACGGCGCTGGCCCGCGCCCGCGCCGCCCAGGCCGGCTGGCGTGCCGTGCCGCTGGCCGAGCGGGCGCGCCTGCTGTCGGCCGCGGTCGACGCCTTCGTCGCCGCCGGGCCGGAGATCGCGACCGAGATCACATGGCAGATGGGCCGGCCGATCCGCTACACCCCCGGCGAGGTCCGCGGCTTCGAAGAGCGGTCGCGCTACATGATCGGCGTGGCCGAACAGGCGCTGGCCGACATCGATGTCGGGCCGAAGGAGGGCTTCCGCCGCTTCATCCGGCGCGACCCGCTGGGCACCGTCTTCGTGGTCGCGCCGTGGAACTACCCCTATCTCACCGCGGTCAACGCGGTGCTGCCGGCGCTGCTGGCCGGCAACACGGTGATCCTGAAGCATTCGCACCAGACCCCGCTCTGCGCCGAGCGCTTCGGCGAAGCTCTGGCCGGACTGCCGGCCGGCGTGTTCCAGCACATCCATGCCGACCACCAGACCACGGCCAAGATGATCGGCAGCGGCGCGGTCGACTTCGTCGCCTTCACCGGATCGGTGCCGGGCGGCCGCGCGGTCGAGGAGGCCGCGGTCGGCCGCTTCATCGGCGTCGGGCTGGAGCTCGGCGGCAAGGACCCGGGCTATGTCCGCGCCGACGCCGACCTGAGGCATGCGGTCGAGACCCTGGTCGACGGCGCCTTCTTCAACTCCGGCCAGTCCTGCTGCGGCATCGAGCGGATCTATGTCCATGAGGCGGTCTACGATGCCTTCGTCGAGGGCGCGGTCGAGCTGACCCGGCAATACGTCCTGGGCGACCCGACCGAGGAGGCGACGACGCTGGGGCCGATGGTGCGGGCCGCCGCCGCCGATTTCGTGCGCGGCCAGACCGCCGAGGCGGTGCGCCAGGGCGCCCGCGCCCTGATCGACGCCAAGGGCTTCGCCGCCGACAAGGTGGGCACACCCTACCTGGCGCCGCAGATCCTGACCGGCGTCGACCATTCGATGCGGGTGATGTCGGAGGAGAGCTTCGGCCCGGTCGTCGGCATCATGAAGGTGGCGTCGGACGACGAGGCGGTGCGGCTGATGAACGACAGCCCCTACGGCCTGACCGCGTCGGTCTTCACCCGCGACGTCGACGCCGCCATCGCCATCGGCGACCGGGTCGCCACCGGCACCTGGTTCCTGAACCGCTGCGACTATCTGGACCCGGCCCTGGCCTGGACCGGCGTCAAGGATTCCGGCCGCGGCTGCACCCTGTCGGCGCTCGGCTACGACTACCTGACCCGGCCGAAGTCGTTCCACCTGCGGCTGCCCTGAGCGGCGCCCTCCCCTCTCCTGTCATGCTCGGGCTTGACCCGAGCATCCAGGGGCGGCAAGCACCGCTCTCAATGGCCCCTGGATCACCGGGTCAAGCCCGGTGATGACGACAAAGGGGGCTTTCACAACCAAGTCCGAGCGAGTCCACCGATGCTCAAAGGCAACTGGAACTACCCGACCGCGATGAAGTTCGGCCCCGGCCGGATCAAGGAACTGCCAGATCTGTGCAAGGCCTATGGCCTGAAGAAGCCGTTGCTGGTGACCGACCCCGGCCTGGCCAAGCTGCCGATGATCATCGACGCCGTCGCCGCCAACGAGGCCGCCGGCATCCCGACAGCGGTGTTCAGCGACGTGAAGCCGAACCCGACGGGCAAGAACGTCGCCGACGGCGTCGCGGCCTACCGCGCCGGCGGGCATGACAGCGTCATCGCCTTCGGCGGCGGCAGCCCGCTGGACGCCGGCAAGGCGGTCGCCTTCCACGCCGGCCAGTCCCGCCCCCTATGGGATTTCGAAGATATCGGCGACTGGTGGACCCGCGCCGATGCGTCGAAGATCGCCCCTGTCATCGCCATCCCGACCACCGCCGGCACCGGCTCCGAGGTCGGGCGCGCCGGCGTCATCACCGATGAAGACGCGCATGTGAAGCGCATCATCTTCCACCCGAAGATGCTGCCGGTCGTGGTCATCGCCGATCCCGAGCTGACAGTCGGCCTGCCGGCCAAGGTCACCGCCGCCACCGGCATGGACGCGCTGGCGCATTGCCTGGAGGCGCTGTGCGCCCCCGGCTTCCATCCGATGGCCGACGGCATCGCGCTGGAGGGCATCCGCCTGATCCGCGACTGGCTGCCGGTGGCGGTCAAGGACGGTCGCAACATCGAGGCGCGCAGCAACATGCTGGTGGCCGCCAGCATGGGCGCCACCGCCTTTCAGAAGGGACTGGGGTCGATCCACTCCCTCGCCCACCCGCTGGGCGCGCTGTACGACGCGCATCACGGCCTGCTGAACGGCATCCTGATGCCCTATTGCATGGTGCACAACCGCGATGCCATCGAGGACAAGATGGTGCGGCTGGGCCGCTATGTCGGCATGTCCAAGCCGGGCTTCGACAGCGCCCTGATCTGGATGCTGGACCTGCGCCGCGAGATCGGCATCCCGCACACGCTGAAGGAGATCGGCATCGGCGACAACCGGGCGGAGGAGATCGGCCGCATGGCCGAGGCCGATCCGTCGACCGGCAGCAACGCCAAGCCGGTCGATGCCGAGGGCCTGCGCGCCGTGTTCGTCGACGCGGTGAACGGCCGGCTGTAAGCCCGCCCTTCACGGCGCGAACCAGCCCTCGCACCTTGTCATGCCACGGCTCGACCGTGGCATCCAGGGGCGGCCAGAACAGCTCCCCGTGGCCCCTGGATTGCCCGGTCAAGCCGGGCAATGACAGAGGGGGAACATCGGGATACGGCTGCGCCGGTATCCCTTACTCGTGCGACACTTTGCATTCCGTCGAATGTGCCGCATTGAAAATTATTAACTGCAGTGCAGTGCACAAAAGCCGTACATGTCTTGCAGGCACCGGGGTGGGACACGATCTCCTGTGGTGCGCCCGGCTGCTGGGAAACAAGCCATGAAGCGCTCGGTTGTGGGGGTCGTCGCGGTCCTCGGCATTGCCATTGCTGCCGTTGCGTGGCAGCGCTTTGGCAACGCGGACGCGATCGAGCGCAGCGGCAGGACCGCCGACGCCGGCGGCAGCGCCCAGGCCGGGTCGAAGACCGCGGCCGGCGGCCGCGCCATCCCCGTCGTCACCGTCGCCGCCGTGCAGAAGCCGGTCGCCACCAGCATCGAGGAGATCGGCACGGTCGAGCCGATCTCGACCGTCCTGGTCACCTCCCGCATCGACAGCCAGGTGATGCAGGTCCATGTCGCCGACGGCCAGACCGTCCAGTCCGGCGACCTGCTGTTCACCCTCGACGACAAGCCGGCCAAGGCGGCGGTCGCCCTGGCCCAGGCCAACCTCGCCAAGGACCAGGCCGACCGCGACCAGACCGCGGCGGATGTCGAGCGCGACCGGCCGCTGGTCAAGACCGGTGCGGTGTCGCAGCAGGCCTTCGACCTGGCCATGGCCGCGTCGAAGCGGGCCGAGGCCAGCGTCGCGGCCGACCAGGCCAATCTCGACCAGGCCCAGCTGACTCTGTCCTACACCCAGATCAAGGCGCCGATCACCGGCCGCCTGGGCGTCGTGTCGGTGACCGCGGGCAACCTGGTCAAGGCCAACACCACCAACAGCAACGCCAACAGCGGCGCGGTCACCAGCCTGGTCACCATCACCCAGATGACGCCGATCCGCATCGCCTTCACGGTGCCGGAGCGGAACCTGGACGCGGTGCGCACGGCGATCACCAGCCCGACCCCGCCCAAGGTCGATGCCTTCGACAATGACGGCAAGACCCATATCGCCAGCGGCCAGCTGACCTTCATCGACAGCACGGTCGACACCAAGTCGGGCACCATCCCGCTGAAGGGCACCTTCGCCAATGCCGGCTTCGCGCTGTGGCCGGGACAGTTCGTCCGGGTCCAGTTGCAGCTCGGCACCCAAGACGACGCCATCACCGTCCCCACCGTCGCGCTGCAGGCCGGGCAGAATGGCGCCTTCGTCTTCGTCGCCCGGGCGGACGGCACCGCCGAGGTGCGGCCGGTGACGGTGGCGCGGACGGTCGGCGACACCGCGGTGGTCGCCCAGGGGCTGAAGCCCGGCGAGAAGGTGGTGACCGAAGGCCAGCTGCGCCTGATGGAAGGCAGCCGGATCACCGAGAAGGATGCCGCGGGTGCGGCGCATCCCACCACCCCGCCCGCCAACGGCGTCGCCTCGGCTTCCAGCCCGACCTGAGCCCGGCTCCGGAGATACGGCCATGAACCTGTCCGAGCTGTGCATCCGCCGCCCGGTGATGACGACGCTGCTGACCGCGGCGATGGTGCTGGCGGGGGTGTTCGCCTTCGGCCAGCTGCCGATCGCGGCACTGCCGAACACCGACTTCCCGGTGATCAACGTCTCGGCCAGCCTGCCCGGCGCCAGCCCGGACACCATGGCGAGCTCGGTCGCCACCCCGCTGGAGAAGCAGTTCGAGACCATCTCCGGCATCCAGTCGATGAGCGCGACCTCGACCCAGGGGTCGACCACCATCACCCTGGAATTCGACCTGAACCGCGACATCGACGCGGCCGCGGCCGACGTCCAGTCGGCGATCACGGCAGTGCAGCGCAAGCTGCCGATCGAGATGACCTCGCCGCCGAGCTACCGCAAGGTCAACCCGGCCGACGCGCCGATCATGCTGCTGTCGATCAGCAGCGACACGCTGCCGCTGTCGACCCTCGACGCCTATGCCGAGCAGGTGATCTCGCCCAGCCTGTCGACCCTGACCGGCGTCGCCCAGGTGCAGATCTACGGCAGCCAGAAATACGCCGTCCGCATCCAGATCGACCCCGACGCGCTGAACCACCGCGGCATCAGCCTGGACGACATCCAGAAGGCCGTCGCCGCCGCCAACGTCAACACCCCGGTCGGCACCCTGCAGGGGCCGCATCAGCAGCTGATCCTGCAGGCCGACACCCAGATGTACGACGCCAAGGCCTTCGCCGACCTGATCGTGGCATCGCCCAACGGCATGCCGGTGCGACTGGGCGACGTCGCCAAGGTCATCGATTCCGTCGAGAACGACCAGACCGCCAGCTGGTTCGGCCAGAACCGGTCGATCGTGCTGGCGGTCCAGCGCCAGCCCGATGCGAACACCGTCGCCATCGTCGACGCGGTCAAGGACCTGCTGCCGAAGTTCACGGCCGACATGCCGCCCTCGGCCAAGATCAACGTGCTGAACGACCGGTCGACCTCGATCCGCCAGGCGGTGACCGACGTCCAGTTCACCCTCGGCCTGACCATCGCGCTGGTGGTCATGGTGATCTTCATGTTCCTGCGGCGGCTGTCGGCCACCATCATCCCAACGGTGACGGTGCCGATCTCGCTGGTGGCGACCATCGCCGGCATGTACCTGTGCGGCTTCTCGATCGACAACATCTCGCTGCTGGGCCTGACCCTGTCGGTCGGCCTTGTGGTCGACGACGCCATCGTCATGCTCGAGAACATCGTCCGCTACATCGAGGAGGGCATGAAGCCCTTCGAGGCGGCGCTGAAGGGTAGCCGCGAGATCGGCTTCACCATCCTGTCGATCACCCTGTCGCTGGTCGCCGTGTTCATCCCGGTGCTGCTGATGGGCGGCGTGGTCGGGCGCATCTTCAACGAGTTCGCCGTGGTCGTGACCATGTCGATCGCGGCGTCGGCCTTCGTCTCGCTGACGCTGACACCGATGATGTGCTCGCGCTTCCTGCACACCCATGACGAGGAGAAGCCGGAGGGCCTGATCGGCCGGACTCTGGAGCGCGGCTTCCAGGCCATCCTCGGCGGCTATTCCCGTACCCTGCGCTGGTGCCTGGCGCACCGGCCGGTGATGCTGCTGGTGTTCTTCGGCACCATCTTCGCCACCTGGTTCCTGTTCACCAGCATCCCCAAGGGCTTCTTCCCGACCGAGGACCTCAGCCAGATCTCGGTGACCACCCAGGCGCGCCAGGACGTGTCCTTCGACGCCATGGCCGGGCTGCAGAGCCAGGTCCGCGACGTGTTCCGAAAGTCGCCCTATGTCCAGGACGTGGTATCCAGCATTGGCACCAACGGCTATGGCGGCACCATGAATTCCGGCCGGCTGTTCGTGCAGCTGAAGCCGAAGGAGCAGCGCCCGCCGCTGGACACCGTGATCTCGGACCTGCGCCGCCAGCTGGGCCAGGTCTCGGGCATCGACAGCTACATGGTGCCGGTGCAGAACCTGCGCGTCGGCGGCCGCTCTTCCTCCAGCCAGTACCAGTTCGTGATGCAGGGCCTGAACCAGCAGGAGCTGTACAACTGGGCCGGCAAGATGACGACCGAGATGCGCAAGTCCTCGGTGCTGCAGGACGTGGTCAGCGACCTGCAGCTCAGCGCCCTGCAGGCCACGCTGAACGTCGACCGCGACAAGGCGGCCCAGCTCGGCGTCACCAGCGACGCGCTGCGCTCGACCCTCTATGGCGGCTTCGGCACCGAGCAGATCTCGACCATCTTCACCGCGGTCGACAGCTATGAGGTGATCCTCGAGCTCGACCCCGCCTTCCCCTGGGCGGCCGACTCGCTCGACAAGATCTATGTCCGGTCCTCGAACGGCAGCCTGGTGCCGCTCGGCGCCTTCGCCACGGTGGCGCGCACCGCCGGGCCGCTCTCGGTCAACCAGCAGGGCCAGCTGCCGGCGGTCACCATATCGTTCAACGTCGCCGGCGGCAAGTCGCTCAGCGACGCGACGGCGCAGATCGACCAGATCATGAGCGAGATCCGGCTGCCGGTGACCATCACCACCGCCTATGCCGGCAACGCCCAGGTGTTCCAGCAGTCGCTGCAGAACCAGGGGCTGCTGCTGCTCGGCGCGGTGCTGACGATCTACATCGTGCTCGGCATCCTGTATGAGAGCTTCACCCACCCGCTGGTGATCCTCTCCGGCCTGCCCTCGGCGGCGATGGGCGCCCTGGGCACGCTGATGCTGTTCCGCACCGACCTGTCGGTGATCGCGATCATCGGCGTGCTGATGCTGATCGGCATCGTCAAGAAGAACGCGATCATGATGATCGACTTCGCCCTGAACGCGCAGCGCACCGAGGGCATGCCCGCGCGCGACGCGATCTACCGCGCCTGCACCCTGCGCTTCCGCCCGATCATGATGACGACGATGGCGGCGCTGATGGGCGCCCTGCCGATCGCGGTCGGCCAGGGTGCCAGCGCCGAGCTGCGCCAGCCGCTGGGCCTGGCCGTGGTCGGCGGCCTGATCGTGTCGCAGATGTTGACGCTCTACATCACCCCGGTCCTGTACCTCTATGTCGAGGACCTGACCCACGGCGCCCTGTCCTTCGGCCGCTGGGTCCGCCGCGGCGGCAAGGGCAGCGCCGTCAAGGGCGGCCCGGTCCCCGGCCACGCCCCGGCGGAATAGGCCTCAGCCCCGTCGGAACACCGGCCCCAACGGCCGCAGCCGGACCCCGTCGCGCAGCCGGGTGAAGGGCTGCGCCGCCGGGTCGGCCAGGTTCGGGCCCGGTGCTTCGACCACCAGCACCGCCTCGGCGATCGGCCCGAAATCGGCGCGGAAATGGACCGAGCTCTTCAAGGCCAGGATCTTCTGCGCCGAGGGCTCCACCCCGAGATGGCGGAACATCGCCTGGTCGGCCGCCTGCTGCTTGCGGCTGGACACCACCACCCGGACCCCGCCGGGATGATGCAGCAGCGCCATCGGGCCCAGCTGCATGCGGTTGCCGCCATAGAACGGCCCGGTGCCGGTGAAGCGGCCGTCGCCCAGCGCCTCGACCGTCCACCGCCCCTGCAGCGGCTGCTGGCCGCCATAGGCGCTGCCGGCGCCGATGCCGCGGTCCAGCACCGCGCCGATGCCGGCGGCATGCGCCGCCGCGGCCGTCGCGGCATCGGCCAGCACGCCCAGCACCGCGCCCTGCGCGTCGCCGCGGATCAGGGCGTCGAGCAGCACCACGCCGTCGGATTCGGCGCCGCCGCCGGGATTGTCCTGGGTGTCGGCCAGCACCACCGGCCGCCTTGCGCCGGCGGCAAGCCGCCGGGCCTCCGCCACCGCCGCATCGGGCGGCAGCAGGGCCGGCACGAAATCGGGCTCGGCCGCGGCGATCGCGGCCATCAGCTCATCGGTGGCCGCGGCCAGGGCGGCGGCATCAGCGCCGTAGCCGACCAGGCTGGGCCCGCAATCGGCGAAGTCGGCGGCCGGGAAGCCCATGGAGAAGCCGAGCGAGACGCCGTGGCGGTGCTCGAGATCGGCCAAGAGCTCGTAGAGGTCCCGGGCCGGCGCCGCCAGCGTGCACTGCGCCACCAGCGAGATCAGGAACTCCGTCTGCCGGAACGCCTTGCCCGGCCGCCATCCCGCCAGCATGCGGTCGAGCAGCGCCGCCGCTCGCGCCCCGGTCTCGGCCATGTCGACATGCGGATAGGTGCGGTAGGGCACCAGGATGTCGGCCAGGTCGACCATCCGCCGGGTGACGTTGGCGTGCAGGTCGAGGCTGGCCACGACAGGCAGGTCCGGCCCCACCACGGCGCGGATCCGGGCCAGGATCTCGCCCTCCCCGTCCGGGATGCTCTCGGTGACCATGGCACCGTGCAGGTCGAGATAGACCGCGTCGACCGGCCCGGCGGCGCGCAGATCCGCGGCCAGCATCGCCGTGATCCGCTCGAACGCGTCGTCGGTCACCGGGGCCGAGGGCGAGGCCGAGCACCACAGCAGCGGCGCGATGCTGTGGCCGGCGGCGGTGGCCGCGTCGAGGAAGCCGGCGGCCGGCAGGTTGATCCCGGCCAGCGCCGGCTCCAGCGCCGCGCCGCGCGACAGGCCGGGCCAGCCATCGGCGGTTTCGAACTGGGTGAAATCCGCCTTCACCGCGGCGAAGCTGTTGGTTTCGTGCTGGAATCCGCCGACCGCGATGCGCGCCATGATCCACCCTCCCCCGGACATGCAGCCCCCTTATAGACCGCCTCTTTACCCGGACGACAGCCGCGTGCAGGCTGCGCCGTCGATGGGACCCTCCGGCAAGGCAGTGGCAGGATGATCGAGATCGATGACGCCACCCAGATCCGCTCGGCGAAGCGGGAGATCCGGGCCGCGATCGGCGACGTTGCCGGGGTGTGGGCACGGCTGGACGAGGCGGTGCGGCGCGAGGCCGATGCGATCCGCGAGGCCGACGCCAAGGGGCAGCCGACCATCCCCGTCGTGCGCTTTGCCGACATCGTCGAGAACCGCGTCCCGGCCGCGCAGGTGGCGGATATCCACCGCCGCGGCGCCGCGCTGATCCGCGGCACCGTCGACCGCGACCAGATCGCCCGCTGGAACGAGGCCGTCGCCGGCTACATCGACAGCAACGGCTACGCCGCCCAGAAGGACGACGGCAACCTGCAGAAATATTTCGGCGGGCTGAGCGCCAAGACCCCGCAGATCTTCGCCATCTACTGGTCGCGGCCGCAGGTCGAGGCCCGGCAGCATCCGAACATGGCGGCGGCCCGGCGCTTCCTGAACCGGCTGTGGCGCTTTGCCGACACCGGCGACGAGGCGACGGCCGGCAAGCTGTTCTTCGACCCCGACCGCGAGGTCGCCTATGCCGACCGGGTGCGCCGCCGCCAGCCGGGCGACACCACGCTGGGCCTGTCGCCGCACATGGATGGCGGGTCGGTCGAGCGCTGGCTCGACCCCGGCTACCGTCGCGTCTACCGCCGCATCTTCGCCGGCGACTGGGAGCGGCACGACCCGTTCGACGGCGAGTTCCGGGTCGAGGCGCGCGAATTCCCGGCGCCGAACACCAGCACCTTCTTCCGCTCCTACCAGGGCTGGCTGGCGCTGACCGGCCAGGGCAAGAACGACGGCACGCTGCAGGTGGTGCCGATGATCAAGCATTCGGTCGCCTACCTGCTGCTGCGGCCGCTGCTCGACGACGTGCCGGAGGATGTGATCTGCGGCGCCGGCCGCGGCAAGGCGCAGGCGATCCTGCCGCAATGGCACCAGCCGCTGATCGACGCCCAGGTCTCGATCCCGCACGCCGAGCCGGGCGACACCGTGTGGTGGCACCCCGACTGCATCCATGCGGTCGGCGACGAGCATCGCGGCACCGACTATTCCAGCGTGATGTTCATCGGCGCCGGCCCGCTCTGCGCCAAGAACGCGGAGTATGCGGCGCGGCAGCGGGGCCGCTTCCTGGCGGGCGAGACCCCGCCCGACTTCTCGCCGGAGCATCGCGAGAAGGCCTATCGGGGCCGCGGCGGCGAGGCCGATCTGACCGATCTCGGCCGCCGCCAGCTCGGGCTGGAGCCTTGGCCGACGGATGGCGCCTCCCCCGCCCGAGCCACGCTGATCAAGGAATGCGCTGCGGCGGCGGCCGGCTGACCGCCTTGCGCCGTCCCGGACAGAAACCAGACTTGGAGGCCACGGGCCGATGGCGGATTGGGCGGAGGATCGCGATGGCGAGGAGCGGCGCCGGGCGACGATCGAGGCGGCGAAGCGGCGGGCCACGCTGATCGACCGCTGGGCGCAGGAGGATCTCGGCAAGCTCGACTCCTGGACCGAGCGGGCCCGCGCCGCCGTCGCCCATGCCCGCCCGGGCATGCGGGTGCTGGACATCGGCTGCGGCAGCATGGCCCTCGAGGCCCTGCTGCCGGAGGGCTGCGCCTACCTGCCGCTCGACTGCGTCCGCCGCGACGAGCGGACCATCGTCTGCGACATCAACAAGGAACCCTTCCCCGCCGTCGACGCCGACATGGCGTTCGGCCTCGGCGTGCTGGAGTACATCTACGACCTGCCCCGCTTCCTGCGCCGCCTGCGCCTGGCGGTGCCGCGCGCCCTGCTGACCTACCATCCGCAGGACCGCAACATCGGGCGCGACCGCTGGAAGCTGGGCTGGGTGAATTCGCTGAACTCGGTCGAGCTGGCGGCCCTGCTGCGCCATGCCGGCTTCAAGACGGTGCAGGTCATCCCCTACAAGCCCAAGCTGCTGTTCTACCTGGTCGACCGGGCCAAAGCGTAGAGTCACCGCTGGACGCCCTGACGGTCCGGCCTCGGGGTTGCGGTCCGCCCTCTCCGATCGTTCTTTCGGCAGCCCTGCCCGGCGTTCTCCGGACTCGACTCCGGCCGCCTTCTTGTATAGAACAAAGAGAGAACAAAAACCCAGCGAGAGCCCCGATGGTCGCGAGATACGCCGCGTCGATGCCGATGGATTCGCTGCGTCGAATCCCACCGCGAAGCAGTCCCCGTCCCGAAGCCAGAGGAGCCGTCCGCCCCATGCGTCCGATCCGGGACATCCGGTCCGAAGCCGACCTCGAAGATGCGGTGCGGCGCTGCGAGCTGCGCTGGCGGGCCCTGGAGCAGGGGCTGCGCGAGGAGGAGATCACCGCCCTGCTGTCGCTCGGTCTGGACCGGGCGGAGGCGCAGCTGTGGTCGCTGGGCCCGGATGAGTGAGGCGGGACGGGGCGCGGGATACATCGGGTTACAAAAATTCCGACTTCGGCAACGCTGAGACATACGCGAGCGTTCGATCCCGGATATAAGGGCCCGCCCACCGCCCGGCCTGCACGGGCCTTGTCACCGGATGCGGAGCGTACCCATCGTTACCGGCACCACCACGCCCCCGCCCCGCCCTCGCCGCAAACGAGGGCGGCTCGTCGCCATCGCCGTGGTTCTGGCCCTGCTCGCCGCCGGTGGCCTGGCGGCGCGGCACTGGCTGTCGCCGACGCCTGCCGCCCCCCAGATGACGGCGGTGGCCGCGATCGGCGACGTCGAGAATTCCGTGCTGGCCACCGGCACGCTGAAGCCGGCGCGGCTGGTCGCGGTCGGCGCCCAGGCATCCGGCCGCATCACCTCGGTCAAGGTCGCGCTGGGCCAGAAAGTGGCCAAGGGCGACCTGGTGGCGGAGATCGACAGCCTGACCCAGCAGAACGCGCTGCGCACGGCCCAGGCGTCGCTGGCCAACCTACAGGCGCAGCGCACCGAGAAGGAGGCGACGCTGACGCTGAACCGGTTGACCCTGGCCCGGCAGAAGGCGATGACCGCACAGCGCGCGGCGTCCCAGGCGGATCTCGAATCGGCGCAGGCAGGCGTCGATGTCACCCAGGCCCAGATCGAGCAGCTCGACGCCCAGATCGTCGAGGGCCAGGTGGCGATCGAGACCGCGCAGGTCGACCTCGGCTACACCCGGATCACCGCCCCGTCGGACGGCACCGTGCTGGCGATCGTCAGCCAGGAAGGGCAGACGGTGAATGCCGTCCAGTCCACCCCGACCATCGTCGTGCTCGGCGACCTCGACACCATGATCGTGCGGGCGGAGATCTCGGAAGCCGACGTCGTCGCCGTGCGGCCCGGCCAGCCGGTCTACTTCACCATCCTGGGCGACCGCGAGCAGCGCTACGAGACGACGCTGACCTCGATCGAGCCGGCGCCGGAATCGATCCGCAACGATTCCAGCTTCAGCACGACCACAACCTCGTCCTCCAGCAGCAGCTCGTCGTCCTCGACCTCCTCCGCGATCTACTACATCGGCACCTTCGACGTGCCGAATGCCGACGGCCACCTGCGCACCTACATGACCGCCGAGGTGCACATCGTGCTGGGCCGGGCCAAGGGCGTGGTGACCATCCCATCCGCCGCCCTGGGCGCCCGCGCCGCCGACGGCAGCCAGACCGTCCAGGTCGTCGGCGCCGACGGCACCACCCAGCCACGCCAGGTCCGGATCGGCCTGAACGACAAGACCATCGCCGAGGTGCGGTCGGGGCTGGCCGCGGGCGAGCGGGTGGTGACCGGCGGGCTGGAGCCGGCCGCCGCCGGCTCCTCCGGCCCTCCCGGCCCGCCCGGGGGTTGATCGCGATGGCCGAACCGCTGATCGTCCTGCGCGGCCTGTGGCGCGAGTTCCCGTCGGGCGACGGCACGATCGCGGCGCTGCGCGACATCGACCTGACCATCGAGGCGGGCGAGATGGTGGCGATCGTCGGCGCCTCGGGTTCCGGCAAGTCCACCCTGATGAACATCCTGGGCTGCCTCGACCGGCCCACCGCCGGCAGCTACCGAATCCGCGGCCGGGAGACCGCGGCGCTGGAGCCCGACGAGCTGGCGGCGCTGCGGCGCGAGCATTTCGGCTTCATCTTCCAGCGCTATCACCTGCTGGGCGAGCTGACGGCGCTGGGCAATGTCGAGATTCCCGCGGTCTATGCCGGCTATCGCGTGGGGGAGCGCCACACCCGGGCGGCCGCGCTGCTGGGCCGGCTGGGCATGGCGGACCGCATCGGCCACCGGCCGGGCCAACTGTCGGGCGGGCAGCAGCAGCGCGTGTCGATCGCCCGGGCGCTGATGAACGGCGCCGACGTGGTGCTGGCCGACGAGCCGACCGGCGCCCTGGACCGGCACAGCGGCGAGGAGGTGCTGCGCATCCTGGCCGAGCTGCAGGCCGAGGGGCGGACGGTGATCATCGTCACCCATGACATGGCGGTGGCCAGCCGGGCGCAGCGCATCATCGAGATCAGCGACGGCGCCATCGTTTCCGACAGCCGGACCCCGGCCGAGGGCACCGCCGCAGCAGCGCCCCGGCTGCGGGCGCAGGGCGCACCGATGCGCCCGTGGCGGGCCTTCCTGAACCGGCTGCGCGAGGCCTTCCGCATGGCGCTGCTGGCGATGAACGCCCACCGCCTGCGCACCGTGCTGACCATGCTGGGCATCATCATCGGCATCGCCTCGGTGGTCTGCATGGTGGCGCTGGGCCAGGGCACTCAAGCGCGGGTGCTAGCCGAGATCTCCAACCTCGGCACCAACACGCTGGAGGTCTTCGCCGGCAAGGATTTCGGCGACGTCCGGTCGGCCAAGGTGACGACGCTGGTGGTGGCCGATGCCGACCAGCTGGCGCGCCAGCCCTATGTCGCCGGCGTCACCCCGACGGTGTCGACCAGCAGCACCGTGCGCTATGGCGCGCGGGAATCCACCGCCCTGGTCAACGGCGTCGGCGCCCAGTACTTCACGGTGCGCGGCACCAAGCTGCTGCGCGGCCGGCTGTTCGATCCCGACGGCGCGCGGTCGCTGTCGCAGGACGTGGTGATCGACGAGGAGACGGCCCGGACGATGTTCCCGGACCCGGGCGAGGATCCGCTCGGCCAGATCCTGCTGATCGGCAAGGTGCCGGGCCGGGTGGTCGGCGTGGTCGAGACCCAGCAGGGCGGCTTCGGCGGCAGCCAGAACCTGTCGCTGTACCTGCCCTACACCACGGTCCAGGCCCGCTTCATGGGCAACACCTCGCTGCGCAGCATCACCGTCCGCGTCGCCGACGACGTGAGCACGGATCTGGCGGAGGCGGCAGTGACCCGGTTCCTGACCCAGCGGCACGGAACCAAGGACTTCTTCATCCTCAACACCGACGACATCCGCCGGACCATCAGCGGCGCCACCCAGCTGCTGACGCTGCTGATCGCCGGCATCGCGGTGATCTCGCTGATGGTCGGCGGCATCGGGGTGATGAACATCATGCTGGTGTCGGTGTCGGAGCGGGTGTCCGAGATCGGCGTGCGCATGGCGGTGGGTGCCCGGCAAGGGGACATCCTGCAGCAGTTCCTGATCGAGGCGGTTCTGGTGTGCCTGATCGGCGGCGTGCTGGGCATCGCCCTGGCCCTGGGCCTGGGTGCGCTGGTGAGCGCCGCCGTCCCGATCGTCGGGCTGATCTACTCCCCCGCCTCGATCGTTGCCGCCTTCCTGTGCTCCAGCCTGATCGGCGTCGTCTTCGGCTATTGGCCGGCCCGCAACGCCTCGCGCCTCGACCCGGTGGTGGCGCTGGCGCGCGACTAGGCCTCGGCGGGGGCAACGCGCCCGCGGCCCCCACGATTAAGGCAGGACGGCGCCGGGTGGCTGGGCTAAGAACGGCCGATCCCGATCGGAGACCGTCATGGCCGAGCCCGACCTGTTCATCGACCGCGGCGCCACCTTCAGCGCCTGCGGGCGCTATCGCACCCTGCTGTGGCGGCGCTGGGACCGGTCGGTCGCGCCGGCCAACTTCCTGCTGCTGAACCCGTCCACCGCCGACGAGATCAAGAACGACCCGACGGTCGAACGCTGCGAACGCCGGGCCCGGGCCATGGGCTATGGCGGGCTGATCGTCACCAACGCCTTCGCCCTGCGCTCGACCGACCCGAAGGCGCTCTACGCCGAGCCCGACCCGGTCGGCCCCGGCAACCCGGAGGCGATCGTGGAGGCCGCCCGGGCCGCGGCGCTGGTGGTCTGCGGCTGGGGCCGGCATTGCGAGGCCGTGCGCCCCGGCTGGGGCCGGTCGCTGCTGCGGATGCTGACGGAGGCCGGGGTGGTGCCCCATGCCCTCGCCATCACCGCCGACGGGTCGCCCAAGCATCCGCTCTATGTCGGCTACGCCACCCAGCCGGCGCCGGTGCCGGCTACATCCTGAACAGGCGCTTGCCGCGATCGGGACGGTCCCAGCTTTCGGCAATGGCCTGCCGGACATCGTCGAGCGGGTGGACGCCGCCGAGCGGGACCAGGAAGTCGGGCCGGCCGAAGACCTCGACCACCTCGCGCAGCATCGCCGCGTCGTCGGCGACCGGCGGCGAGAAGAAGTAGCGGTAGACGCTGGCCCTGATCGCCGCGCCCTTGAGCAGCAGGTCGAAATTGTGCAGCTCGAACCGCTCCGCGCTCATGCCGCCATTGACCACCACCTGGCCGCCGAAGGCGAGGCTGCGGATCAGCGCGCCGGTCGCCGGGCCGCCGACATTGTCGATCACGCCATGCAGCCCGGCCCCGCCGGTGATCGCCCTCACCCGCGCCTCGAGATCCAGGGCCGGTTCCGACAGGTCGATCACCGCGGCCGCGCCGAGGTCCCGCAGGTCCCGCCCGGAATGGATGCGCCGGACCACGGCGATGACGTTCGCGCCGCGCCGCCGGGCGAATTGCAGCGCCAGGGTCGAGATGGTCGAATAGCCGGCCGTGACCGCCAGCCATTGGCCGGGCCGGACGCCCGATTCCGTCACCAGGTCCCAGGCGGTGATCGGATTCATCAGCTGGCCGGCCCGCTCGGCCGGATAGTCCGGCGGCAGCGGGATCAGCCATTCCGCGGGCACCGCCGCATACTCCGCCCAGACCTTCTCATGGCTGAACGCCACCAGGGTGCCGGGCGCCAGCGCCACGTCGCGCCCTGCCGCCTCGATGATGCCGGCGCCGTGGTTGCCCGCGATCTGGCGCGGGAAGTGCGGCTTCTTCGGCTCGGGATAGAGGTTCTGGATGAACAGGAAGTCGCCGGGATTGATCGAGGCCGACACCATCCGCACCAGCGCCTCGCCGTCGCCGATCGCCGGCATGGGCACATCGGCCAGAAACAGCACCTGCTTCGGCGGCCCGATCTCGTCGAACACGATCGCCTTCATGGTCTTCTCCGCCAACGGGATGGGGGGTGGTCATTCGCCGTCGATGAAGCCGCGCACCAGCGCGACGGTTGCGTCGGAGGCCTCCTCCATCAGCCAGTGGCCGGTGCCCGGCAGCACCACCGCCTTCACATCGCTGGCGACGCTGCGCATGAAGGCGGCGGGATAGGCGCCGAAGGCCTTCTCCCCACCGACCGCCAGCACCGGCATGGCGAGCGTCCCCTGCCCCGGCATCGCGTTGTCGCGGGCGTCCTGGCCGAAGGCGGCGAACTGGGCGAAGGCGGCGCGCATGCCGCCCGGGGCCGCGTATTGCGCGGCGTAATGGTCGCGGGTGTCGTCGCCGATCTTCGCCGGGTCGGCGGCGAAGGCGTTCCAGAAATGGTCGAAATAGATGCGTTCGCGACCCGCCACCAGGCGCTCGGCGTCGGGCCCGCCGAAGTTCCAGTGCCACAGGGCCGGGATCGCCAGCACCTCATCCCAGGGACCGACGCCGGGGATCGGCGCCTCCATGAACACCAGTCGGCTCACCGCATCCGGATACCGCACGGCATAGGCATAGGCGACGATGCCGCCGAGGTCGTGGCCGACCAGGACGGCGCGGTCGAAGCCCAGTGCCTGGACCACCGCGCGGATATCCCCGGCCTGGGTCCGGGCGTCATAGCCGCCCGCCGGGCGCGAGGACCGGCCGAGGCCGCGGAGGTCGGGCACGATGACGGTGTGGTCCCGGGCCAGCACAGCGGCCAGCGGTCCCCACATGTCGCCGCTTTCGGGATGGCCGTGCAGCAGCACCACCGGATCGCCGGCCCCGCCGGACTGGACGAAGATCTCGGCGCCCGGGACGGCGATCATCCGGCTCTCGAACCCGGCCGGAAGCCCCGGCGGCTCGGCGGCGGCCGGCGCTGCGGCGGCCAGGGTCAGGGCGACGGCGGCAAGGGCGAACCTGGTCATGCGAACCTCGACAGGGGGACGGCCGGAGCCGGATGCCGAGACCCTAGGACGGTCGAAGACGTCTCTGAATTGGCAGATCTGACAATCTCCATGCTAAACTTGCCACCCTTCGCGAAGACGGGACAGCGGGCCGGGATGTCGAAATCGATCCATGTCGTGATCTGGCTACCCTCGACCTTCTATTCCGCGGTCGCGGCGACGCTGGTCGAGATGCTGGAGCTGGTGAACAGCCTCCGGCGGGCGCCAGTGTTCTCGGTCGAATTCGTGGCCCGGACGCCGGTCTCGACCGCCACCTCCGGCATCTCCTTCGCCACGGTGGCCGCCCCCTCGAAGCCGATCGACGTGCTGGTGCTGCTGGCGATGCCCGGGCTGGAGGTGCCGGCGCTGCTGCGCGCGCTGGCGGCGGAGAGCCCGGACGCCCAGCCCGTGATCGCCCAGGCGCTGCAGCAGGGCGCGATCATCGCCGCCCATTGCGGCGCCGGCTATTTCCTGGCCGATGCCGGCCTGCTGGATGGCCGGCGCGCCACCATCTCCTGGTGGCTGAAGACCGACGCGCTGCGGCGCTTCCCCCGGGTGCGCTGGGACCCGTCCCGGCTGCTGGTGCGCCAGGGCCGGGTCTACACCTGCGGCGGCGGCTTCTCGGGGCTGGAGTTGGCCAAGGCCCTGCTCAAGGATCTCGGCTTCGTCAAGGAGGAGCGGATCGTGCGCAAGCTGCTGGTCCTGCCGCCGTCACGTCAGTTCCAGAGCCCCTATGAGTTCCCGCTCGAGGACATCCCGCATACGGGCGAGCAGCCGTTCCGGGACCGGCTGGCCGCCTTGGCCGAGGGGAATTTGCCGACGCTCGACCTCGGTTTCCTCGCCGCCCGGCTCGGGCTGTCGCCCCGGACGCTGTCGCGCCGCTTCGTCGAGGAGCTGCAGACCACACCGGGGAAATGGATCCAGGACCGGCGGTTGGAGGCGGCCAAGGACCTGCTGGAGGGAACCAAGCTCGGCGTCGCCGAGATCTGCTACCGTGTCGGCTACCAGGACCCGGCGTCCTTCAGCCGCCTGTTCTCCCGCACCACCGGCCTGTCGCCCGGCGAATACCGGCGCCAGGGCGCCTGACCCGGCGGGCCAGCCCCCTCAAAACCCGAATGCGCGGACGGGCGGCGCACCTTACACTCCGACTGACGGCCGGGGGCTGTCGCTGGCCCGCCATCCCCTGCGGCGGGCCGATCGGGGGGGATCGATGCTTCAAGCGTCCAAGGACCGGCGCCCGCTGACCAGCCGCGACCCCGCCGAGGTGCGCATGCCCGGCCTGGCCGTCGCCCTGCACGCCATCGGGGCCATGCTGTTCATCGCGGGGGCGCTGGTCGGCTACGTCTTCGCCGCCCGGCTGCTGGGCACGGCCGACATGCTCGGCCAGTTCGCCGCCCTGATCCCCGACCGGCCCGCCGACATGCTGGCGATGCCGGACGCCCGGATCACGGCCCTCGCCGACATGATCGGCGACGGGCCGGGGCTGCGCCGACATCTGGTGGTCCAGGCCTGGACCATCGCCGTCGCCGCGGTCCTGTCGGGCCTGATCCTGTGGCTGCTCTGCGCCACCCTGGCCTCCGCGCTGAGCCGTCTGCAGCGCATCGAGGCGGCCCTGCAGCGGCGCCCCGGCTGAACCATCAGCGGACGCCGATCCCAGACTGGGAGTCACGGAGATCTGCTTCATGCCAACCCGATCGCGGTCCGGGCGCTGACCCTGGAGGAGATCGACCGCATCCGCGGATGCCGCTGCGGATCATCCGCGGCGGCACGAGACCCTGAAACGACGAAGGCCCCACAATCTGTGGGGCCCCGGTCATGTTCCGCAAGCTGGTGGGCGCAGTAGGGCTCGAACCTACGACCCGCTGATTAAGAGTCAGCTGCTCTACCAACTGAGCTATGCGCCCGCTTGCTTGGGACGGCCGGTGATATAGCTGCCGCCCGGCCGGGTTGCAACCCTTTCTTCACGAAAGCTCAGCCTTTGTCGTCGGCCTCGCCCGGCGTGCCCGAAACCAGCCGCCGTCCGGACTCCCGCTTCTGGCATTCCTGCAGGATGTCGCGGGCGATCGGCGCCGCGTATTCGCTGCCGCCGCCGCCATGTTCGACCAGCACCGAGCAGGCGTAGCGCGGCGCGCCCAGGGGAGCGTAGGCGACGAACCAGGCGTGGTGGCGCTGGGCCCAGGGCCAGTCGTCGCCGGTGGCGCCGGCGGCGCGCTCGGCCATGGTGATGCGGCGGACCTGGCTGGTGCCGCTCTTGCCGCCCATCTCCATGCCCTTCTGCTTGATCTGCGACCGCTTGCCGGTGCCGCGGCTCATCACCGCCACCGTGCCGTCGATCACCGTGTCGATATGGCCTTTGGCGAAGCCCATCGACGGGAAGTCCGGCGCCTCCGGCGTGGCGTTGGCGCCGATCCCCACGGTCAGCCGCGGCACCACCGCCTTGCCGCCATTCACCAGCCGGGCGGTCATGGTGGCGAGTTGCAGCGGCGTCGCCAGCACATAGCCCTGGCCGATGCCGGCGATCAGCGTTTCGCCCTGCTGCCAGGAGGTGCCCATGGCCCCTTCCTTCCACGCCTTGTCCGGCATCAGCCCGGGGCGTTCGTTCGGCAGGTCGATGCCGAGCCTCTCGCCGATGCCGAACTTGCGGGCGCCCTCGGCCAGCCGGTCGATCCCCAGTCGGCGGGCCATCTCGTAGAAATAGACGTCGCAGGACTGGGCCAGCGCATCGACCACGGTCATGCCGCCGTGGCCGCCGCGCTTCCAGCAATGGAAGCGGTGGTCGCCGAGATCGACATAGCCGGGGCAGTTGACCCGCTGGTCGGGGCTGGTCACCCCGGCCTCCAGCGCCGCGGTGGCCACCGCGATCTTGAAGGTGGACCCCGGCGGGTACTGGCCGTTGACCACCTTGTTGCTGAGGATGCCGTAGGGGTCTTCGACCAGCCGCCGCCAATCGGTCGAGTTGATGCCGTTGGGGAACAGGTTGGCGTCGTAGGACGGGTGCGAGGCCATGGCCAGCACGTCGCCATTGTGCACGTCCATGATCACGGCGGCGGCGCTGAATTCGGTCTTCAGCCGTTCCAGCACATAGCGCTGGAGGTCGAGGTCGAGCGTCAGCCGCACCTCCTGGCCCGGCTTGCCCTCCTCGCGGTTCAGCTCGCGGATCACCCGGCCGACGGCGTTGACCTCGACCTGGCTCGACCCGGCGGCGCCGCGCAGGTCGCCCTCATACTGCCGCTCGATCCCCGACTTACCGACCCGGAAGCCCGGCAGGCCGAGCACCGGCTCGCCGGTCAGGTCCGCCTCGGCCACGGCGCCGACATAGCCGATGATGTGCGCGGTCTCGACCCCGTAAGTGTAGCGGCGGGACTCGCCGACCTCGATCGACAGGCCGGGCAGCTCCGGCCCGTTGACGTCGATCCAGGAGACCTGCTCCCAGCTCAGATTCTCCTTCACCGTCACCGGCACGAAGGCGCGGCGGCGCTTGACGTCGCGGGTGATGCGGACGAAGTCGGCGTCGGTCAGCGGCACGCTCTGCTTCAGCCGGCCGAGCACGGCCTGGAGGTCCTTCGCCTCCTCCGGCACCATCACGACGCGGAAATTCTGGTCATTGACGGCGAGCGGGGTGCCGAACCGGTCGGTGATCAGGCCGCGTGACGGCGCGATCAGCCGCATATTGATGCGGTTGGATTCCGCCAGCACCTTGTAGCGGTCGCTCTGGTTGACCTGCAGGTAGTACAGGCGCCCGCCGAGCACGCCCAGCAGGCCGAGCTTCAGCCCGCCGAGGGCGATGGCGCGGCGGGTGAACCCGCGGGAGCGATCGGCGTCGCGATCCATCGCCTAATCCCCTGCGCGCAGGAAGCCGCGATGCACCTGGATGAACAGCCAGGCCAGCGGCGGAAACAGCGCGATGGTCAGCACGGTCCGGACCAGCACCGGACGGGCCGGCGCCACCGCGAGGTCGTAGAGGCCGGTGCCGATCCATTCGACCAGGCTGACGCCGACGGCGACGGCGGCATAGCCCCCCCACAGCACCACGAAGGGCCGCCCCACCAGGAAGCGGCGCTGGCGCAGCAGCACCCACTGGCACAGCAGCAGGATCGCGGCATGCAGCCCGATCGGCGAATCGGTCAGCACGTCGTGCAGCAGCCCGATGGTGAAGATCAGCCACATCGGCATCAGGTCGGGCCGGTGGACGCCCCAGTAGTAGATCGAGGCCAGCGGCAGCATCGGCGCGATCGCGCTGTAATAGGGCAGATGCGTCGGCGTCACCCCGACCAGCACCAGGATCATCGTCACCGCACCGGGGGCGGCGTGGCGGGCGGCGAGGTCGAGCTTGTGGAGGAGGTCGCCGGTCATTGCGCGAACCCCGGGGCCGGCTGCATCGCCATCCCGGGATCGAGCGCGTGGAAGTCGACGATCTTGACGTAGTTGACCGCCTCGAGCGGCTCGATCGGCTGGACCCGGATGATGCTGTCCTGGGCGGCGGCGACGATGCCGATCGGCAGGCCGGCCGGGAACATGCCGCCGCTGCCGGAGGTGACGATGCGATCGCCGACCCGGATCGACGCGTCGGGCGGCAGGTACAAGAGCCGCGGACGGTCGGTGTTGTCGCCGCCGATGATGGCGCGCTGCTGCGTCCGCTCCACCAGCACCGGGATGCGGGCGTTGAGGTCGGTGATCAGCAGCACCCGGGCGGAGTGCTCGCCGGTCTGCACGATGCGGCCGATCAGGCCGCGGCCGCCCAGCACCGCCTGGCCGTCGCGCACGCCGTTGTCGTAGCCGAGATTGATGGTCAGGCTGCGCACGAAGGCGCCGCCATTGTCGGCGACGACCCGGGCGCTGAGGAAGGAATGGGCCGAATCCGGGGTGTAGTTCAGCAGGTTGCGCAGGGTCAGGTTCTCGGCTTCGAGCCGGAAGGCGACGTCCTGGTACTGCTGCAGCGCCACCAGCTCCTGCTTCAGCCGGGCGTTCTCGCTGCGGATGTCGGACAGCGACTGGAACTCCGACACCAGCTGCGCCACGCTGGCGGCCGGGCGGGACATGGCGTCGAGGATCGGGGCCACGGCATCGACCACGCGGGCGCGGACGCCGTCGACCAGCACCGCGTCGATCTTGCCGACCATCAGCAGGCTGACGGCGGCGAACAGCAGCAGGCCGAAGGAGAATCGGTGCGCCACGGCCCTCAGCGCCGCGATGCGTACCGCCGGTCTGCTCCGTTGCATCACCCGCATGTCCCGTCCGTCGAAGACCGGATTCCCAGAGGGCGGAGAACCGCCCTTTTCGTTATCACCCCAATGCCGTAGCCGATCAATACATGTTGATCAGCACGTGCTTCAGAGTCTTCATCTCTTCGAGAGCGCGGCCGGTGCCGAGCGCGACGCAGGTCAGCGGGTCGTCGGCGATCGAGACCGGCAGGCCGGTGGCGTGGCGCAGCACCAGGTCGAGATTGCCGAGCAGCGAGCCGCCGCCGGTCAGGACGATGCCCTTGTCGACGATGTCGGCCGCCAGTTCCGGCGCGGTGTGCTCCAGCGCCACCTTGACCGCCTCGACGATCTGGCTGACCGGCTCGGCCAGGCTCTCGGCGATCTGGCGTTCGGAGATCAGCAGTTCCTTGGGCACGCCGTTCAGCAGGTCGCGGCCCTTGATCTCCATGTAGCGGCCCTCGCCATCCTCCGGCGGGGCGGCGGAGCCGATCTCCTTCTTGATCCGTTCGGACGAGCCTTCGCCAATCAGCAGGTTATGGTTGCGGCGGATGTACGCGATGATCGCCTCATCCATCTTGTCGCCCCCGACCCGCACCGAGCGCGAATAGACGATGCCGCCAAGCGACAGCACCGCGACCTCTGTGGTGCCGCCACCAATGTCGACCACCATGCTGCCGGTCGGCTCGGTCACCGGCAGCCCGGCACCGATCGCCGCCGCCATCGGCTCCTCGATCAGGTAGACCCGGCGGGCGCCGGCGCTCTCGGCCGATTCCTGGATGGCGCGGCGCTCGACCGCGGTCGACCCCGAGGGCACGCAGATGATCACCTCCGGCGCCGCGAAGCTGCGCCGGTTGTGCACCTTGCGGATGAAATGCTTGATCATCTCCTCCGCCACCTCGAAATCGGCGATGACGCCGTCGCGCAGCGGCCGGATGGCGGTGATGTTGCCGGGCGTGCGGCCCAGCATCTGCTTGGCCTCGTCGCCGACCGCCAAAACCTGTTTCTTGCCCCGGATATTGGCGATCGCCACGACCGACGGTTCGTTCAGGACGATGCCCCGTCCCTTGACGTAGACGAGCGTGTTCGCCGTGCCGAGGTCGATGGCCATATCGGCCGAAAGGAACCCGAAGAAATTGAACATGCGGCCGTGACTTCCTGTCAGCCAAGACTCGGCTGGGAGGCTCCAGAGCGAGAGGCGGAGACGACGGGCCGATCCCGCCGACGCGTTGCTTTAGACCAGCACGGTCCGAGTCTCAAGCGGAGAGTAGGCCGTCGGACGGGTCGCCCGATATCACATTCCGCGCTCGGCCATCGAGCCGCTGACGGTGATGTCGGCGGGCGGCGAGCACTGCCCCGGACGGCGGTAGAGGCAGATCTCGCTGGGGCAACTTTCCAGCCGGTACCCGGTGTTCGGCGGCATCTGCTCGGGACGGGCCATGACGTAGTTGAAGGTCCGGGCGGAGCGCCACAGCCGGCGGGTGTCGTCACCGAACCAGAACACCGGCACGTCGCGATGCAGGGTGGTGTAGCCGGGCAGGTCCCACCATGGCGTCAACAGGCCCAGGCCGCACAGCGCCTCGCGGTCGTGCAGCGCCGTGGTGGTGGCGATGCCGGGGGCGACCTGGAACCATTCCGGCCGCCAGCGGTCGCTGACCGACAGCAGGCCCGAGGCCAGCACCCAGGCGGCGCACAGCACCCCGAGCGCCGCCCAGCGCGGCCCCGGGAACAGTTCACCCAGGCGCCGGGCCAGCCGCTCGGTGCCCAGCGCCGCGAGGATCAGCAGGAAGGGCAGCGCCGGCAGGACGAAGCGGTATTCCTTATGGGCGACGAAGCTGTGCGACAGGATGATGGCGACCGGTACGGCGACCAGCATCGGCTGGCCGCGCACCCCCATCAGGATCAGCGCCCCCATCGGCAGCAGCCACCATGACCAGACCCGGGCGTATTCCTCGAAGTAGAAGCCCCACGGCATGACGCCGAAGCTGCGGCTCTTCTCCTCGACGATGTTGATCCAGAAGTTCTTCAGCACCGACTGGAACGGCCAGCCCAGCGTCGCCCAGTCGAGCAGCCCGTTGCACAGCAGGATCGGCGCCAGCCCTGCCAGCAGCATCGGCCGCAGCCGGCCGCGCCAGTCGCCCCGGCTGGCGACGACGGCGGCGGTCAGGATCGCCGGCAGCAGGTGGAAGCGGAAGACGAAGACCAGCCCAAACAGCAGTCCGGCGGCGATCAGGCGCCGGCGGTCGACCGTCTCGGCGGTCCAGGCCAGCCAGCAACCGATCAGCAGCAGGCTGGTGGCGATCGATTCGGTCAGCGCGGTCGGCGCGTAGTAGATCAGCTCGAACCACACCGTGGTGATGAAGGCGGCCGTCAGCCCCGCCGTCAGCCCCGAGGCGCGCCGGGCCCACAGGAAGGCGGTGACCGGGATGCTCAGCGACAGCGCCGACCACAGCGTCTTCGACACTCCGAGATAGGCGGCCGGGTCGTCGCTGACCCACGACACCGCCTTCATCAGCCCGGCAAGCATGCCCGGCAGCAGCCAGGAGCGGATGCCCTCGCGATACTCCCAGGGCACCATGCCCTGGCCGAAGGCCAGACGGTGCGCCTGCTCGTAGTATTGGAACAGCTCGTCGGCATGAGGAATGCGCGGGAAGGCCAGGCCGAGGGCGACCCGCAACAGCACGCCGAAGACGATCAGCGCGGCGAGTCCGATGGCCCAGCCGGGCCAGCGATCGAGGAGTCCCGGCCGGGACGGATAGGGCAGAGCGACCGAGGCTGCGGCGGCGCCGAGGGGGAGACCCGTGTAGCGATCGGACACAGACGGGTCGACCGATCGGCTTTGCTCCACAGTGTCGTCGGTCATGTCGATCCGAATCGCGGCGAGAAATAATGAAGTGTCGCTGCCTATAACACCGGCAGCGCGGCTTTCGTCTGAAAAAACCTGCCAAAAAGCATCATAACCACAATCTTGTTGAGACTTTGTCCTCATGCGCCGGAACGGTCACGTGCTTGTGCGGGAGGCCGTGGGATGAAAACCGGCATCGGCTGCGTATACTGATCATGAAACGCCGCAAAGACGATTTCGACGTCATCGCCGAGCTGCCGGGGCTGAAGCGCTATGCGCTGGTCCTGACGCGCGATGCCGCCGAGGCCGAGGACCTGCTGCAGGACACCCTGCTGAAGGCCTATGAGGGCCGGCGGAAATGGCAGCCGGACCGGGCGCTGCGCCCCTGGCTGTTCGCCATCATGCACAACGCCCATGTCTCGCGCCTCCGCGGCCGCCGCGCCGAGGACGCCCGCATCGTCCAGGCGACGCAGTTCGCGCCGCAGAGCGGGGCTCCGGTGCAGGATTCGCGCGTCCAGCTGGCCCAGGTGCAGCGGGCGATGCTGGGCCTGCCGGAGGAGCAGCGCGAGGCCCTGCTGCTCGTGGCGGTGGAGGAGTTCCGCTACCAGGAGGCGGCCACCATCCTGGACATCCCGATCGGCACGCTGATGTCGCGCCTGGGCCGCGCCCGGGCGGCGCTGCGCGAGGCCGCCGGAGCGGCCGCTGACGAGACCGCAACCGACCACACCGCACCCGGTCCCGGCGGCCCGGCCTCGCCGCGGCTGCGGCTGGTGGAGTGACGCCCATGACCCACCCTCCCCTCACCGAAGCCGAGATCCAGGCCTATATCGACGGCGAGCTGGACCTGCCTCGCCGGATCGAGGTCGAAGCCTATCTCGAGGCCAACCCGCCGGTGGCGGCGCAGGTGATGGCCGACCTGCGCATGCGCGACGCGCTGCGCCTGGCCTTCGCCGAGGATGGCGGCGTCCGCGTCGCCAGCTACGAGAACGCGAGGGCGCTGGGCCGCGCCGTGCGCTGGCGCCGCCTGACCGTGCGGCTGCGCCGGGTCGCGGCCGTGGTGCTGCTGGTCGGGCTGGGCTGGGGTGCCCAGTCGGTCCTGGGCGTGACCCGGATCGACCCCGCCGCGGCCACCATCCCGGCCTATGCCGACGAGGCCGGCGACGCCTACCGCACCGTGCTCTACCGCCACCTGGTCGACCCGGCGGAGCCCAAGGGCGGCATGCCCGCCGACGCCCTGGCCGAGGCGCCGATCTCGCTGCCCGACCTGCCGGCAGGCTGGTCGATCCGGTCGATCGAGGTGGTGCCCTGGGACGGCGGATCCGGCTTCGAGGCAACCATCGACACCGACCGGTTCGGGCTGGTGACGCTGTTCGCCGCCGCCAGCGACGGCTTCGACGTGCAGCAGCCGCAGGCCCAGCGGGCGAAGGACGTCACCGTCGCCTACTGGCAGGTCGGCCCGGCGGTCTACGCGCTGTGCGCCGAGGCGCCGGCCGCGGACCTGCTGGGCGCCGCCAACACCCTGGCCGAGACCCTCTACTGAGATTGCCTCCCCTCTTACTGACTTTGCTTCAAGGAGCGAGCAAGCCATGAACATGCAACAGTACCAGTGGCAAGGAACGGCGCGCGCCACAGCCGCCGAACTCGATGCCGGGCTGCGCCAGCACATGCTGCGCGTCTTCAACTACATGGGCCTCGGCCTGGTCCTGACCGGCGTCGTCGCCTATTTCGTTGGCAGCAGCCCGGCGATCTACATGCCGATCTTCACCACGCCCCTGAAATGGGTGGTGATGCTGGCGCCGCTGGCCTTCGTGTTCTTCCTGTCCTTCCGCATCCACGCCATCTCGTCTTCCACGGCGCAGGCGGTGTTCTGGGCCTTCTGCGGCGTGATGGGCCTGTCGATGGCGTCGATCTTCCTGGTCTTCACCGGGACCAGCATCGCCCGCACCTTCATGATCACCGCGGTCATGTTCGGCTCGATGAGCCTGTACGGCTACACCACCAAGGCCGACCTCTCGCGCTTCGGGTCGTTCCTGATGATGGGCCTGATCGGCATCATCATCGCCAGCGTGGTCAACATCTTCCTCGGCTCGACGGCGCTGCAGTTCATCGTCTCGGTCGCCGGCGTGCTGATCTTCACCGGCCTGACCGCCTGGGATACCCAGCGGATCAAGGAGGAATACGCCGAGCACTACGACAGCGAGAGCCTGAACAAGATGGCGGTGATGGGCGCGCTGTCGCTGTACCTGAACTTCATCAACATGTTCCAGCTGCTGCTGAACCTGACCGGCAGCCGGGAGGAGTAAGGCGTGTACGACACCGAAAAGAGCGCGATCGACGACCTGTTCGTCAAGCTGGCCCGGGCCGAGCGTGACGGCGGCCCGCGCGACGAGGGCGCCGAGGGCCTGATCCGCCGGCGCCTGGGTGAGCAGCCCGCCGCGCCCTACTACATGGCCCAGGTCATCCTGGTGCAGGAGCAGGCGCTGGAGGCGGCGCAGCAGAAGATCAACGAGCTGGAGCGGCGCGCCGCCCAGCCGGCGGCCGGCGGCTTCCTGGCCGGGCTGTTCGGCGGCGGCCAGCCGCTGCGGCCGCGGTCGGCGCCGCAGCCGGGCTGGGGCCAGGGCAACCCCGGCGGGCAGGGCTATGGCCGCCAGGGCTATGGTGGTCAGGGCGTCGGCGGCCAGGGCTTCGGCGGCCAGGGCGCCCCGCGCGGCGGCGGCTTCATGGCCGGCGCGATGCAGACCGCCATGGGCGTCGCCGGCGGCCTGGTCGTCGGCAACCTGCTGATGGACGCGTTCTCGTCGGACATCGGCCAGGTGGCCACCGACGTCACCCAGGGCGCCACCGACGCCGCATCCGATCTGGCGGCCGACGCCGGGTTCGATATGGGCGACGAAATCCTGTAAACTCGGGCCGGGGGCGTTCGCGCCTCCGGCCTCCCCCATTCCGTGAGCCGATCGGACCGCACGTTGGAAACCTTCGTCGCCCAGGTCACGCAGTTCATCGCCGACAACCAGGCCTGGGCCGGGCCGATCCTGTTCCTGCTGGCCTTCGGCGAATCCATGGCCGTGGTCGGCCTGTTCGTCCCCTGCACCGCACTGATGCTGGCCACCGGCGCGCTGGTCGGCGGCGGCCTGCTGCATCCGGCGCCGGTCATCCTGTGGTCGATCGCCGGGGCCGTGCTGGGGGACGCCGTCTCCTACTGGCTGGGGCAGAAGCTGGGCCCGAACGCCCGCAATGTCTGGCCGTTCTCGCGCGACCGGGCGATGATCGCCAAGGGCCGGCTGTTCTTCCGGCGCTGGGGCACCGCCTCGATCTTCCTCGGCCGCTTCCTGGGGCCGCTGCGCGCCGTGGTGCCGCTGATCGCCGGCATCATGCGCATGCGCCCGGTCCGCTTCCAGGTCGCCAATGTGCTGTCGGCGATCGTCTGGGTGCCGGCGATGCTGGCGCCCGGCTGGCTGGTGGCGCAGGGCGTCGGCGAGCTCAGCGGCATCGGCGAGACCCAGTGGATCCTGTTGACCGGCGGCCCGCTGCTGGCCGGGGCCCTGACCCTGGCCGCCTTCGCCAAACTGGCGTCGCGCCGAACGGTTCCTGCCCGGGCGCGCCGCAACCGTGCTACGGTCGGGGATCACGGCTGACCGAGGACATCCCGCCATGGGTTTGAGCGGCATCAAGCTTCTGATCATCGCCGCGGTCGTCGGGATCCTGTTCCTGCCGATGCTGCTGCGCCAGGCGCGGGCGATTCCCGCGCTGCTGGACCAGGCGCGCACCGCCTTCGGCGGCGAGGACGAGCCGGATCCGTCCGGCCAGCAATCCCGGCCGGCCCCCGCCCCACAGCCGGTGCCGCCCTCCAGCGTCGCCGAGCGGTTGGGCCGCGGCATCGGCCGGACGCTGCAGCGCCTCCGCCGCTGATCCCATCTCGATGGGGTAGCTGCGCCGACGTCCCGCCGCTCAGGCGTCCTGGGTCGCGTCGGCCTGGGAGCGGCGGTCGTAGAGGTCCAGCACCATGTCGCGGCCGGACGGTCCCAGCAGTTCGAACGCCGCCAGCGGGTGGCTGTAGGGCTGCGGCAGCTGGTCCAGGCGGTTCAGCAGCAGCGCCACCGCGCAGGCGTCGCGGGGCGAGAGCAGGCGCAGGTTGTCCGGGTCGGATGTCGCCAGCTGGACCAGCCGGGCGAGGTGGGCCACGTCGTCGTCGCTGTAGGTCGGCATGTCATGTCCCGGAGATGAGGTCGGCCGGCGCCGATCCTACGGCCAATGTTGACCTTGGACCAGGGAACCGCGGGATCAGGCGGTGAGCTCGGCCTTCATCCGCGGCAGCATGCGGCCGGGGATGGCGTCGGACGGCGCCTGGCCGACCGTCGTCGCCCCCATCGCCCGGTAGAACGGCTCGGCCCCGGGATCGGCGAGGATCCAGAGGGTGCCCGCCCCGCCGGCGCACGCCAGGGCGACGGCATGGCGGTACAGGGCGCGGCCGGCCCCCTGCCCCATCGCCGCCGGGTCGACGAACAGCAGTTCGAGCTCCGCCGTGCCGTCCGCGATGCTGACGCTGCCGATCCCCAGCGGCCGGTCGCCGCCGTCGACCGCGACGAAGACGCCCCCCGCGCGGATCGCCTCGGGCGTCACCCGCAGCACGTCCCGCACCTGCGCCATGAAGGCGGCGTCATAGCCCCAATGCGCCTTGGACCGCAGCACCAGCGCGGACAGCGCCGCCGCCTCCTCCGGCCGCGCCGGCCGGATCGCCGGCGCCGTCACTTCCCGCCCCCCTGGTCGCCGGGGATGGGGTTCGGATAGCGCCGGCCGGAGCACCGCACCGCCCCGTCGCACGCCCCGTATTTGTCGACGCATTGCTTCGTCGCCTTGGCCCCGGCGACGGCGGGGTCCACGTTCATCGCGATCTCGTAGACCGGCCGCTTGTCGCTCGGCCACGCCATCCCGGCGCAGCTGCTTTCGAAGGTTCCAGCGATCTTGCAGCCCTGGCATTTCGACAGCGCGACCGTCTCGGCGGCCCTTCGGCTGGGGTGGCCGTAGCTGGTCTGGATCTGGTCGCCGTCGGAGGCCAGGGCGCCCCAGTACTCCCGGTCGTCGAGTTCGGCGGACAGCTGCTCGATCTCGTCGACGGTCGCGGTCTTGGCGCTCTCGTTGTCGGCGGCGCTGTATGCCGGGCCGGAGCAGATCGGCGGCACCCAGAGGCGGCAGATCACATAGCTGTCGGCGCCCGCCTTCTCGCAGGCGTCGAGGGCCTGCCGCGCCGCACCGCGCCAGGAGGTGTCGTATCCGGCGGTCGTCTGCCCGTTCTGGGTGAGCGCGATGGCGCCGCATTGGTTGCCGAACCAGCCGAGCGACTGGCAGTCCTTTCCGGTCGCCTTGCCGCAGGCCTCGATCGCGCCGGCTTCGGCCGCCTCGTGGCTCTCGTAGAAGGTCGACCAGAACAGCTGCCGATACTCCGGATCGGTGGCGTAGGCCCCGTACTGATCCGGCGGCGGTGACGGCGGCGCATCGTCGGGGGCCGGCTCCTGATAGTCGGGCTGGGGATACCGGCTGCCCGGCATGCAGCTGGTCCTGAGCTGCAGGGTGCCGTTGGCGGGGTCGGTGAACTGCTCCTGGTAGGGCATCATCCCGTCCGGGCAGCCATCCTCCGCATGCGCCGGATGGCCGGGACCGAACAGCCCGATCAGAAAGACCGCCGGAATGAGGAAACAGCCCGCCAGCGTCCGGTGACCCACCATCCCCACCTCCTGCGCCATCCCGATCGGCATGGCGCCATGCGACATCGGGGATTCCACCTCCACCTACCGCGGGATCGTGGCCGACGGAAGGCATGTTCGCCCAAAAGAAAAGGGCCCCTCACGGGGCCCTCTTCGTTTCGCCGGACCGATCCCGGGCGGGGTCTTCGCCTTATGGTCCGGCGGTGGAGACGAAGCGTCAGCCTTTCCAGAACGGCCTGGCCGATTCGTGGAAGGCGGCGCTGCGATCCAGCCCGAGATCCCGCAGCTCGTGGTCGCTCAGCGTGTCGAGCCGGCGTCGGGTTCGCGACCGCCGCAGCCACAGCGCCGCGGTTTGCATCAGGCCCTGGATCAGGCCGGGGCGAAGGACGGAACCAGGACGTTCCAGAACGCGTGTCGACATCACCAACCTCCTACAGGTCCAGCCAGTGCGCGCGCAGTTCGCGATTGAACTCCTCCGCACGCTCCTCAGGGAAAAACAGCCGCGCGCCCTTCAGTTCGACGCGCCGGCGGGTGCCGGGGATCGCCTCGGCCAGCCAGTGCGACCATTGCACGCCGAAATAGATGTCGTCCGTGCCCCAGACGATCAGCGTCGGCGCCGTCAGCGCCCGCAGCTGTGCTTCCACCGCCAGCGTGTGCCGGCTGTCGAAGGCGGCCAGGAAACGCTGGAAGTCACGCGTGCGCTGCTCGGTGCTCACCAGCGGGCGCAGATAGGCTTCGATGGCGTCGTCCGGCAGGGTTTCGGGATGCTCGTAGGCCGGACCCAAGGCCTGGGCCGAGCGGTAGAAGCCCTTGTCCACCAGCATGGCGTTGAGCGCGCCGCGCAGCCCGCCGGCCGCCGCCATCTCGAGGAAGGGTTTGAACGCCTCCGGCGGCCAATTGTCCTGCGCATCGCAATCGGTGAGGGTGAGGCTGCGCACCCGGGCGGGGTTCAGCGCCGCGAAGATCTGGGCGATGCCGCCGCCGCTGTCGTTGCCGACCAGGTCCACCTGGTCGATCTGCAGGGCGTCGAGGAACTCCCGCAGCATGGTGGCGTTGGCGGTCACCGACACGTCCTGGTCCGGCGCGATCTCGGTGTCGCCATGGGCCAGCAGGTCGACCGCGATGCAGCGGCGCAGATCGGACAGCTGCGCCAGCTGGTGGCGCCACAGATGCCCGTTGAGCAGGACGCCGTGCACGAACAGGGCGACCGGGCCGGCGCCCGCCTCGGTGTAGCTGATGCGGCCCGACGGCGTCACGATGCTGCGCCGGGTCACGGCCGCGTGATCGAAATCCATCGCTCATTCCCCGCCCGAGGTCGAGGCGTCGGCTTCCCGCAGCGCTTGCGCGCAGTCGTCGCAGCACACCTCCACCGTCTGGCCGCCGATCTTCACCTTGATGGTCTCGGCATCCAGCTCGCAGTCGCAGGCCGCACAGGTTCTCTCGGTCATCGCGGACATCTCCTGATCTGCCCGACGTCCGGGCAGACACAGAAAGAGCATTTTCGCGATCGCGGCCGCTGTCGGATTCTTTAGTGACTTGAAGCCGTCAGCGCAGATGGACCGAGCGCTGGAACTCCGCCGGCGTGCGGCCATAGGCCTGCCGGAAGGCGGAGCTGAAATGGCTGTGGCTGGAAAAACCCAGATCCAGGCCCAGGGCGGTGAGGTCGCCGTATTCGCCCAGCAGGTCCAGCGCGCGCGCCAGCCGCAGCCGCAGCTGGTAGCGGTACAGCGGCATGGCCTCGACCTGCTGGAACACCTGCGTCAGATACACCGGCGAGACACCGACCTCCGCCGCGATCTCGGCCAGCGTCCAGCGCCGCGCCAGGTCGGACGACAGCACCAGTTTGGCGCGGTCCACCAGCTTCTGCCGGCCCTGGCTGGCCCCGGCGGCATGCGAGGTCCGCTCGCCCATAGCACGCCGCACCAGCGTCAGCGCCAGGGTTTCAGCTTCGAGCGTCTCGGCCGCCCCGCGGACCAGGCTGTGCCGCAGCAGCGCCACCAGCGCCTGGGTGCGGGCATCGACGCGCAGGCGCTGCCGGCGGAACGCCAGCACCCCGCCCTCGCGCAGCTGCGCCTTGGGCGCCAGCTCCTGCAGAAAGGTCTCGCCGATCACCAGATCCAGGCTGGCGTCGCCGCCCTCGACGGGATGGCTGACGCGATAGGCTTCCCCCTGGTTGAAGAACAGCACCTGGTTGGCCTCAGCCACCGCATCGTCCTGGCCCTGGTGGCGCACATAGACGCCGCGATAGGGAAACACCAGGTGGGTGGAGTTCGGGCATTCCTCGGCGCTCTTGTGCCGGCACTCGCCACGGCAGGCGATGTCGCGGATCGCGACGGTCCCGGTGTCCAGAAGCTGCTGAACGGAGAATTCCGCCGTGGAGTCCGCGGCCATCCGATGTCTCTCGACCCATTCTCCAGTCGCAGGCGCCTGCGCTGGCGCCCCATCATACCCTGTCGGACACCGCCCGCCGCACAAAAGAAAAGGGCCCCTCGCGGGGCCCTCCTCGTTTCGCCGGACGGGCGTCCGGATCAGTTCTTGGCCTTGTCGACCAGCTTGTTCTTGGCGATCCACGGCATCATCGCGCGCAGCTTCTCGCCGACCTTCTCGATGTCGTGCTCGGCATGGCGGCGGCGGGTGGCCTTGAAGCTGGCCTGGCCGACCTTGTTCTCCAGCATCCAGTCGCGGGTGAAGCGGCCCGACTGGATGTCCTCCAGAACCCGCTTCATCTCCTTCTTGGTCTCTTCGGTGATGATGCGCGGGCCGGTCGAGTAGTCGCCGTATTCCGCGGTGTTGGAGATCGAGTAGCGCATGTTGGCGATGCCGCCCTCATACATCAGGTCGACGATCAGCTTGACCTCGTGCAGGCACTCGAAATAGGCCATTTCAGGCGCGTAGCCGGCCTCGACCAGGGTCTCGTAGCCGGCGACGATCAGGGCGGTCAGGCCGCCGCACAGCACCGCCTGCTCACCGAACAGGTCGGTCTCGCACTCTTCCTTGAAGGTGGTCTCGATGATGCCGGCGCGGCCGCCGCCGATCGCCGAGGCGTAGGACAGGCCGATGTCGAGCGCGGCGCCGGTGGCGTTCTGGTCGACCGCGATCAGGCAGGGCACGCCGCCGCCCTTCTCGTATTCGGAGCGCACGGTGTGGCCCGGGCCCTTCGGCGCGACCATGAACACGTCGAGGTCCTTGCGCGCCTCGATCAGGTTGAAGTGCACGTTCAGGCCGTGCGCGAAGGCGATGGCGGCGCCTTCCTTCATGTTCGGCGCCAAGTCGCGGGCATAGATCTCGGCCTGCAGCTCGTCCGGCGTGCACATCATCAGCACGTCGCCCCACTTGGCGGCGTCGGCCGGCGACATCACCGTGAAGCCGGCAGCCTCGGCCTTCTTCACCGTGGCGCTGTCGGGACGCAGCGCGATGCGCACATCCTTGGCGCCGCTGTCGCGCAGGTTGGCGGCATGGGCATGGCCCTGGCTGCCGTAGCCGACGATGACGACCTTCTTCGACTTGATCAGGTTCACATCCGCGTCGCGGTCATAATAAACGCGCATAACTCTGTCCTCTCACACGATGCCGGGGCGGCCCGGCCTTTCCTACACGACGATGGGAGCGGCCGGTCAAGAGCCGGCCGCGATGGGAGTTAGTCGGCGTTCAGGAGCCCTTCGGGCCCCCGAGCGATGGCGACCACACCGGTCCGGCTGACATCGACCAGGCCGAGCGGGATCATCAGCTGAATGAAGGCGTTGATCTTCTGCGACGATCCGGTGACCTCGAACACGAAGCTCTCGGTCGTCGAATCCACGGCGCGGGCCCGGAACACGTCGGCGATGCGCAGGCTTTCGATGCGCTTGTCGCCGGCGCCGCGGACCTTAACCAGGGCGAGCTCACGCTCGACCGCCGGCCCGTCCAGGGTCAGGTCATGGACGCTGTGCACCAGCACCAGCCGGTCGAGCTGGGCCTTGATCTGCTCGATGATCATCGGCGTCCCTGATGTGACGACGGTGATGCGGGACAGGTTCCGCGCGGCCTCGACCTCGGCCACGGTCAGGCTTTCGATGTTGTAGCCGCGGCCGGAGAACAGGCCGATGACGCGGGCCAGCGCGCCGGGCTCGTTGTCGACCAGCACGGCGATGGTGTGGGTTTCGATATGGGTCTGCGGGGTCATGCGATGGGTCCGGGGGTCACGAGACGAGGGTCGAGGCCGGCCTCGGAAGCATAGTGCGAGCCGGCCTCGGCGAAGTGTGTCGTCCGCGACTTATACCAGCACCATCCCCTCCTCCGAGGTCGGCTTGGCGGCCTGGTCGGACGGCCCCAGCAGGATCTCGTTGTGCGCGGCGCCGCCCGGGATCATCGGGAAGCAGTTCTCCAGCTTCGAGACCTGCATGTCCACCACCACCGGCCCGTCGATCCGCAGCATCTCGCGGATGACGTCGTCGGCCTCGCCCATGCAGGTGGCGCGCAGTCCGGTCAGGCCGAAGGCCTCGGCCAGCTTGACGAAGTCCGGTAGCGCCTCGGAATAGCTCTCCGAGTAGCGCTCGCCGTGCAGCAGCTCCTGCCACTGCCGGACCATGCCCATCCAGAAGTTGTTGACGATGAAGATCTTCACCGGCAGCCGGTACTGGGCGATGGTCGACAGCTCCTGGATGTTCATCAGCGTGGAGGCCTCGCCGCCGACATCGATCACCAGCGCCTCGGGATGGGCGATCTGCACCCCGACCGCGGCCGGCAGGCCGTAGCCCATGGTGCCGAGGCCGCCGGAGGTCATCCAGCGGTTCGGCTTCTGGAACGGGATCAGCTGCGCCGCCCACATCTGGTGCTGGCCGACCTCGGTGGTGATGAACACGTCGTCGCGATCGGCGGTCAGCTCGGCCAGACGCTTGATCGCATATTGCGGCTTGATCACCGCGTCATGCGACTTGTCCTGGCTGAAGTGCAGGCAGTTGCGCGCCTGCCACTGCTTGATCTGGCTCCACCAATTGGCCAGCGCCTTTTCGCGCGGCTTCAGGCCGCGGCGCTTCCACGCCTCGACCATCGCCCGGATCACCTTGCCGGCGTCACCGATGATCGGCAGGTCGACATGTACGTTCTTGTTGATCGAGGACGGGTCGATGTCGACATGGATCTTGGTCGCACCCGGCGAGAAGGCGCTGATCTTGCCGGTCACCCGGTCGTCGAAGCGCGAGCCTAGCGCGACCATGAGGTCGGAACCATGCATCGCCAGGTTGGCCTCGTAGGTGCCGTGCATCCCGAGCATGCCCAGGAACCGCGGGTCCGAGGCCGGCAGGGCGCCAAGGCCCATCAGGGTCGAGGTGCAGGGGAAGCCGGTCAGTTCGACCAGCTCGCGCAGCGCCTCGGACGCCGCCGGGCCGGAGTTGATGATGCCGCCGCCGGTGTACAGGATCGGCCGCTCGGCCTTGACCATCAGGTCGATCGCCTGCTCGATCAGCGCCGGGTCGGGCTCGGTCCGCGGCCGGTAGGTGCGGTGCTCGACATGCTCCGGCGGGGTGTAGACGCCGTCGGCGAACTGCACGTCCTTCGGCAGGTCGATGACGACCGGGCCGGGCCGGCCGCTGCGGGCGACGTAGAACGCTTCATGCACCGTGCGGGCCAGGACGTTCACGTCCTTCACCAGGTAGTTGTGCTTGGTGCAGGGCCGCGTGATGCCCGTGGTGTCGGCTTCCTGGAACGCGTCGTTGCCGATCAGATGCGTCGGCACCTGCCCGGTCAGGCAGACGATCGGGATCGAATCCATCAGCGCGTCGGTCAGGCCGGTCACCGCGTTGGTCGCGCCCGGGCCGGAGGTAACGAGGACGACGCCGACCTTGCCGGTCGAGCGGGCATAGCCTTCCGCCGCGTGCACCGCCGCCTGTTCGTGCCGGACCAGGATGTGGCGGATCGCGTTCTGCTTGAAGATCGCGTCGTAGATCGGAAGGACAGCCCCGCCCGGATACCCGAAGATTACCTCTACGCCCTGGTCCCGAAGGGCGCGCAGAAGGATTTCGGCTCCGGTCAGCGTTTCTGTCGACATCGCATCCTCTGGTGCGGCCTCTGGGGCCGCGTCTCTGAATGCGGCCCCCTCCGGCCGCGGCGTTCAACGTTGGGGATCAACGAGGGTCGGCAAGCTAGACGGCGGAATCCGGGAGGTCAATCGGAAAGACGAAGAAAAGAGAAGATTTCAGCCGTAATTTTTTCCGAATATTGCGCGCCGGCGACATGGCAGCGTTGCACCCTTGCGTTCGGATCCACGGCGGACGCCACGGGCTGCTGGTTGCGGAACCAGGTGCTCTGGCGCTTGGCCAGGTTGCGCGTCGCCTGCTGCGCCCTGGTGATCGCCGTCTCCAGGTCGGTCTCCCCGCGCAGATGGGCCGCCAGCTCGGGCACCCCGACCGCCTTCATCGCCGGCAGCGCCGGGTCGAGGCCCAGCGCCAGCAGCGCCCGCGCCTCCTCCACCGCCCCGGCCGCGACCATGACCCGGAAGCGGCCGTCGCAGGCGGCATAGAGCGCGTCGCGCGGCGGCGCCAGCACCACCATGTCGAACACCATGCCCGGCGGCGGGCCGGACGCGGCGTCCAGCTGCCAGTCGGCCAGCGAGCGGTTGGTCGCCACCATCACCTCCCAGGCCCGGATCAGCCGTTGGGTGTCGCCCGGGGCCAGGCGCTGGGCGATCTTGGGGTCCCAGCGCATCAGCTCGGCATGGAAGCCCTCGCCGCCCAGGGTTTCGTGCAGCTCGACCGTGGCGCGGCGGATCTCCTCCGGCACCGGTGGGATCGGGCTCAGCCCCTCGGTCAGGGCGCGGAGATAGAGGCCGGTGCCGCCGACCACGATCGGACGCTTGCCGGCCTTCTGCGCCAGCCCGATCTCGGCCAGCGCCATGTCGCACCAGGCCGCGGCGGAGCAGCGCGTCGCCGCCGGCAGCACGCCGTACAGCCGGTGCGGCGCCCGGGCCAGCTCCGCGGGGCCGGGCCGGGCGGTGAGGATCGCAAGCTCGGCATAGACCTGCATGCTGTCGGCATTGATCACCACGCCGTCCAGCGCCTCGGCCAGATCCGTCGCCAGCGCCGATTTGCCGCTGGCCGTCGGGCCGCCGATCACGATGACGCTGGCGGTCATGGGCGCCACCCGCCCCCGTTCGCGCGTAGACAGAGGCTGCCGCACTGCGGCATAGACGGTCGCTGGGCCTCGGAGCTGCGCCGCATCATGGATCTCGTCCTCACCCTCACCACCGCCCCCGATCAGCCGATCCTCGACGATTCGCTGACCCGCCACCTGCGCAACGCGCTGGCGATCGCGGGCGGGTCGCCAGGGGCGGTCGATTGGCTGGCCCCCGGCATCGCCTGCGATATCGCATTCGCGGGCGCCGATGCCAAGGCGGCGCAGGCCGCGGCGCGGCTGGCGCTGGCCGGACAGCCGGTCGACGTCAATGTCGGGCCGGCCCTGGGCCGCCGCAAGCGGCTGCTGGTGGCGGACATGGACGCCACCATCGTCGAGGCCGAGACGCTGGACGAGCTGGCGGCGCTGGCCGGCGTCGCCGACCGGGTGGTGCCGATCACCGAGCGGGCGATGCGCGGCGAGCTGAACTTCCGCGAGGCGGCGATCGAGCGGGTGGCGCTGCTGGAGGGCCAGCCGGCCTCGATCATCGACCGTGCCCTGGCGGGGCTGCGCTACACCCCCGGCGGCAGGATCCTGGTGGCGACGATGCGGGCCAATGGCGCCTATTGCGCCCTGGTCTCCGGCGGTTTCGACGCCTTCACCGGCCCGGTGCGCGACGCGGTCGGGTTCGACCGGTCCGAGGGCAACCACCTGATCCTGGCCGACGGCAGGCTGACCGGCCGGATCCGCGAGCCGATCCTGGGCAAGGACGCCAAGCGCACCCTGCTGGAAGAGATGGCGGCCGCGCGCGGCATCGGCCTCGACGCCGCGGTCACGGTCGGGGACGGCGCCAACGACATCCCGATGCTGCAGGCCGCCGGCCTGGGCGTCGGCTTCCATCCCAAGCCGCTGGTGCGGCAGTCGGTGCCGGTGTCGGTCGACCATGGCGACCTGACCGCCCTGCTCTACCTCCAGGGCTACCGCGCCACGGAGTTCGTGACGGCCTAGGCATGTACAGAAAGATCGCCTCCGTCGGCGGGCTGACGCTCGCCAGCCGTGTGCTCGGCCTGGTGCGCGACCAGATGATCGCGGCCGTGCTCGGCGCCGGCCCGGTCGCCGACGCATTCTTCCTGGCCAACCGGCTGCCGAACCACTTCCGGTCGCTGTTCGCCGAGGGCGCGTTCAACATCGCCTTCCTGCCCACCTTCACCACCCTGCTGCAGCGCGAGGGCAAGGCCAAGGCGCTGCGGCTGGCGGAGCAGGTGCAGTCGATCCTGATCGCCAGCCAGATCGTGGTGCTGGTCGCGGCGCTGGCGGCCATGCCGTGGCTGATCGACCTGATGGAGCCGGGCGGCACCTCGGCGGCGCAGACCGCGCTGAAGGTCGAGCTGACCCGGATCACCTTCCCCTATCTGCTGTTCATGTCGCTGGTGTCGCTGCAGGGCGGGGTGCTGAACGGGCTGGGCCGGTTCGGCGCGGCGGCGGCGGCGCCGATCCTCTTGAACCTGTTCATGATCGGCGCGCTGCTGGGCCTGACGCCGTTCCTGCCCACCGCGGGCCATGCCCTGGCCTGGGGCGTGTTCCTGTCCGGCATCGCCCAATTCCTCTACCTCGCCTGGGACATGCGGCGGGCCGGGGCGCCGCTGCGGCTGGTGTGGCCGACCCTGTCACCCGGCGTGCGCCGCTTCTTCCGCGCCCTTGGGCCGGCAACGCTGGGCGCCGGCATGGCCCAGATCAGCGTCTTCGCCGACACCATCATCGCCCAGGCGCTGCCGACCGGCGCGCAATCCTACCTGAACTACGCCGACCGGCTGAACCAGCTGCCGCTCGGCGTCATCGGCATCGCCGTCGGCACCGTGCTGCTGCCGGAGCTGACGCGCCGCCTGGCCGCCGACGACGCCGCCGGCGCCCAGGCCAGCCAGAACCGGGCGATCGAGCTGACCCTCGCCCTGACCCTGCCCTTCGCCGTCGCCTTCCTCGTCGCGGCCGAGCCGTTGCTGGCCGCGATGTTCGAACGCGGCCGCTTCACCGCGCTGGATTCCCACCAATCGGCCCTGACCCTGACCGCCTACGCCTTCGGCCTGCCGGCCTTCGTGCTGGTGCGCTGCCTGCTGCCCGGCTTCTACGCCCGCGGCGACACGGCGACGCCGGTCAAGATCGCGGTGGCGACCGTGGCGCTGAACGTCGGGCTGAAGATCGCGCTGATGGACCAGCTGTCGCAGGTCGGCCTGGCCATCGGCACGTCGGCCGGGGTGTGGCTGAACATCGCCCTGCTGACCTGGGTGCTGCACCGCCGCGGCCAGTTCCGGCTCGACGCCGCGGCCCGGCGGCGGCTGCCGCGCATGGTGCTGGCCGGGGCGGTGATGGCGGCGGCGCTGTGGGGGCTGCTGGTGCTGGCCGCCCCGGCCCTGGCCGGCCGGTCGGACCTGCTGGCGGTGGTCACGATCCTGGCCGTTCTGGCGCTGGCCGGCCTGCTGTACCTCGCCGCGCTGTTCGGCCTCGGCGCCATCCGGCGCGAGGATTTGCGGCGGCTGCGCCGGCGGGGATGAGGGGCGGAGTGTAGGTTGGGTTCGCGAACCCGACCTAGGCACCACTTCCATTGTCATGCCACGGCTTGACCGTGGCATCCAGGGGCGGCCAGAACCGCCCTTGATGGCCCCTGGATTGCCCGGTCAAGCCGGGCAATGACAATGAAGCGGGCTGCGTGGGACGTAGGTTGGGCTCGCGATCCGTGAACCCCGCATCAGGCTCAAAGAAAAGGGGCGTCACCTCCAGGTGACGCCCCGACGCCCTTTACGATGATGCCTAGCGGCCTCAGCCCTGCCCGACCGGCAGCGCGACGAAGCGCAGGTCGGCACCGCTCTGGACCAGCAGCAGCACCGATTTGCGGCCGCCGTCGCGGGCCTCCTTCACCTTCTTGGCGACATCCGCCGGGTTGGCGACCTCGGCCTGGCCGACCTCGACGATGACGTCGCCGGCCTTCAGCCCCTTCTCGCCCGCCGGCGACCCGCCGGTGACGGCGGTGACGACCACGCCCTTCTGGTCGTCGGCCAGCGAGTACTGCTTCTTCAGCGCGTCGGTGATCGCCGACAAGGTCACGCCGAGCGCGTCGAGCGATTCCGGCTTGGTGGCCTCGCCCGGGCCGTCCGGCGTGTTCGACGCCAGCAGCCCGGATTCCTCGGCCGCCTCGAGATCGCCCAGCGTCACCGGCAGCTCCTTGCGCTGGCCCTTGCGCCAGACCACGACCGGGACCTGCTTGTCGACCGGGGTGTCGGCCACCACGCGCGGCAGGCGCCGGCTCTCGCCGATCGGCTTGCCGTCGAAGGTCAGGATGACGTCGCCGGTCTCGATGCCCGACTTCGCGGCCGGGCCGCCATCGGTGATGCCGGCGACCAGCGCGCCCTCGGCCTTCTCCAGGCCCAGGCTCTCGGCGATCTCCGGCGTCACCGACTGGATCCGCACGCCGAGCCAGCCGCGCTTGGTGCGGCCGAACTGGATGATCTGGTCGACCACGCCGCTGGCCAGCGCCGAGGGGATGGCGAAGCCGATGCCGACCGACCCGCCCGAGGGCGAGTAGATCGCGGTGTTGATGCCGATGACCTGACCGTCCATGTTGAACATGGGGCCGCCGGAATTGCCGCGGTTGATGGCGGCGTCGGTCTGCAGGAAGTCGTCATAGGGCCCGGCGTTGATCTCACGCGACCGGGCCGAGATGATGCCGGCCGTGACCGTGCCGCCGAGGCCGAACGGGTTGCCGATCGCCAGCACCCAGTCGCCGACCCGCATCTTGTCGCTGTCGCCGAAATCGACGAAGGGCAGCGGCTTCGCGCTCTCGACCTTGAGCACGGCGAGATCGGTCTTCTCGTCGCGGCCGATCAGCTTGGCGTCCAGGCTGGTGTTGTCGTGCAGGACGACGGTGATCTGCTCGGCCCCCTCGATGACGTGGTAGTTGGTCACGATGAAGCCGTTGGCCCGGACGATGAAGCCGGAGCCGAGCGCGGTGGCGTTGTGCGGCGTCGGGCGCTCGCCCTGGCCCTGGCCGCCCTGGCCACGCCGGTTGAAGAAGTCGCGAAAGAACTCCTCGAACGGCGATCCCGGCGGGAACTGCGGCATTTCCGGCAGGTCGGCGCCGTCCTCGACCTTCTGCGTGGTCGAGATGTTGACCACGGTCGGCAGCAGCTTTTCGGCAAGGTCGGCGAAGCTGTCCGGCGCCGGCGCGGCGCGGGCGGCGGCGGCGAGGCCCAGCAGCATCGCCGCGGCGATCAGCACCGTCGCGGCCCAGCGCAACAGGGCGGTCTCATCCCTGGCACGGGCCAGGGCGATCGGGCCGGAAGGACGGCGGGCCATCGGTCTGCTCACGAAAGCTCTCCTCGCTCAAAGCAGGACGCCGGCCCCGTGCGGGGGCCGGCGTCCGTCATCATACACGCGATCGCGGCGGCATTGTGGGCCGCATCAGCCCGGGCTGCCCGGCGCGGGCACGGGGGCCGGTGCGGGTGCCGGCGCCGGTTCCACCGGTGCGGGCGCGGGGGCCGCCGGAATCTCCGGCACCGCGCCTTGCGGCGTCGCCTGGGTCACCGCCGGCACCAGGCCGCGGCCGGTGGCGTCGTTGAAGTACTTGAAGAAATCGCCCTTGGGCGACAGCACCAGAGTGGTGCCGGTCGACCCCAGCGCGTTCTGGTAGGCCTGCAGGCTGCGGTAGAAGGAGAAGAACTGCGGGTCGGCGCCATAGGCGGCGGCCTGCACCTTGATCGCCTCGGCGTCGCCCTGGCCGCGCAACTCCTGCGCCTTGCGCTCCGCCTCGGCCAGCAGCACGGTCACGTCGCGATCGGCGCGCGACCGGATCTGCAGCGAGTATTCCTGGCCCTGGGCGCGGTACTGCGCCGCCTCGCGCTCACGCTCCGAGGTCATGCGGTTGTAGACCGACTGCACCGTGCCTTCCGGCACGTCAGCCCGCACGATGCGGACATCGACGATTTCGATGCCGAGCGGCTTGGCGTTGGCTTCGACGCTGTCGCGGATCGCCCGCATGATCGGCCCGCGCTGTTCCGACAGCACGTCGAGCTGGGTGTAGTTGCCCAGCACGTTGCGCAGCGCGTTGTTGACGAAGCTGTTGATTCGCGTGCCCGCGATGGTTTCGTTCCGCACCGACTGGAAGAACAGCAGCGGGTCGGCGATGCGGTAGCGGGCATAGCTGCCGACATCGAGGCGGCGCTGGTCGGACAGGATGACCTGCTCGACCGGCGGATCGACGTCGAGCACGCGCTTCTCGTAGAGCTGGACGTTCTGGACCAGCGGCAGCTTGAACTTCAGTCCCGGCCCGGACTCGATCTTCACCACCTCGCCGAACTGCAGGACCAGGGCCTGCTCGTTCTGGTTGACGGTGTAAAGGGAGTCGGCCAGCACCAGGCCGATGACGACGATCGCGGCGCCGAGGGCTGCGAGCTTGGCATTCATGTCACTGGCCCCCCTTCGTTGCGGCGGCCGGGGCCGGCCGGTTCATCAGCTCGTTCAGCGGCAGGTAGGGCAGAACCCCCTGCCCGCCGATAGCATCGTCGATCAGGATCTTGTTCGAGCCCTTCAGCACGCTCTCCAGAGTCTCGAGGTAGAAGCGCTCGGCCGTGATCTCGGGCGCCAGCCGGTAGGATTGCAGCACCGAGGTGAAGCGCGCCGCGTCACCCTGCGCCTTCGCCACCACCTGCTCGCGATAGGCTTCCGCCTGCTGCGAGATCTGCTCCGCATGACCACGGGCGGTCGGAACCACGCCGTTGCGATAGGTCTCGGCGTCGTTGCGCAGCTGGTCCTGGTTCTGGCGCGCGCTCTGCACGTCGTCGAACGCGGCGATGACCTGCTGCGGCGGCGCCACCTTCTGCAGCTGCACCTGGTCGATCACCACGCCGGCGCCGGGCTGGCCGGTCGTGCCGTAGCTGTCGAGGGTGGCCTGCAGCAGCACGCGGGCTTCCTGCTCGATCTTGCCGCGGGCCTCGTTCAGCGCCGGCTGGATCTCGGTCCGCCCGATCACCTCACGCATCGCGCTCTCGGCCGCGACCTTCACGGTGGCGTCCGGGTTCTTGATGTTGAAGAGGTAGGCGACCGGGTCGGAGATGCGCCACAGCACGACGAAATCGATGTCGATGATGTTTTCGTCGTTGGTCAGCATCTGGCTCTCGTCCGGGATGTCCCGGGGGACAGCCCGTCCCTCGCCGCTGGAGAAGCCGATCTCGATGCGGTTCTGCGTCGTCACCGACGGCTTGGTCACCGTCTCGATCGGCGCCGGCAGGTGATAGCGCAGGCCGGGCTGCTCGGTGCGGACATAGGCGCCGAATCGCTGGACCACGCCGAGCTCGTCCGGCTGGACCCGGTAGATGCCGGTCAGCAGCCACCCGATGATGATCACGACGATCGCGATCAAAATGCCCCGGCCGCCGCCGAAGCCCTTGGGCATGACCTGCCGGAAGCGGTCCTGGCCGCGCCGGATCATGTCTTCGATATCGGCTTGGCTTGGCCCCCCGCCGCGTCCCCAGGGGTTCTGCCCGCCGCCTTGCGGTGGACCGCCCCACGGGCCACCGCCGCCGCCGCCACCCCCTTGATTACTCCACGGCATCCAGATCCCTTCCCCATCGACCGCCCTGTCATCCTGGGCGCCGGATGCTATATCTCGGCGCGTCAGGCGACAAATGGAGCCTGTCATATTGGACAAAGGTCAGGAAGTTCAACCATGGCGACTGGGCGCATCACAGTGACCGAGGCCGCGGTGCTCGACGCGCTGCGCGGGGTTCGGGACGAGGAGCGCGGCGGCGACCTCGTCGCCCTCGGCATGATCACCGGCGTGACGCTGCGCGACGGCCACGTTCTGTTCTCGGTCGAGGTCGACCCCAAGCGCGGCCCGACGCTGGAGCCGCTGCGCCAGGCCGCGGAACGGGCCGTGGCGGCGCTGCCGGGCGTCCTGTCCGTCACCGCCGTGCTGACGGCGCATCGCGGCATGGGCCAGGGTGCGGCCCCGGCTGCGGCGCCTGCCTCCGGGCACGCCGGGCATGCCCATCCGCCGGCCGCGCCCGGCGGGGCGCAGAGCCGCAAGCTGCCGGTCACCGGCGTCGGCGCCATCATCGCCGTCGCCTCGGGCAAGGGCGGCGTCGGCAAGTCGACCACCGCCGTCAACCTCGCCCTCGGCCTGTCCGCCAACGGGCTGAAGGTCGGGCTGCTGGACGCCGACATCTACGGCCCGTCGGTGCCGCGGATGACCGGCATCACTGGCAAGCCGGCCTCGCCCGACGGCAAGACCATGGACCCGAAAGAGAATTTCGGGCTGAAGGTGATGTCGATCGGCTTCCTGATCGACGAGGAGACGCCGATGATCTGGCGCGGCCCGATGGTGCAGTCGGCGCTGTCGCAGATGCTGCGCGACGTCAACTGGGGCACGCTCGACGTGCTGGTGGTCGACATGCCGCCCGGCACCGGCGACGCCCAGCTGACCATGGCGCAGCAGGTGCCGCTGGCCGGCGCCGTGATCGTCTCGACGCCGCAGGACATTGCCCTGCTGGACGCCCGCAAGGGCCTGAACATGTTCCGCAAGGTCGACGTCCCGGTGCTCGGGATCATCGAGAACATGAGCTATTTCTGCTGCCCGAACTGCGGCCACCGCTCCGACATCTTCGGCCATGGCGGCGCCCGCGCCGAGGCGGAGCGGCTGGGTTGCGACTTCCTGGGCGAGATCCCGCTCGACATCGCCATCCGCGAGACTTCGGACACCGGGCACCCGATCGTGGTCTCGGCGCCGGACGGCGCCCATGCCGAGGCCTATCGCGCCATCGCCGCCCGGGTCTGGGACAAGGTCCAGGCCGGCTCCGGCCACGCCGCGCCGCGCATCGTCATCGAGTGACCGGCCACTGCGTCACCTCGTCGCCACAAATCGATCCGATAAGAAGGAAAATTGAGTGGCGCCCGGGCATGACCGGGCGCCACCCGACGGAGTCACAGATTGATGGYGCGTACCTGCCGGATCGCTGTCCTCGCCGCCCTCGCCGCGAGTTTTGCGGCCGGGGCCGCGGCGCAGGCATTGCCGGATTCGGTCCAGGTCCAGAACCGGCGGGCCAGCGCGATCGAGGATCTTCGCCTCTCGCCCGATTTCGAAAGCTCCTGGGGCTACAACCGGCTGCGGTCGACGCCGCTGCCGCCCGGCGAAACCGCCCGGATCCCGACCGACGACCTGCGCGGCGGCTGCTATTTCGACGTGAAGGTGCGTGCGCATGACGGCGCCGAGGCGGAGTATTGGAGCCTCAACCTGTGCAGCCAGCCGGTGATCGACCTGGATTGATCGGTGGCCTGGTCGCCCGCCGAATCTGCTCGACCTGACCGCAGAACAGCCTCAATTTTCCTGGTCACTAGAGGCTGCTCATTTCAGATCGGGATATTTCATCATGGCCGCACCGACCGATCCGCTCTACGCCCAGCAATGGCACCTCACCGGCCCCTGGGGGATCAATCTCGGAAATATCTGGGACGAGTTCACCGGCGACGGGGTGGTGGTGGCGGTCCATGACCAGGGCATCGATTTCAGCCATCCCGACCTGAACGACAACATCGACACCGCGCACAGCTTCAACGCCTATACCGGCGGCGCGGGCGGTGCGCCGCAGACCAGTGACGACAACCACGGCACCTCGGTCGCCGGCATCATCGCGGCCGAGCGCAACGGCGTCGGCGTGGTCGGCATCGCCTATGACGCGACGCTGCTCTCTTATTACGATCCGCTGTTCTTCGACACACTGCGGACGGCGGTGGTCGCAGCACGGAACCATGCCGCCGCGGACGCCGACGTCCTCAGCAACAGCTGGGGCTACGGCAACGCCTTCTACGACGACCCGAACTCGGCCTTCCTCGACAATTTCGCGGATGCCGGATTCGCCGCCGCCGGGACCGCGACTCTGAACGCCGCGGCCAACGGCCGCGACGGGCTGGGCACGGTCATCGTCCAGTCCGCCGGCAACACCCGGGACTACGGCGACGACACCAACCTGCACAGCTTCAGTGCCAACCGCTGGACCATCGCCGTCGGGGCGACCAACCAGGATGGCACCCTGTCCTCCTACTCCACGCCGGGCGCCAGCATCCTGATCGGGGCACCGGGCAGCCCGATCTCGGGCACCATCGTCACCACCGACCGGGTCGGCAGCGCCGGCTACGCCGCCGGGGACTACACCACCAGCTTCAACGGCACCTCGGCCGCCGCGCCGATGATCTCGGGTGTTGCCGCCCTGATGCTGCAGGCCAATCCGCATCTCGGCTGGCGTGATGTGCAGGAGATCCTGGCCTATTCCGCCCGCACCGCCCCGGCCGCCGCCGGCGACCAGACCAACGGCGCGACCAACTGGAACGGCGGCGGCCTGACGGTCAACCACGACATCGGTTTCGGCCTGGTCGATGCCCATGCCGCGGTGCGCCTGGCCGAGAGCTGGACCGGCACCGCCCACACCAGCGCCAACGAGGTCCACGTCTCCGCCTCGGCGTCGCCAAGCCTCGCCATTCCCGACGGCAACGCGACCGGCGTGACCACCACCCTGGCGATCGGCACCGGCATCGAGATCGACCATGTCGAGGTGACGCTGAACCTCAGCCACACCTGGATCGGCGACCTGCAGATCGTGCTGACCTCGCCGGACGGGACGCACAGCACCCTGCTGAACCGTCCCGGCCTGAGCAACCAGACCGGCGCCACCGACGGGTCGAACCAGGACGACATCGCCTTCACCTTCGGCACCATCCAGGATTGGGGCGAGAGCGGCCAGGGCACCTGGTCGCTGACCATCCGCGACCTCACGGCCGGCGACACCGGTACCCTGAATTCCTGGAGCCTCCACCTGTATGGCGACGCCGCCAGCCCGAACGACACCTATGTCTACACCGATGAGTTCGCCACTATCGGGACCGCGGCCGGGCGCCAGACCCTGGCCGATTCCGGCGGCACCGACACGATCAACGGTGCCGCCCTGACCGGCATCGCCCTGTTCGACCTGTATCACAGCTTCGCCACCGTCGCCGGCCGGCAGGTGACCTTCACGGCTGGAACCGTCATCGAGCACGCCATCGGCGGCGACGCCAACGACAAGATCCTGGGCACCAACGGCGACAACCACCTCAGCGGTGGGCGCGGCGCCGACATCCTGATGGGCCGCGGCGGGGCGGACGTGCTCGACGGCGGCGCGGGGATCGACGTCGCCTACTACAACGAATCATCGGTCGGCGTGACCGTCGACCTTGGCCGGGGCACCGGATCGGGCGGCAACGCCCAGGGTGACGTGCTGATCGCCATCGAGGCCGTCGTCGGCTCGCTGGGCAATGATTCCCTGATCGGGACGACCGGTGCCAACACGCTGTGGGGCCAGGCCGGGAACGACCTGCTCAGCGCCGGCGCCGGCAACGATGTCGTCTCGGGCGAGGACGGCAACGACCAGGTGCGGGGCGATCCCGGCAGCGACCAGCTGTCCGGGGGCAACGGCAACGATTCCGTGCTCTATTCCAACAGCACCGTGGGCGTCTCGGTCAATCTCGCCACCAACACTGCCAGCGGCGGCGACGCCCAGGGCGACCGGCTGTCCGGCTTCGAGAACGCGGTCGGCTCCGCCTTCGCGGACACGCTGACCGGCGACGGCCAGACCAACATCTTCTATGGCGGCCAGGGGAACGACGCGCTCACGGGCGGCGGCGGGCGGGACCATCTGCAGGGTGATGCCGGGGCTGACCGCTTCGTCTATCTCGCCACGGCCGACAGCACGGTGGGTGCCGGCGCCGACAAGATCCTGGACTTCAGCCACGCCCAGGGCGACCGGATCGACGTCGCAGCCATCGACGCCAATGCCGCCGTCGCCGGTGACCAGGCCTTCGCCTTCATCGGCGCGGCCCTGTTCAGCGCCGCCGGGCAACTGCATTTCGTGGTGGCGGGGGTGCAGACCCTGGTCGAGGCGGATGTGAATGGCGACGGCCAGGCCGATCTGCAGATCGCGCTGGTCGGCGCCATCGCCCTGGTCGCCGCCGATTTCGTGCTGTGATGGGGTTCAACCCTTCCATCCGGGGCGGCTTGCCACTACATTAGAAGGGTCGGGCAACCGACTATGATGATAAACGCCTTTTGGAATAGACGCAGCGGACCCGGGGGCGGTACCCGGCGCCTCCACCAAATCTCCGGTGTTGGACGGAGCATGGGGGCGAAATAGGATCGACGCGTGTAGTAAAGGAAAGGTTTTCATCCGGCATGGTTCCGCCGTTATCGGGCCATCGCAATAGTTGCCAACGACAACTTTGCTGAGGTTCGCGCGGCCGCGTAAGCGGCTTAGCGTCCTCTACTAAATCCCTCGGCGGTTAGCCCCGTCGAGGTGGGGCTTGGGGCACCCAGCAACAGAACGCCCCACTTTCCCTCCCCAAACGCGCCTCCTTCCGCCGAAGAATGTCGGATCGGACGGGGTTCCCGCATTCGTCTCCCTTTTCAACCCGCCGGGCCCGGTCTAGTGTGGCCGGATGGACGACGAACTTCGATACGACCGCATGGTCGAATCCGCCCTGCGGGGCGTGGTCAGGGAAGCTTTGACCCAGGCGGGCGAAACAGGCCTGCCGGGCGAGCACCATTTCTACCTGACCTTCATGACAAATCATCGCGGGGTCGCGATCCCCGAGTATCTCAGGCAGAAGTACCCGCAGGAGATGACCATCGTCCTGCAGCACCAGTTCTTCGGGCTGGAGGTGTGCGAGGACCGGTTCTCGGTCTCGCTCAGCTTCTCCAGCAAGACCGAACGACTGGTGATTCCGCTGGCGGCGATCACCACCTTCGCCGACCCGTCGGTCAACTTCGCCCTGCAGTTCCAATCCGCCAAGGAGGATGGGGCCGAGGACGAGGTGGAGGATGGCGAGGCTGCGGCCGAGGACGGCGCCGAGACGCCGCGGGCCGAGACTCCCCGCAACGACGCCGGCGGCAACGTGGTCCAGGGCCCGACCGGCCGCGGCCAGACCGAGAGCACGCCGGCCGAGGGCGGCAAGGTCGTGACGCTGGACGCCTTCCGCAAGAAGTAGCGGTCGCTCTCACAATAGGGTCCAGCTTGCCGTAGGTTGGGTTCGCAGCTGCGAACCCAACAAAAGCATTGGCATGATGTTGGGTTCGCGACCGCGAACCCAACCTACGAAGCTAGCCGGCGGCCGTCCCCCGCCCTTCACGCAACCGGGCGGCCAGGCGGAACGGCGCTTCGGCGAGGTCGCCCAGCCGCTTCAGCCCCGAGATCTGGCGGCCGATGGCCAGGACCTCGCCGATCCGGCGCTCGAGGAAGGCCTGTGTCGTCTCCTGCCCGTCCGACCGGTCGTCCAGCCAGACCAGCAGGGTCGAGGCGTAGACCCCGGCCAGCAGCCCGCGCTTGCTGTAGAAATTGAGGTCGGTCGACCGGTCGCCCGCCGCCCGCCACATCGCGTCGACCGTGCCGTAGAGCTGGCGCAGACCCCGCCGCGACAGCGGCCGCGCCGCCCGCCGCGCCAGGTCGCGGCGGACCGCGTCGCGATAGGGCAGCAGCAGGTCGAGCCGGGTCAGCACGGCCTGCGCGATCTTCTCGCGCACCCGCAGCCCGGTGAAGGCCTCGCCCTCCGCCGCCAGCCGCTCGACCATCGCCCGGTCGGCCCAGTCGTGCAGCAGGTCCGCCAGTTCGGCGACGCCGCCCGGCAGCAGCACCGCGACCTCGTCGGCGCCGAAGCCGGCCTCCTCGGCGCCGAGGCGCAGCGCCTGGCGCGTCCAGCCGTCGAACGCCACATGCGGCAGGGTGGCGAGCAGCAGGGCGTCGCGCTCGGCGGCCCTGCCGGTTCCGGACATGTCGGTCAAGCCGCGGTCGGTCATCGGTGCTCCCTAGACTCGGTCGGTGAGATAGCGGGCCTCGCTGTCGGAGGCCAAATCGTTCAGGTCGCGCAGCCGGTCGAGATAGAGCACGCCGTCGAGATGGTCGACCTCATGCTGCACCACCCGGCCGTGCAGCCCCTCGGCCTCACGCTCGATCACCTTGCCGTCCAGCCCGAGCGCACGATAGCCGATCCGCCGCCAGCGCGGCACCAGGCCGCGGAAGCCCGGGATCGACAGGCAGCCCTCGAGCCCGACCACCGTCTCCTCGTCCAGCGGCACGATCTCCGGGTTGACCAGAACGGTCGGCCCGTCGGGCGCCGGCGGCTCGCCCTCCTCCTGCCGCGCTGCCGGCACCTCGAACACGATCAGGCGCAGCGGCCGGTAGATCTGCGGCGCGGCCAGGCCGATGCCCGGCGCGTCCCGCATCGTCTCGATCATGTCGGCGGCGAGCCGCGCGATCTCCGGATCCGTGGGATCGGCGACCGGATCCGCCAGGCGGCGCAGCACCGGATGCCCCATGCTGACGATCTTCAACAGCGTCACGTTTCCGTCTCCCGATGAATCCCTCAACCCGGCTGAAGAAGATGCAGCGCCAAGACATCTTCCGGGAGATGAAGCTTCGTCGCAACCACGAGCCCCCGGAGAAGCGGTCCGTTAGCAGGTGAAGGCCGGACGATTCCGCAACCGACGAGCCGATTTGCAGCTCACCGAGGGCATGGCCCGCCTGCGGTGTTCTCGTTTGTGCGGGAGGCAGGACGGACCCGGCGCCGACAGATGGTGTCATTCCACGCGGGCTTGCGGTAGGAATCGGGGACAGGCTTCGCCCGCAGGGCGGACGCCAAGAATGAAAACCCGGGGGAACCATGCTCATCGGCGTGCCGAAGGAAATCAAAACCCACGAGTATCGCGTCGGCCTGACCCCGAGCTCGGTCCGCGAACTGGTGCATCACGGGCATAGCGTCATCGTCGAGACCCTGGCCGGCGCCGGCATCGATTTCGGCGACGACCGCTACCGCGCCGCCGGCGCCGAGATCGTCGGATCGGCCAAGGAGGTCTTCGACCGGGCCGAGATGGTGGTGAAGGTCAAGGAGCCGCAGCCCGACGAATGCCGCATGCTGCGCCGCGGCCAGGTGCTGTTCACCTATCTGCATCTGGCGCCCGACCCGCGCCAGACCGAGCTGCTGATGAAATCCGGCGCGGTCGCCATCGCCTATGAGACCGTCACCGACGCCCGCGGCGGCCTGCCGCTGCTGGCGCCGATGAGCGAGGTCGCCGGGCGGATGTCGATCCAATGCGGCGCCCATTGCCTGGAGAAGATCCAGGGCGGGCGCGGCATGCTGCTGGGCGGCGTGCCGGGCGTGCCGGCGGCGAAGGTGGTGGTGCTGGGCGGCGGCGTGGTGGGCACCAACGCGGCGCGCATGGCGATGGGGCTGGAAGCCCATGTCACCGTGATCGACAAGTCGCTGCAGCGGCTGAAGGAGCTGGACCTGCAGTTCGGCGCCGAGCTGAACACGATCTATTCGACCGTCGACGCGATCGAGGAATACGTCACCGGGGCCGACCTGGTGATCGGCGCGGTGCTGGTCCCTGGCGCCGCGGCGCCGCGGCTGGTGACTCGGGCCATGATCGCGAAGATGAAGCCGGGTTCGGTGGTGGTCGACGTTGCCATCGACCAGGGCGGCTGCTTCGAGACCTCGAAGGCCACCACCCATGACGACCCGACCTATGTCGTCGACGGCGTGGTGCATTACTGCGTCGCCAACATGCCGGGCGGTGTGGCGCGGACCTCGACCGTGGCGCTGAACAACGCCACCCTGCCCTTCGCCCTGGCGCTGGCCGACAAGGGCTATCGCCGCGCCTGCCTCGACGACGCGCATCTGCGCGAAGGCCTGAACATCCATTCCGGCCAGGTCACCAACAAGCCGGTGGCCGATGCGCTGGGCCTCAACTACGTCCCGGCCGAGGTGGTGCTGCGCGCCGCGTAGGCGGGCCCGGACGCGCGTGTCCCTCTCCCGCCACGCGGGAGAGGGACACATTCGAAAGTCTCTACCGCGGAAACCGCAGCAACGACTCCAGCCCCTTCTGCGCCCGGGCCGCCAGCCGGGCGCGGGCGTCGCCCTGGGGCGGGTCGCCGGCCGCGCCGCGCAGCACCGCCAGCAGCCGGTCCAGCACCACCTGCGCCTCGCCGTCATGCAGGTTGCAGGGGTCGAGATAGATGAAGCCGTGCTCGGCCTCGTGGTCGCGGATGATCACCGGCGGGTCGCCGGCGGCCAGGCGGTCGGCGACGTCCCAGGCGGCCAGGCCGCATTTGGCCGGATCGAAGGTCACCCGCAGCCGGTCGAGCGGGTTGTCGGTCGGGTCCGGCTCGATCACCGCCGTCACGCCCGACAGCCCGGCCAGGCCCTCGTGCCACAGTTTCAGATGGCCGTCCTCGCGGGCCCGCGCCGCGGCGTGGTCCCGCCGTTCCCAGGCGTCGAGCGCGGCGATGGCGCCGACCACGCCCTCCTTGCCGACCTTCATGCCGCGGCCGATGCCCCGGTTCTGCAGATAGGCGGCCCGCACCAGGTCCTCGCGGCCGGCGACGATGCCGGCGGTCGGCCCGCCCAGGAACTTGTGGGCGCTGTAGATCACGACGTCGCCGCCGCGGGCCAGGAAGCCGGTCAGGTCGTATTCCGACGCGGCGTCGACGATCACCGGCACGCCCTTGGCGCGGCAGATCGCGGCGAACTCCTCGAGCGGGATCTGGCCGTACTGCACGACGTGATGCGAGACTACATAGAGCGCCGCCGCCGTGCGCTCGGTGATCGCGCCGTCCAATTGATAGCCCGACGCCTGGGTGGCGGTGCCGACTGGCACCACCGTGGCGCCGGCCAGGCGCACCGCCTGGTCGACCGGGGCGCCATAGCTGACCATGTGCCCGACCTGCAGCAGCACCTCGGTCTTCGCCAGGCCCGGCGTGTCGGGCAGCCGTTCGATCGCCAGCAGGTCGGTGCCGGTCATGGCGCCGGCCACGGTCAGGCTGATCCCGGCCGAGGCCGAGGCGGTGACGAAGCCGGCTTCGGTGCCGCAGGACTTCGCGATGCGGGCGCTGGCCTTGCGCTGCAGGTCGTTGATCTCGACGAATTGCGGCAGGATCTCGGACACGGCCTGCACCGCCTCGGGCACCACGATCGAGGCGCCCAGCGAGGTCATGGTGCCGGACACGTTGATCACCGGGCGCAGGCCCAGGCGGCGGCGAATATCCTCGTTCGACTTCATCTCACAATCCTCTCAGCGCGCGAATTCGACGACGGCTTCGATCTCGACCGTGATCTGGCCGGGCAGCGACCCCATGCCGACGGCCGAGCGGGCATGGCGCCCGATCTCCGGCCCGAACAGGTCGACGAACAGGTCGGAGCAGCCGTTGATGACAGCGGGATGATGCTCGAACTCCGGCACCGCGTTGACCATGCCCAGCAGCTTGACGATGCCGGTGACGCGGTTGAGGTCGCCCAGCGCCTCATGCATCACCGCGATCAGGTTGATCCCGGTCAGCCGGGCATGGCGATAGGCGGCCTGCTGGTCGACGGCGGCGCCGACCTTGCCGCGGTGCTGGAAGCCATCCGGCTCGGACGGGCCCTGGCCGGACAGGAACAGCAGCTGGCCGGACACGCGGTGCGTCTCGAAATTCGCGACCGGTGGCGGCGCCTTGGGCAGGGTGATGCCGAGCGCGGCAAGGCGGTCGTAGACGTTGGGCATGGTCAATCCGGCTTCGGTTGGTCGTTCAGTTCGGCATCGCGGATGCAGGCGACGAAGCGCCCGGGCTCGCGTTCGGTCAGCGGCGGGACGGCCTGGGCGCAGGCGTCGACCGCCAGCGGGCAGCGGGTGCGGAAGACGCAGCCCGAGGGCGGGTTGATCGGGCTGGGAATGTCGCCCTTCAAGAGGATGCGGTCGCGCTTCGCCCGCGGGTCGGGCACCGGCGCGGCCGACAGCAGGGCCTTGGTGTAGGGGTGGCGCGGCCGGTCATAGACCAGGCGGGTCGGCCCCTTTTCCATGATCCGGCCGAGATACATCACCACGATCTCGTCGCAGAGATAGTCGACCACGGCGAGGTCGTGAGCGACGAACAGCAGGGTCAGGCCGAGGTCGCGCTGGATGTCCTGGATCAGGTTCAGCACCTGGGCCTGGACCGAGACGTCGAGGGCCGAGACCGGCTCGTCCGCCACGATGAAGTCGGGCTCCACCGCCAGGGCCCGGGCGATGCCGATGCGCTGGCGCTGGCCGCCGGAGAATTCATGCGGGAAGCGACGGCGATGGTCGGCGCTGAGGCCCACGCGCTCCAGCAACTCGCCGATGCGCTCGGTGCGGCGGCCCTTGGCCAGGCCGTGAGTGTCCAGCGCCTCGCCCAGGATCTCGGCCACGCTCATGCGCGGGTTGAGGCTGGCATAAGGGTCCTGGAACACGATCTGCATCCGCCGGCGCCAGGCGCGGAACGCCTTTTCCGGCAGGGCGGTGACGTCGGTGCCGTCGAACATGACGCGGCCGCCGGTCGGTTCGATCAGGCGCAGGATGGCGCGGCCGGTGGTGGTCTTGCCGGACCCCGACTCGCCGACCAGCCCGACGATGCTGTTGCGCCGGATCGACAGGCTGACATTCTCGACCGCGCGGACCACGCGGCCATGGCCGATCGGGAAATGCACCGACAGGTTCTGCACATCCAGCAGCGGCGCGGCGGGATCGATGTCCGGGCGGAGGGCGGCGGCGGTCATAGCTGGTCCGTCCTGCGGCAACGGGAGCGATGGCCGGCCTGCACCGCGGCGAGGTCCGGCACCGCCGCCTCGCAGGGGCCCTCGGTCAGCGGGCAGCGCGGCGCGAAGGCGCAGCCGGGCGGCAGGGCCATGACGCTGGGCACCGTGCCGGGGATCGGCTGCAGCCGGGCGTCGTCGTGCCGGCCACCGGTGCGGGCGTTGGGGATGCAGGACAAGAGGCCACGGGTGTAGGGGTGGCGCGGCCGGTCGAACAGGTCGAGCACCGGCGCCTCCTCCACCACCCGGCCGGCATACATTACGGCGACGCGCTGCGCGATCTCGGCCACCACGCCCATGTTGTGGGTGACGAACAGGATCGACATGCCGATCTCGGCCTGCAGCCGGCGCAGCAGGTCCAGGATCTGGGCCTGGATGGTGACGTCGAGCGCCGTGGTCGGCTCGTCCGCGATCAGCACCGACGGGTTGCAGGACAGGGCCAGCGCGATCATCACCCGCTGGCGCATGCCGCCCGACATCTGGTGGGGGTAGTCGTTCAGCCGCGACGCCGCAGCCGGGATCTCGACCAGTTCCAGCATGCGCTGGGCGCGCTTCATCGCCTCGCCCCGGCCGACATGCTCGTGCAGCTGCACCGACTCGGCGATCTGGTCGCCGACGGTGAACAGCGGGTTCAGGCTGGTCATCGGCTCCTGGAAGATCATTGCGATCTCCCGCCCGCGCAGCTGGCGCAGCAGCGTGGGCTTGGCATGGGCCAGGTCGTGGGTGGTGCCGGCGCGGTCGCGGAAGCGGATGGTGCCGCCCATGATCCGCCCGGCCGGCTTGGGCAGCAGCCCCATGATCGACAGGCTGGTGACCGATTTGCCCGAGCCGGATTCGCCGACGATCGCCAGCGTCTCGCCCCGCGCCAGGTCGAAGGACACGCCGTCGACCGATTTGGCGATGCCGTCCCGGCTGTGGAACCAGGTCTGCAGATCCTCGACCGCGAGGACGATGTCGCGGCTGCTGGCGCTCATCCGTGGACCGTCGGGTCGAACAGGCGGGCCGCCTTGACCGACCTGGTGCCGAGGATCGCGTGGCGCGGCGCGAACAGCCGGTCGAGGGTGGCGCTGTCGCCGGAGGAATCCGGCAGCGTCACCGACGCATCCTCCAGCTCGAAGATGGTGAAGTCGGCCTCGGCCCCCGCCGCCAGCCGGCCTTCGGCCGGCAGCCCGATCACCGAGCGCGGCCGGGTGCTGGCGGCGGCCACCACCTCGGCGAAGGGCATGCCGACGGCGAGCAGCTTCGACATGGTGGTCGCCATGTCCCAGACCGGGCCGTCGATCGAGCGCAGATGCAGGTCGGTCGAGATCGAGAACGGGAATAGCCCGCGTTCGATCCCGGCCCGCGCCACCTTGAAGGAGAAGGACGCGCCGCCATGGCCGACATCCAGCCGCACCCCAGCCGCCGCGACCTGCCTGGCGATGCCGAACAGCTCCTCATCCTCCAGGATGTTGCCGCCCGGCTTGCCGTGGAAGCAATGGGTCAGCACGTCGCCCGGGGTCAGGATCTCCAGCACCTCTTCCAGCAGCGGCGGCGGTTCGCCGACATGGACCATCAGCGGCAGTTTGGCGATCTTCGCCACCTTCTTGGCGATCTTGACCGGGGTGATGCCCCAGGCGCCGGTCACCGTGCTGCAGGCCCGGCACTTGATGCCGCGGATGATGTCGCGGTTGGCCTCGATCACCGCCAGCGTCCGGGTGATGTCGATCGAGCGCTGGTCGATCAGCTCGCTGACCCGGTTGCAGGCGACCAGTCCGATCGAGCCGATGTTGAGGAAGGCGACCACCCGCTCCGCCGCCGGCTCGGCGATGAATTCGCGGAAGCCGACGAAGTTGCCTTCGCCGGAGGAGCCGGCGTCGACGATGGTGGTGACGCCATGCGCCAGCCCGCCCTGGGCCGGCCGGATCGAGATGTCGGTGCCGCCATGGTAGACATGGGCGTGCAGGTCTGCCCAGCCGGGCGAGATCCAGGCACCCCTGGCGTCGATCACCTCGGCGCCGGCCGGGGCGTCGATCCCCTGCCCTGCGGCCGTGACGCGGCCGTCCTCGATGCGGAGGTCGATCGGCCGGTCGTCGGCGTGATCGGGGAAGCCGACCGGGCGGGCGGCACGGATCAGCAGCGATTGGGCCATTACAGCTCCTTGCGCAGGCGGGGGTCGAGGATGTCGCGCAGGCCGTCGCCGACCATCTGCAGCGACACCACGGACAGGACGATGGCGAGGCCGGGGAACACCATCATCCAGTCGGCCGAGCCCATATATTGCTGGCCGGAGCTGATCATGGTGCCCCAGGTGGGGATTTCGGGCGAGACGCCGACGCCGAGGAAGGACAGGCCGGCCTCGGCCAGGATGGCATAGGCGAAGATGAAGGTGCCCTGCACCAGGATCGGCGACCACAGGTTGCGCAGCACATGTGCGGTGACGATCCGCCAGGTCGACACGCCCAGCGCCCGCGCCGCCTCGACGAAGGGCAGCTCGCGGATCACTAGGGTCGAGGCACGGACGATGCGGGCCAGGCGGGGGGTGTAGACGATGCCCAGCGCCAGGATGACGTTGACCAGCGACGGCCCCAGCGCCGCGACCAGCGAGATCGCCAGCAGGATGTCGGGGAAGGCCATCATCGCGTCGATCAGCCGGGCCACCACCCGGTCGGCCGGCTTGAAGAAGCCGGCGACCAGCCCGAGGATCACCCCCAGCACCGAGGACAGGATCACCACGGAGAAGCCGACGAACAGCGACAGCCGGCCGCCATAGACGGCGCGGGTGAAGACGTCGCGGCCGAATTCGTCGGTGCCGAACCAATGGGCGCCGCTGGGCGGCTTCAGCCGGTTGACGATCGACAGCTTCTGCGGGGCGTAGCCGGTGATGTAGGGCGCGAAGGCGGCGGCCAGCACCAGCACCACCAGCACGATCAGCCCGATCAGCGCGGTCTTGCGGCGGACCAGCAGCCGGGCGAGCTTCATGCGCTCGCCGGCCACCGAGACGGAAGCGGTGGCGGCCATCAGTAGCGCACCCTCGGGTCGACGACGAGATACAGGAGATCGATGGCGAGGTTGACCAGGACGTAGAGCGCGGCGATCACCAGCAGCGCCCCCTGGATCACCGGATAGTCGCGCCGCAGCACGCCGTTGACGACCAGGTTGCCGACGCCGGGCAGGCCGAACACCGTCTCGGTCACCACCGCGCCGGAGATCAGCAGGGCCGTGGTCAGGCCGATCACGGTCAGGATCGGGATCAGCGCGTTCTTCAGCGCGTGCTTCAGCACCACCCGCCGCTCCGGCAGCCCCTTGGCGCGGGCGGTGCGGACATAGTCGTCGCCCAGCACGTCGAGCATGCTGGCCCGGGTGAAGCGGGTGATCAGGGCCGAGTTGACGATGCCGAGCACGCAGGCCGGCAGCACCAGATGGGTCATGCGGTCGAGGAAGCTGGCCCCCGGCCCGCCATAGCCCGCGACCGGGAACCAGCCGAGCTTGACCGCGAACAGCTGCATCACCAGCAGGCCCAGCCAGAAGCTGGGGATGCTGGCGGTGAACATCGACACGGTCAGCGTCGCCTGGTCGAGCAGCGATCCCCGCCACACCGCCGAGGCGATGCCGATCGGCAAGGCGATGGCGACGGCGATCAGCATCGACATCACGGTCAGCATCAGGGTGGGCTCGGCCCGGTCGCCGATCGCGCTCAGCACCGGCTGGTTCAGGAAGATCGACTGGCCGAGGTCGCCGATCGCGATCTGGCCCAGCCAAGTGACATATTGCACCGGCAGCGGCTGATCGAGCCCGAGCTTGGAGCGCAGCTCGACGATATCAGACGGCTGGGCGTCCGGCCCCAGCATCACCGCGGCAGGATCGCCCGGCGTGACCCGGATGATGACGAACACGACCGTCGCCACGATGAACATCACCGCGACCATGCCGATCAGGCGATTGACGATGTAGGAGAGCATGGGCGGCCGGTCAGTAGGTTGGGTTCGCGACAGCGAACCCAACGCAGTGCGGGGCGGCGAGATGTTGGGTTCGCGAATGCGAACCCAACTTACGGGTCGCCTTTGTCACTTCTCGACGTAGGCGTTCCAGAAATACGGCCACGGGGCCGGCGTCACGCCCTGCAGCGTCTTCGACTTCGCCGACAGGGCGTTGAAGTCGCCGACCTTGATCAGCGGCACCTCGTCGGCCATCACCTGCTGCACCCCGGCCCACAGCTTCACCCGCTCGTCCTGGGTCAGCGCCTGGTTGAAGGCGCCGACCGCCTTGTCCTTGGCCGGCGTGTCCCACCAGCCGGGCGAGCCCTTGGCCAGGGCGCCGATCAGCGCCGGCTCGGGCAGGAACGGGCTGTGGCTGATGTAGATGTCCCACAGCGCGGGGTCGGCGCGGCGCTGGGTCAGCGTCGCCCAGTCGGTGACGTCGAGGGTGACCTGGAAGCCGGCGGCCTTGAGGTACTCCGCCGCCACCAGCGCCATCTTGTAGTGGAACTCGTACTGCCGGCTGGTCAGGATCCGGATCGGCTTCTGCCCGTCATAGCCGGCCTCGGTCAGCAGCTTCTGGGCGCCTTCGGCATCGCCCTTGTTGTAGACCTCGGTGCCGACATCGGAGCGCCAGGGATAGCCCTCCGGGTACATCGCGCCGTCGAGGGCGTAGAAGTCGGTGCTGCCGAAGGCGGCAGCCAGCATGTCCTCCTCGTTCAGCGCCAGTTGCACGGCCTTGCGCAGCTTGAGGTCGCTGAGCAGGCCTTCCTTGGTGTTCATGACGAAGACCGGCCAGCCGAACGGCTTCAGGATGATCGGCTCCGACGCCCCGGCCTTGACCTTGTCGAAGGCTTCGACCGGCAGGGAATCGGTGTAGTCGAACTGGCCGGCGACGGCGCCTTCGACCCGGGTGTTGGCGTTCGGGATCGGCACGAAGCGGATCTCGTCGAGATACTGCTTGCGGGCGCCGCCATAGCCGTTGGGGTCGCCCTCGCGCGGCTTGTAGCCCTCGAAGCGGACCAGCTGGATGTACTGGTCGGGCACGCGGGCCTTCAGCATGTAGGGGCCGCTGCCGACGATGTCCTTCAGCTCCGGCGCGATCTTTTCCGACGGCAGGATCACGGCGGCGCTGTTGTTGAAGGCCAGCAGCGCCAGCAGCGGCGCGAAGGGCTGCTTCAACGAGATCCGGATGGTGAAGCCGTCGACCTTCTCGATCTTGTCGATATTGGCGGCGGCGAGCTTGCCGCGCGACGCCACCTCGGTCCAGCGCTTGAGCGAGGCCACCACGTCGTCGGCGTCCAGCGCCGAGCCGTCGTGGAAGGTCAGGCCCTGGCGGATCTTGATGGTGTAGACGCGGCCGTCGGCGCTGACATCGGGCATGGCGTCGGCGACCAGCGGGGTGACGGCCCAGTTGGCATCGAAGGTGTAGAGCGTCTCGAAAATGTGCTGGGTGATGATGCCGACCAGGTCGGCGGTGCTGACCATCGGGTCCAGCGTCGGGGGCTCGCCCACCGTCGCCACCGAGATCGATCCCCCCTTGGCCGGCGCGGCCACGGCCCCGGTCGCGCCCATCACTGTCGCCAGCGCGATCAGGCACAATGTCTTCAGCATTCCCCTCTCTCCCTGTCTTGAGGTCGCCGATATTCCATTATAAGGAAGCAACGTCTTCCGTTATGGAATACGCTAGTGCGATCGTCGCGGCGGCGTCAACCCATTCGATCGACCGCGACGGCTGGAATCGGCAGAGATTGACCGGAATGTCCGGGGGAGCTTAGCTTGGCTGGAATACGGGCTATACCACTCGGCCGGAACAAGGGCCGGGCAGATCGGGACCAGGACATGACGGCAGAAGCGGCAGCGGCCAAGGCCGGACCGGCGGGCGAGCGCAGCCGGGTCAGCGGCATCGAGCGCGCGGTGCAGATCTGCGACCACCTGCTGGCGGCCGGGCGCCCCCTCACCGCCTATGACGTGTCCAAGGCGCTGGGCGCGCCGATGTCGACGATCTACGGCGTGGTCGATTCGCTGCTGCGCCAGGACCTGCTGTCGCGCGACCGCGACGGGCTGCTGTGGTTCGGGCCCCGGCTCTACCATTACGGCTTGGCCTATGGCCGCACCCTGAACCTCTTGGAGACCGCGTCGCAGGAGATGCGGGAGCTGAGCCGGCTGCTGGGCGAGACGGTGCAGGTCTGCGGCCGCGACGACGGCCACATGGTGGTGCTGGCGATGGCCGAGCCATCGGGGCATTTCCGGGTGTCGTCCAAGGTCGGCACCCGGGTGCCGCTGAACTGGACCGCCTCGGGCCGGCTGCTGATCGGCCACCTGCCCTGGGCCGAGCGCACCGAACTGATGCGCCGGGTGGCCCAGCCCTCGCCCACCGGCATGGCCGAGACCGATCCGGAGGTGCTGTGCCGGGCCGGCGAGGCGGCGCTGGCCGAGAAGCTGGCGATCCAGCTGAGCGAATCCGATTTCGCCGTGGCCTGCATCGCCGCGCCGATCTGCACCCCCAACGGCGACTGCGAGGCGACGATCAGCGTGGTGCTGCCCGAGCAGAAAGCGCGGGACCGGGAGCGGACCTACAGCGTCGCGGTGCAGGAAGCCGCCAGCCGGATCGAGCGGCTGCTGGGCTGGACGGCCTGATCAGAGCGGTCAGCGGCGCCGCGCGGCCAGGTCGCGGGCGACCGGATCGACCGCATGAGGGAAGGCTGACGCCTCCGCCACCGCGGCCTTGAGGCTGCGCCGGCGCCCCACGACATAGGTCGCGCCGGCCGTAGGCAGATGGCCCGCTTCCGCCGCGCCGTCACGGCGAATGGCTCGTTGCACCAGGCTGGCCGCCTTCGCGGCGCCCCTCGCCCGCGCCATTTGGCGCCCGAAATCCCGATCCATGGTGATCACTCCCTAGGCATTCGGGACCGGCCGACGCGACGGCCCGGTCCCTGTCTTTTTTGAACGAAGCTGGTGGACCGAACAACGTCCGCACCATGCCTGCGGTTCCCGGCCAGCCCGAAATCGGCACCGCTGCGGCGGCACCGGCCCGCTTCTGTCGTGACAGTTCCGTCGCGTTTTAGGAAAATTTACATAGGCAAATAAGCTCAGAAATGTACAATAAAATGCGCAATAACAGATAGTTAATTTTGAAAGGTGGAATCAATCTCAGACAGGACCTAAGCCGCCTTTCGGCTACCCGAAAAACATATCGATAGTATTTTATTTTTCCAGCAAATTTATCAGAATATAGTCTTTTATCGGATGATAAATGTAGGAAAATAATCTATTTATTTCCATAAATCTGCGATTACTCGACGTAAGATCTGGATATGCCTATTTTTGTTGGACATCTTCTCAGGAACTGCCCAACTATGAAGCTCTCATTCTGGGGAGGATATTGATGGCTACTTTTACTGGTACCAACGGCGCAGAAATCCTGCCGAATCTCATCATTGGCCCTGTCCAGGGCATCGGAAACGACTTCATCGATGCCCTCGGCGGCGACGACATCGCGATCGGCTGGTCCGGCGATGACGTGATCCGGGGCGGCGCCGGCGCAGACGTGATCATCGGCGGCCTGCTGAATGCCGCCGGTGTCATCACCCTGTCGGGCACCGACGCGGCGGACTACACCACCTCGGTCGACGGCGTGACCATCGATCTTTCTGTGATCCTCAGCCTCACCCTGCCGATCCTGGGCATCAACGTCCAGTTGACCGGCGCGTCCCAGGGTTTCGGCGGCGATGCTCAGGGCGACTTTCTGGTTGGTATCGTCAACCTGCTGGGCTCCGATACCGGCGCCGACAACCTCTCCGGCAGCGCCGCCGCCAACACGCTGAACGGCCAGGGTGGCGACGACCGCCTCGATGGCCAGGGCGGCAATGACATCCTCCTCGGCGGTGCCGGAGACGACACTCTGATCGGCGGCGGCGGGGCCGATTCGCTGCAGGGCGGTGCCGGCACCAACGACACCGCGGATTATTCCGGCTCTGCCGCGCCGGTCACCGTCAACCTGACCACAGGCACCGGCACCGGCGGCGACGCCCAGGGCGACACCCTGACCGGGATCGAACGCGTGATCGGGTCGACCGGTGACGATTCTCTTACAGGATCGGCCGGCAACGACACCCTCGTCGGCGGTGCCGGGGCCGACGCCCTCACGGGCGCCGGCGGCATCGACACGGCCGACTATTCCGGCTCCGGCGCCGGCGTGACCGTCGACCTGATCGCCGGCACCGGCACCGGCGGTGACGCCGAAGGCGACACGCTGACCGGCATCACCAACCTCACCGGCACGGCCTTCATCGACCACCTGTTCGGGGACGCATCGGACAACACCATCCTCGGCCTCGACGGCAACGACACGCTTCGCGGCGGTGCCGGCGCCGACATCATCGACGGCGGCAACGGCTCCGACATCGCCAACTACCAGGGCTCGGCGGCCGGCGTGAATGTCGACCTGCTGGCCCACACCGCCTCCGGCGGCGACGCCACGGGCGACGTGCTGACCAACATCGAGAACCTGTACGGATCGAGCAACAACGACGTCCTGACCGGCGACAACAACGCCAACGTCCTGGGCGGCGAACTCGGCGACGACACGCTCAACGGGAATGGCGGCAACGATGCCCTGAATGGTGAGGCCGGCAACGACATCATCGACGGCGGCGACGGCGACGACCGTCTCGTCGGTGCCGCCGGCACCGACACCATCACCGGCGGCGCCGGCAACGACTCCATCGACGGCGGTGACGACAACGACACGGTCAACGGCGGCGACGGCAACGACGTCGTCTATGGCGGTGCCGGCGACGACACCCTGAACGGCAACAACTTCAACGACGTCCTGACCGGCGGCGTCGGCGCCGACCATCTCGACGGCGGCGCCGGCATCGACACCGCGGCCTATTCCAGCAGTTCCGCGGCGGTCAACGTCAACCTGCTGACCGGCGCCGTGTCCGGCGGCGATGCCGTCGGCGACACGCTGACCGGCATCGAACAGCTCAGCGGCTCGGCCTTCAACGACGTCCTGACCGGGGACGACGGTGCGAACCGGCTGTTGGGCCGCGGCGGTGACGACGTCCTCACCGGCGGTGGCGGGGCCGACACCTTCCAGGGCGGCGCCGGCAACGACACCTTCGTCTTCAACGCCGTCAGCGACAGCACCGTGGCGGGATCCGGCCGCGATGTGATCGAGGACTTCTCCACCGGCGACAAGATCGACCTGTCGCCGATCGACGCCAACGGCGCCGGGGCCGGCGACGGCGCCTTCACCCTCGGCACCGGCGCCTTCACCGGCGTCGCCGGCGAACTCCGCGTGCTCGCGCTGCCGAACGGCTACCAGGGCGTCTTCGGCGACACCAATGGCGACAAGGTCGCCGATTTCGCCATCACCGTCCTGTCCGACCACACCCTGACCGCCAGCGACTTCGTTCTCTAACTCTCTGATACGCCAACCCCACCCTGCGATCCGCAGGGTGGGGTCTTTTTTTGCTCATCCGCAGCCGCGGCGATATGCGCCCCTTGGCCTGGGCCGGAGCGGCGTCGATACTGGCGGGCGAGAGCGGCATGGCCCGGTCTCCGGGACAGGCGGACACAGGATGCGGCTCACATCAGCCCTGGTCGCGGGCATGCTCCTCGCCGCTGCCGCGGCGCCGGCCGCTCCGCCGCCATTGCCCGGCCTCGGGCTTGCAGACCGGCGCGTTCCGGTCGACGGTACGGAGGCGCCCTGGCGCAGCCTGGCCAAGGTGCAGACCAATATCGGCACCCGCTGCACCGGCGCCCTGATCGCGCCCCGCCGGGTCCTGACCGCCGCCCATTGCCTGTTCAACCCGCGAACCCGGCATTTCCTGCAGGCATCGTCGCTGCATGTGCTGTTCGGCTATGAGCGCGGGCAATATCTTGAGCACACCCTGGTCACGGATGTGATCCGGTCCGACGCCTACGACCCGCTGCGCCCGCGGGAGGAGTTCGCGGCCGACTGGGCGGTTCTGGTGCTGGCCGAGGATGCCCCGCCCCAGGCGCCGCCGCTGGCGGTCACCGATTCGGTGCCGCCCCCCGGCACCGCGCTGGTCCTCGGCGGCTACAGCCAGGACAAGGCCCAGATCATCACCGCCGACACCGACTGCACGGTGCTGGGCACCGACCGGGTGGCGAACGGGCTGGTGCTGGTGCATGACTGCAACGGCACGCGCGGCACCAGCGGCAGCCCGCTGCTGACATTGCGGGACGGACAATGGCAGGTGGTGGGGATCGCCGTGGCCGGCTCGATCGACCGCCTGGCGCTGAACCTCGCGGTACCGGCCACGGCTTTCGCGGACGCCCTGCGTTGAGAGCCGCCACTCCACGGGCAGAAGCGCGGGCGGCACAGGCTCAGGGCAGGCGTGCCTGACTTTGGGCGCGCTGCCGGTCGATGCACAGGACCTTGAGATAGCGGCCTTCGCCCAGTTCCGGGCCGAGCGCGGTGCTCGCGAGCATCGCCTGGCCGCCGAAGCCGCAGCCGAGAGGCGAGCTTGCCGCCGGGCCGGCGACGACATCGACGGCGGTGTCCCTGTTGCAGTCCCGCTGCGGCAGCGCCGCGGCGCAGACCAGAATGACGGTGGCAAACATGTCCATCTTCCGCTCCCTGGTTGCGCACAGTCCAGGGGCCCCTCCCGCAGGCCCGGCCGGACCGGCATGGCCGGCCCGAACGAGCAGAGGCTTTTTGCGATGCACAAATTCCGGAGTGCTGGCGGCATGCCGTGGAGCCAGACCTCCTGTGCGCACCAAGACTTTGTTCTATATTGAAAAATTTAGAACGCCAAGGACCGCCTCGGATGGCAGTATAGCGCGGAATTCTGTGCAGGCATCAAAAAATTGTGCGCCGCAACATGACGCTGCGGCGCGTGGCCCCAGATCGGCCTGCCGGCCGCGCCCTACCCCGGCTGCTGGCCGCGCCAGCTGTGGCGGGGCTCGTAGCCGAGCACCCGGCGCGCCTTGTCGATCGACAGCAGGGTCTCGTTCGGGCCAAAGCCGTGCTTGCGCGGCACGCCGGGGAAGACGGCATCGAGCAGCGCGTCGTTCGGTGTCGTCATCACCGTGTCGGCATTGGCGATGACGAAGACGTCGGCCCCGGTCAGCTTGGATTCGAGCGCCAGCCGGATCGCCTGGGCCGCGTCGCGCGCGTCGATGTAGCCCCACAGGTTCCACTTCCGCTTGCGCGGGTCGTCGTCGAAGCCGGGGAATTCGGCGTAGCGCTCCGGGTCCATCACGTTGGACAGGCGCAGGCCCAGGATCTTCGCCTGCGGGTCCCAGCGGCAGAACTGCTTCGCCATCTCCTCGCCCATCAGCTTGGACAGGGAATAGGCGCTCTCCGGCCGGCCGGGATAGTCCTCGTCGACCGGGACATAGGGCGGCGGCGAGTCGAAGGGCAGGCCCAGGACGGTCTCGCTCGACGCCCAGACCACGTTGCGGATCCGCAGCTGCCGCGCCGCCTCGAACACGTTGTAGGTGCTGACCGTGTTGGTGGCGAAGGTGACGTGGTTCGGCGCCAGGCCGGGGGCGCGGATCGCCGCGAGATGGACGATGCCGGTGACCTGCGACACCCGCTCGTCGATGCCGGAGAAGGCGGCCATGGTCTGGCCGAAATCGGTCAGGTCGACCCGGCTGTGCCGCACCGCCGGGTCGGCCGGCGGCGCCAGGTCGACCGAGGTCACGTCATAGCCATGCGCGATCAGGTCCTTCAGGCAGGCGCGCCCCGCCTGCCCGCTGCCGCCCGTGACGACGATCATGTGCTGTCCCTCCCGCGATCGATCCTATTGTCCGACAATATACGTCAGGGATCGAGCTCGGGATAGCGGCGGAAGATGCCGTCCTGGTTGAACGGGATGCGCCGGGGCGAGGCGAGATAGGCCTTGATCCGCGGCAGTGCCGCCACCCGGTCGTGCAGGGCCACCAGGCCCGGATGCTGCGGCTCGATCCGTGCCATCGCCTTGGGGAAGGCATAGCGCAGCCCGGCGATCATCTGGAACATCGAGAGGTCGGCGGTGGTCACGTCCTTTCCGACCAGAAGCCCGGTCCCGGCGGGGTTGCGCGCCAGCACCCGCTCGAAATAGCCGAGGAATTTCGGCACGCGATGGGCCAGGAAATCCGCGGCCCGGCGCTGCGCTTCCGGCTTCTGGTCCTCGTAGTACAGGCCGCTGCCGATCGGGTGGTGGGTGTCGTGCGCCTCGACCAGGAAGTCGGCGACGGTCAGGTCCAGCTGGTGGGTCCACAGCCGCCCACCCTCCTCCGCCGGCGCCAGCCCGTGGCGACCGCCCAGGAACAGCAGGATGTTTGCGGTCTGGCCGATCAGCAGGTCGCCGGCCTTGAGATAGGGCGGCGCGAAGGGCGGCTCCGGGACCGACTTGTCCTTCATGAAATGCATCAGCCCGGGCAGATCCTCGCCTTCGCCGCGGGCGACGTCGACGTAGTCGGCACCGGCCTGCTCGAGCGCCAGGCGGATGAATTCGCCGCGGCCCTGGATTTCCGGCCAATAGTAGAGCTCATAGGTCATCGGTCTGCCCTCTGATGTCTGGTGCAACCGGCCGCGATCGGGCCGTCCTTCAGGCAACGGGACCATTTCACGCTGGGTTCACGTCGCCCCCATACGGTGCGGTCGCCATCCTGCCCGGGATGGTGCGACCATCGAGCCCCCGCTTCGGCCCATAGCATGATTTGCCGGACTCCATCATCTTGCATTGTCGAACAGGGATTTCCGGTCTCGGCCAAAGCCGTCGGGCCGATGGGCAATCGTCGTATTCCGGGCGCGCGGTCGGGGCATGAAGCGGTGACAAGAAGGGTCGGATAATGGCGCAACATGGGGGGTTGGACTGCCCGTTCTTCTCGGGGCAGGACCGGAAGCGGCCCGGCTCGGGCGGGATGACCGGCGTGACGATGCAGGCGGCCACGACCGAGGGCTTCCGCAATTTCGGGTCGGTCACGCCGCCATCGGCGGACGAGATCCACAGCCGGGCGGAGGAGCCGCTGGCGGCGCAGATGCTGATCGGCAAGCTGATCCGGCGGATGAACGAGCCGCACCGCTACGACGACGCCAAGGCGCATGACGAGTCGCCAGACAATCCCAGGATTCCGGCCGGCTACACCTATTTCGCCCAGCTTGCCGGCCATGACATCGTCTATGGCGCCATGACCGCCATCAACCTGGCGAACGGCAACCTGCCGCGCGTCAACCTGCGGGCCCGCCCCCTGGTGCTGGACACGGTCTATGGCCGTGGCCCGACCGACGATCCGATCAGCTACGAGATCCCGGCGGCGCCTGGTGAATGCCGCGAGAAGCTGCGCCTCGGCCATATTAGGATCACCCAGACCCACCGCCCCAACCCGGCCTGCCCGGTGCACACCGCGCGCGACATCCCGCGCGCCCGGATCGAGGGGCTGAGCGATGCGGTGAACGAAGGCGCCGCCGACACGCTGCTGACCGATCCGCGCAACGACGACAACGTGAACCTGTCCCAGGTCACCACGCTGTTCCTGATGTTCCACAACGCCGTCATCGACATCCTGCGCGACCGCAACCCGTTCCCGGCCGAGGTCAGCGCCGCGACCGAGCTGCTGAGCTTCTCGCGCTTCGGCCTGGCGCGGCAGATCACGGCGGCGGTGTTTCGCGGCATCGTGGTGCACGACCTGCTGCCGCGGCTGATCCGGCCGCAGGTCTGGGCGCTGTACAACCAGGACCGGCCGCGGCCGCTGGCTGACACCCCCGACGGCCGGCTGCCGATCGAGTTCTGCGACGCCGCCTACCGCCTGGGCCATGCCATGGTGCGCATGAGCTACCGGATGAGCCGGCAGACCGACCTCGAAGGCGTCGCCGACGTGATCGCGACCTCGTCTGCCCGCCGCCCGCGCGAGACGCCGATCCGCGACATCTGGGTCGCCGAATGGTCACGCTTCTTCTCGATCGACGGATCCCGGCCGCAGCTCAGCCGCCGCATCGGCCCGTCCTTCAACCCGATCATGCAGAAGGACACCCTGTTCCGGAACGTCTATGTGCCGGGCACCCAGGACGGCAGCTGGGACACCAACCTGTCGGGACTGCTGTACCGCGACCTCGTCCGCGGCTCGCTGAGCGGCCTGCGCACCGTCAACTCCCTGGCCGAGCTGCTGCCGGCCGCGGTGCTGGACCAGTCGCCGCTGCTGGCCGACCGCGAGCACCGCACCGCCACGCTGCGCGCCTGGCTGGACGCCGGCACCACGGTCGCGTTCACCGCCGATGAGCGCGACGCCATCGCCCAGGACCCGCCGCTGCTGTTCTACCTGCTGTTCGAGGCGGCGCACGAGACCGACGGCAAGAGCTTCGGCACGCTGGGCTCGATCATCGTTGCCGACGCCTTCGCCGGGTCGCTGGAGCAGTCGCGCGACCTGATCGAGGACGGCATCGACCCGGTGGCCGGCATCACCACCGACCAGGCGGTGAGGCACGTGTTCGGCAGCACCGTGCCGGGGACGATGAGCGGGCTGATCACCTTCATCGCCAAGGCGCTCAAGCTCGAATCCGTCGAGCCGCCTTTCATCTGATCCACCCGATCGCCGCGCCCCCGCCGGGGGCGTCCGATGACCACCAGGAGGGGACGTTCATGCCGACTAAAGACGAACTGAAGCCGATGAAGATTCTGGACTACGAAGCGGCCGGCCGGAAGGTCGTGCTGTGGGCCCAGAAGCCGGAGACGCGGCCGGCCGACATGGCGGAGTTCCGCCAGCAGCTGAAGGGGCTGGTCGACATTCCCGAGCGCTACGAGACGCTGGAGATCTGCCAGGGCGACGACCACCACTTCATCCTGCGCCTGCCGCCCAACCGCCAGGTCTCGGAATCGGAAGCGCGGGCCAAGAAGCAGGCCAAGGAAAACCCGGGCGTCGCGTCCTACGACCCGCCGCATTTCTATCTCGACATGCTGACCGGCGAGAAGCCGTTCGACAATATCGAGTTCTACTACTCACGCATCTCGGATTACACGATTCGAGGCTGCCGCTGACCGCAGCGCCGGTGTGAACGGGGCGTCCATCGCCTGCCTGGCAACCAGGCCGGCGATGGCGAGCCCGCTTCGCAAAGCCTCCCAGACCTTGCGGTCGGCGATCGGAAAGCAATGCAGCAGCCAGTTCGCGATCACCGTCTCGTCCGGCTCGGGTTCGCCGAACCAGGAGCCTTGGACCATCTCGACGAAGCGCGCGCCTTCGGTCCGGGCTGCTTCGCGGTCGCCGGCAAGCGCATGGGCGGCCGCCTTCCAGCCGCCGAGATAGTAGAGAACATCGCCGGCATTCTCCGCGGCGGCGATCGCCCCGTCATAGTCGCCGAGGATGAAGCGCACGCCGGCCTGATAGCCCCAATGCAACCGCGAGATGCCCAGGCCGAGGTCCAGCGCCATGTCGGCGGTCGCCGCAGCCTGGGCCACGTCGCCGCAATAGGCGAAGCCGAGGGACGAGGACGCCAGGGTCAGGGGGTCGTTGGGATTGAGATCCAGGGCGAGCTGGTAGCTGAGCGGCGCCTTGTCGAAATGCGAGCTCATCGCGTAGGCCCAGGCCAGGCAGAGATGCGAGCGCGTGTCGAGCGGGTCGAGCTGGACCGCCATCTTGGCGAATTGCAGCGCCTCCTGGTGCCAGGCCGCCGTCCGGAGCGTCCCGGGGAAGATCAGATGGCGCGAGTTGAGGATCTGCGACAGGCTCGTATAGGCCGGCGCGAAGCTCGGCGCCTCCTCGACCAACGACCGGAAGATCGATTCGGCGCGCGCCTCGTCCTGGGGCCGCCACTGCAGCATCATCGCGTGTCCGCGCAGCCAGCGGTCATGGTGCGCCAGCGACAGCTCCGGGCTGCCGGAAATCTGCGTCAGCCGCTCGGTCGACAGGTTGATGTCGAGGGCGCCGGCGATACGGCGGATGATGCGCTGCTGCGCCGGCCGCCAGCCATGCTCGACGATGGTGAAGCGCTCGCTCCAGATGAAGCGCCCATCCGCGGCATCCTTGAGTGTCAGGATGAAGCGGGTTCCGGACTCGTCCTCCAGGGCGGTGCCATCGATACGAAAGGCGTTCGGCACCTGGGCCAGGGCCACGGATTCGCTGCCGTCGATGATGCTCCAGCCGCGGAACCGGACTAGCGAGGCGATGAGTTCGTGCCGGAACGCCCGAGCCATGCCCTGGTGGTCCTGGGCGATGTCCGTGGTGTCGAAATCGGTGACCACGATGGCCTGGCCGCGGCTGGCCAGGGCCGCCGGCAGGGACATCGACGAGACGGGCGCAGGGACCGGCGCCGAGGTTTCGCCCGGGACGCTGACCGCCTGCGCCGCGCCCTTCGCGTCGCCGAACTCCCCGCCCTTGACCCGCAGGATCAGGTCCAGGGTCTCCTGCGACGGCTCCATGCCGAATTCCTGGTCCAGCAGGTCCCACAGCTCGCGATAGGCGCGCAGAGCCCCGCCCATGTCGCCGAGGCGGGCGCAGGCCTCGATCACGGCGCGGCAGCCGACCTCATGGGTCGGGTCCAGGTTGACGATGGCGGTGCCGATGCGCTTGACCACGCGCGGGTCGGACGTGGTCGGCAGCCGGTCTTCGAGCTCGCGCAGAAACCGCTCCTGCAGGATCTGGCGCTGCACCAGCAACCAAGCGCGGAAGGCCGGGTCGATGTCGTCGAGCCCGGCCAGGAAGCTGTCCGGCAAGCGCTTCTCCGACAGCAGCACCGCGGGAATGTTGCCGGCCTCGAGATCCCTCAGGATGGCGAGGCAGTCGACATGCAGCTGGCTGAGGTCGACATTGATGGTCAGGCGGTCAGCCGAGAAGAAGGACGAGCCGTGGGTGGCGACGGCGCGACGCAGGTCGGCGATGGTCTGGCGCAGCGAGGCGCGGGCCTTCTCCTCCTCATACTCGCTCCACAGCAGCCCCGCCGTGCGCTCACGGCTTTCGCGGCCGTTCAGGGTGGTCGCCAGATAGGCCAGGAGCGCCTGGGACTTGCGGTTCGCGATGGTGATCGGCGCGCCGTCGGCACGAAGCGAGACCTGGCCCAGCGTGGTCAGGCTCACCCGGGCGTCGCTCAAGGGTCCTATCGGCTGTATTTCCATCACCCGCCCACGGACACGCGCCAATGCGCGACTTCATGTCTCAAAATGGCACTAAACCGCAACAAACTTGATGCAGATCGATACCACGATCCTGCCGCGGATGCCGCCTGTTGTTTTCCTGTCCTTGGGCCTCCCAAGGGCGGGCAAACAGCCGCAGGCCCGATGACCGCCGCCATCGGGCCACAGGCGGTTGCCGTCTTGCTATGGTGCGGACACTCGCAGCCGCCGGACCGGGGTCCGGCGGGGCCACGCCAGCACCGCCGGCCTCCCGGATCTGCGCCACTTCCCGAATGCTCTGTAGGCGCCGCTGGCCGCGATGAGGCCGGCCCCGACCAGCCCGGCGACGGAGAGGGTCTCCTGGAAGACCAGGACGCTGAAGGCCGCGGCCCAAGCGAAGATCGTGTAGTCGATCACCGCGACCTCCGAGACCCGGCTCATCCGCAAGCCCGCGATATACAGGATGTTGGCGACGCCCCCGGCCAGCCCCATGCCCAGGATCGGCCACCAGTCGCCCGCCGTCGGCCACACCCACCCGGTCGGAATCACCAGGGCGGCCGCGACCACCAGCATGGTGGTGTTGCCCCACAGCGCGGTCACGATCGCGGGATCCGACTGTCCCAGCCTCCGCGTGGCGACGGCGGCGAGCGCATAGAATACCGCCGACGCCAGCGCCGCCACGGCATAGAGGCTCAGGCTGTCGGCATAGGGGCGGACGATCAGCAGGCCCCCGACCAGGGCGATGGCGATCGCCACATACATCTCCCTGCTCGACGGCTCGCGCAGGACGTAGACGCCGAACAGCACCATCAGAAGCGGCGCGATCAGGGAGATCGCCGTCGCATCGGCCAGCGACAGCTGCGACAGGCTGAGGAAGAAGGTCGCGGAGGCGGCCAGCATCAACCCGCCGCGCAGCAGCTGCAGCCCCGGCGCCTGCGACCGGACCGCGCGCCGGCCCCTGGTCGCGCCCAGCTGGTACTGAACCAGGATCGGCAGGTAGCCGAGCACGGCACGCAGCAGGACGATCTCGACGATCGGATAGCCCCGGCTCAGATGCCGGGCGAAGGCGTCCATGGTGGCGAAGGCGCCGACGCCGAGCGCGTAGAACAGCACGCCTCGGATCTGGCGGCGAGAGGTCGACATGGGATGACACCTCCACAGAGGCCGGAAGACCTCGCAACCACCGGCACGGGAACCCTTTTGAGGTAGCGTCCGATTGCGGTTTAATCGCGCCCGGCCGCGGACCGTCCGTGGCGAATTGCGGCATCGGCGTGGTGGTTTCGAGGGAGTGCCTGCGTGCGGAACGGATGGAACGGCCCGCCCTATCTGGAGGCAGCCGAGGCCCTGGCCGGCGGCGATGCCGGGTCGTCGCCGGAGGCTGCGCAGTTCCTGGCCTCGCTGGGCTATGCCCGGGACCAGCTTTCGCCCGCGGAGATCGACAACCGGGCCGGGCTGCTGCGTTTCGCGGCGCGGATGGGCACGCTGCTGCCCTATCGCGGCCCCGATGCGCCCGGGCTGCTGTTCTTCCTGGGGATGTTCGATGCCCGCGCCATCGACGGCCGGGATGGCGAGGCGGCCCCGGTCAGCACCATCGGGGCGGCGCTGGAACCCGGCCGCGCCTTCGAGGCCAGCGTCGGAGAGGCCGTGGAATACGCCTCGCAACTCGAGCGCGGCGACGAGGCCCTCGCCCGCCCCGACCCGGCCATGCTCGAAGGCTTCACCCCAGCCGAACGATCGGCGCTGGCGGCCTCGCTGTGCCTGGACGACGCCTCATCGCTGGCAACGCTGCCCTGGCTGCCCGCCCGCCGGCTGGGCGACGGGGCCGCGACCATCCTGCCGGCCGATCTGTGCCTGCGCCGCCCGTCCTCGCCCGATGCCGCCCGCGCCGCCGCGCCGCTCAGCATCGGCTGCGCCGCCGCCCCGACGCTGGAGGAGGCGGTGCTGCGCGGCCTGCTGGAGCTGGTCGAGCGCGACGCGGCGGCACTGTGGTGGCATGGCGGGCAACCCGCCGCCGTCCTGCCGCTGGACGGCATCGCGTCGCTGCAGGCGTCGGAGCTGCTGCGCGAGATCCGGCGCGGCTCGGACCGCCGTGCGACCTGGCTGCTCGACGTCACCACCGAGATCGGCATCCCTTGCGTCGCCGCGCTGTCGGTCAACCGCGACGGCCGGCGGATCGCCTGCGGCCTGGCCGCAGCCCTGTCGCCGGACCGGGCCGCCGGCTCCGCCATCCGGGAGATGTGCCAGTACGAGCTGGGCTATCACCTGATCGACGTGAAGCGGCACGCCAACCCGGACCATGAGCTGAGCGAGCAGGAGATCGAGCAGTTGCGGCGCGGGGCCGAGATCCTGCCGGACACGCAGCCGCTGCTGCATTCGGCCCTGGGCCCGCGGCGGCATCCCGCGACAGATGAACTCGATCCCGCCGAGGCCGTCGACTGGGTCGTGAGCCGCCTTCAGGCCGCCGGCTTCCAGGCCCGCTTCGCCGATCTGACCCGCGCCGAGTTCGGGATCCCGGTCGCCAAGGTCGTGGTCCCCGGGCTGCAGCTGGACCCGTCCGACGCGATCACGCCGCGCCTGCGGGCGGCCATGCGCCGCAGCGGCGTGGCGGAGGGCGTGCCCCGGCTGTCACTGCATTGAGTGCATCGTAGGTTGGGTTCGCCCTTGCGAACCCAACATACGCCTAGAACAGGGTCAACTGCCGGTCGGGCGCGCGTCGTGGCGCCGGATCGGTGCGGCGATGGGCCAGCAGCTCGGCCTCGATCTCGCCGAGGAAGGGCGACGGCTCGAACCGGACCATGCCGCCACGCCAGCGCCGCTCGCGGGCCCGGCACAGGAACAGCCGGTCCATCGCCCGGGTCATGCCGACATAGAACAGCCGCCGCTCCTCGGCCACCGCCGCCGGGTCGGATTCGCCGAAGCGCAGCGGCAGCACCCCGTCCTCCAGCCCCAGCACGAACACCACCGGGAATTCCAGCCCCTTGGCAGCGTGCAGGGTCAGCAGCGAGATCCGGTCGGCGCGCGGGTCCCAGAAATCCGCCTCGGTCGCCAACGCCACTGCGGCCAGGAAGCCGGCGCGGTCGGCCTCCCGCTCATCCAGCCGCGCCGCGATCAGCGCCAGCCGCTGCAGCGCGGCGGTGGCCGAGGCCGGGTCGGCGCCCTCGTGCCGCAGCCGCTCCGCCGCCCGCTGCAGCTGCTGCGGCAGGTCCGCCTCCTCCGCCTCCTGCTCCAGCGCCGCGAGCAGCGCCCGCACCGCCGGGTCCTCGGCCAGCGGGGCCAGCGAGCTGCGCTTGAACGGCATGCCGGCACGGGCCAGCGCTTCGGCCACGACATCGGCCTGGGCATCGGTGCGGTACAGCACCGCGATATCGGCGAAGCCGATCTCGCCGCGGGCCGTGCCGTCCGACCGGCCGCTGTCGATCGAGAAGAAGCTGTGGCCGCCCAGCAGCGCCTCGACCTCCGCCACCACGAACTCGGCCTCGGCCTTGTCGCTGGGCGCGGCATGGGCGGAGATGCGGTCCTGCATGGCGCGGACGATCTCGGCGGCCGGCTCGACGCGCCCGTCGGCGCCGATGAAGCGGGAGGCGGCGGTGACGATGGTGCCGGTCGACCGGTAGTTGCGCTTCAGCCGGGCCACCGCGGCTCCGGGATGGTCGTGGTGGAAGCGGTCGAAACAGGAGGCGTCGGCGCCGCGGAAGCCGTAGATCGCCTGGTCCGGATCGCCGATGACGCAGAGATTACCGCCCGGCGGCACCAGCAGCGACAGCAGCCGCACCTGGCTGTCGTCGACATCCTGGAACTCGTCGACCGAGACGTGGCGGAAGCGGTCGCGATACAGCGCGACCAGGCCGGGATCGGCCTCTAGCGCCGCGATCGGCTTGCCGATCAGGTCGTCGAAATCGATCCAGTTGCGCAGGCCCAGCGCCTCATCGTAGCGCGCCAGGGCCTCGGCGGCATCGAGATCGGTGGCCGCGCCGGTCCGCTTGGTCCGCGAGATCGCGCGCAGCAGCCGCTCTGCCTTGCGCTGCGAGAGATCCAGCACTTCGACCAGCAGCGCGGTCCGCTCGGCCTCGCCCGCCACCTTGAAGTCGCGGTGCAGCCCCGCCGCCTCGCCATGCTCGCGCAGGATGGCGAGGCCGAGCGAATGGAAGGTGTGGATCGGCATCCGCCCGGCCCGCCCGGGCAGCAGCGCCTCCAGCCGCTCCCGCATCTCCGCCGCCGCCCGGCGGGTGAAGGTGATGGCGAGGCAGGCTGCGGGCGCCACACCGTGGTCGGCGACGAGATGGGCGATGCGATGGGTCAGGGTGCGGGTCTTGCCCGAGCCCGGCCCCGCGACGATCAGCAGCGGCCCATCCACCATCGCCGCAGCGGCGCGCTGGTTGGGGTCGAGGCGGTCGAGAAGGCCGGGGGCCAAGGTCGTTGCGCTGGGGACGCTTGGAACCTCTGCTCCCTTCCCTTCATCGTCATTCCCGCGAAAGCGGGAATCTTCCTCCGATTCAGCCGCCAGGAGATCCCCGCTTTCGCGGGGATAACGGGGTATGGGTTGGGACGAGGGCGTCGCCCGCAACTGCGGCAGGTCGAACAGCAACCCTCCCGCGGTGCGGCTCTTCAGCTCCTGCGGCTCGAACAGGCGGATCACGCCGTATTCGCCGTCATAGCCGGCGTCGCGGATCACCTGGCCGCGGCGCAGCCGGGTCACCGCCTCGGCCAGCAGCTCGGACTCCGCGCGGGCGATGTCCTCGACCGGCATCTCGCCCAGGATCGACAGCTCCGACCCCAGCGTGCCGATCACGCGGTCGTAGCTGCGCTCCACCGCCTTGGTGGCCGGGCCGCTCGACAGCAGCTCGGACAGGATTTCCGGTAGCGGCACCAGGCTGGTGACCTCGCCCGCCGTGGCTGGCGGCAACGCCTCCGCTTCGGTGCGGTCGGCCAGGCGGTCGATCCGGTGCGACACGCCGATGGTCAAGGGCTGGCCGCAGACCGGGCAGCGACCGCCCAGCGCCAGCGTCTCCTGCGGGCTCAGCCGCACCTCGCATTTGCGGTGGCCGTCGGCGTGGTACTTGCCCTCCTCCGGGAAGAACTCGACCGTGCCGACATAGCCGTCGCCGGTCTCCAGCGCCCGGCGGATGGCGTGGTAGTCCGGGTCGCAGTCGAAGGCCGTCGCCTCGCGCCCCAGCTTGCCCGGCGAATGCGCGTCGGAGTTCGAGGTCAGGCGGTAGCGGTCGAGGAACGACACCCGCCAGTTCATCGCCGGGTCGGAGGACAGGCCGGTCTCGACCGCAAAGATGTGGTCGGACAGGTCGCCGTAGCAGTCGGCGATGGAATCGAAGCCGGATTGCGACCCCAGCGCCGCGAACCACGGCGTCCAGATATGGGCCGGCACCAGATAGGCATCCGGGCCGGAGGCCAGCGTGACCTCCAGCAGGTCTCGGGAATCGAGGCCCAGGATCGGCCGCCCGTCCGAGGCGATGTTGCCGATCCGCGCCAGGCTGGCCTGCAGCCGGTCGATCGTCGCGAAATCCGGCCCGTAGATCAGGTGGTGGATCTTCCGGGTGCGGTCGCCCTTCTTGTAGATGGTCGAGATCTCGGTCGACAGCATGAACCGAACCGGGGTGCGGCACGGCGCCGGCAGCGTCGCCATCACCGCGGCTTCGAGATCCGGTCGCAGGCGGAACAGGCCGGGCGTGTCCGGCACCAGCTTGTCCTTCAGCTCGGCCAGCCAGACCGGGTGGACGCAGTCGCCGGTGCCGACCACGCCAATGCCCTTGCGCGCCGCCCAATGGGCCAGGTGCTCGAGGTCGAGGTCGCGGCTGGTCGCCCGCGAATGCTTGGAATGGACGTGCAGATCGGCGTGAAAGCGCATCGGGACCCCGTCTCTCCCGCGCCCGCCGAGGCGAGACTCGGGCGCCGCTCCGACGATCATAGGACGGAGGCCGATGACCGCAAACGCCGGTGGGCGGAGGTTCGGTCTAGAGACGCGACAGGACCATGCCCTCGGTCGCATAGGCCGCATGGCGGAAGTCGCGGATCGTCGCGATCCGCCCATCGGCCCAGCCGAGCAGGATCACATAGCGGACGGCGCCCGCTGGATCGGCCGGATCGCCGACCAGCAGCGCCGGACGGCCTTCCGCCAGGCCGGGCGAGAGATGCCAGTCGGAGACCGCGGCGTAGCGGCCGAAATAGGTCGAGACCTCCCGACCAGCCAGGCGGGTTCGATTGACCAGCTCGAGCCGCACATCCTCGGCCAGCAGGTCGCGCAGGGCTTCGAAGTCGCGGGCGTTGAACCGGTCGGCGTAAGCGCGCAGCCGGGCCCGATCCGCCACCGCCAGCACAGGTGCCGGCGCCTCGGGGGCGTCGGCGAGCCCCTTCAGCCGGACACGGGCACGGTGCAGCGCCGCCTTCACCGCAGGGACGCTGAGGCCGAGGATGTCGGCCGTCTCAACCAGGGAATGGCCGAGCACGTCGATCAGCACCAAGCTCGACCGCTGCGCCACGGGCAGGTGCAGCAGGGTCGCCAGGCTGGCGGTCGCCGCCACCCGGGCATCGGCGCCGGCACCGGCTTCCGCCAGCCCGGCCAGAGCGACATCGGACCCGATCTCCGCCCGCCGTCGGCGGCGCCGCAGGGCGTCGAGCGCCGCGTTGTGGGCGATGCGGAACAGCCAGCTGTCCGGCCGTTCGATCGGCCCGGCGGCCGGGAACGCCTCCGCCGCCTTGGCCAGCGCCTCCTGCACCACATCCTCGCCGTCGATCGCCGATCCGACCATGCGGGCGCAGTAGCGATGCAGGCGCGGCCGCAGCTCCGCCATCAGCCGGCCGAAGGCCTCCGAGCTTCCATCGGGCATGCCCGCCCCTTCCCGTTCGGCTCCGCCGGGTGACGGAGCCCCGGCCCTGAGACGCCGGACATCGGCCGAAGGATGCGCCGCCGCGAAAATAGTTCCGGCGGGAATCCTTCCGGCCCGCCCGGGCGTCCTGGACCCGATGGCGCGCATCCTGCGCGCCGCCCGACGGAAGGACCAGACCATGCAGAGGCTGACTTTGGTGCGCTACACGACCAGGCCGGAGCACGCCGCCGAGAACGAGGCCCTGGCCCGGGCGGTGTTCGCCGAGCTGCGGGCCGTGCGGCCGGACGGCATCGCCTACCTGCTGTTCCGCGACGGGGACGAATGGATGCACCTGTTCGTCAACACCCGGGCCGACGACGCCGCCGCCCTGACCGAGCTGCCCAGCTTCAAGGCCTATGGCCGGGATGTGAGCGCGCGCTGCGTGGCGCCGCCGGAGCCGCAGCGGCTCGGCCTGCAGCTACTCGAATCCTATGGCCTGATCTCGGACTAGACAGCCCTCAGTCGCCCACGATCGGCAGGAACCGCGCGAACGGCTCCTCCACCGTGCGCCGGAGATAGTCGCGGTAGCGCGGATGGCAGGCGTGGCCGGCGGAGATGCGGCCGAATTCCGCCGCGCCCGCCGCTGCCATCGGCACGAACACGATCGGCGCCGCCACCGGCGTCAGCTGCGATCCCGGCCCGGCCTGCAGCGTGGTCAGGATGCCGTGCATCTCGCCGGCGATGGTCGGGCGGCCGACGATCGCCAGCCGGTACTGCCCATGGGTGTTGGTGACCAGGTAGATGTGGCCGGACTGGTTCGGGATCGAGATCGCGCCGTGCTGGGTGAAGGCGGCGTCGACCCGCTCGGATTCCCGGAACGACAGGTGCGAGGCCGCATCGTCCCAGAACACCTCGGTGCGGTAGGCGTAGATCGCGCTGCGGTCGCCGAAGGACGGCCGCAGCGTCAGGTACACGCCTTCGATCCAGGACACCGCCGGCCGCACATAATAGCCGAGATCCGCCGGCGCCACCCCGACCGGCGGGGGCGGCGGCACGGCGGCGACGGGGGCGGCCGGGCGCGGCTCGGCGTGCCGCAGCTTGACGCCCAGCGCCTCCTCCAGCCGGATCAGCGTGGCCAGGGTGAAGGGCCGGCGTCCGGACAGCGCCTTCTCCAGCGTCGAGATGCTGATCTTCGCCTGGTCGGCCAGGAACTGGCGCGAGATGCGGCGGCGCGCCAGCTCCTCCCGCACCAGGGCGGCGACGGCGTGGCTCTGCTCCTCCGACAGCTCGTGGTCCGCCGCGTGCGTCGACAAGCCGACCAAACCGCCCTCCTCCGGACAAATCCGCACCGATCCGCACAGCACGGTGCGGAGCAAGACCTATCCCGACCACGCCCTGCCGAACAAGCCGGATCATCACCGTGGCCGGACAAAGCCCGCCGGACCGACAAAAGACCACGGCCTCCGGGGAGGAGGACAGGGGTTCAGGAGGGTTTCATGGCACCAACGACGCAAGCGACGACCACAGGTCTGTGGCCGTCTTTCCAGGCCCTGTTCGGCCACGCCGCACCGCTGCTGCTGCTGTCTGTCCTGCTGGCGGTGGCGACGCTGCTGGTCGCAGGGCACCCGGCGCGGGCCGAGATCGGGCCCAGCCTGGTGACACCGGGTGAGATGCAATCCGGCTCGCTGCTGTTCCGCGCCACCGAGAAGGGCCGCTATGTCGAGGCGCCGCGCCTGGGCACCGATGTCGACCTGACGGTCAGCGGCCCGACGGCGCGGGCCCGCGTCACCCAGCTGTTCCAGAACCCGACCGATGGCTGGGTCGAGGCCGTCTACGTCTATCCGCTGCCGGAGGACGGGGCGGTCGACACGCTGAAGATGGTGGTCGGCGATCGCGTCATCACCGGCGACATCGCCGCCCGCGAGGAGGCGCGCCGGACCTATGAGGCGGCGAAGCAGGCCGGCCAGACCGCCGGCCTGGTCGAGGAGGAGCGGCCGAACCTGTTCACCACCTCGGTCGCCAATGTCGGCCCGGGCGAGACCGTGATGATCCAGATCGAGTACCAGGAGAGCGTGCACCAGTCGGGCAGCGCGTTCTCGCTGCGCGTGCCGCTGGTGGTGGCGCCGCGCTACAGCCCGGCGCCGGTGGCGCAGACGGTCGACCTTGCGCCCGGCGGCAACGGCTGGGGCCGGACCGCCGACCCGGTGCCGGACCGCGACCGCATCACCCCGCCGGTGGCGGATCCGCGCCGCAGCGCTCCGCTGAACCCGGTGACGCTGACGGTGCGGTTGCAGGCCGGCTTCCCGCTGGGCGAGGTGGTCAGCGCCAACCATGCCGTCGACATCGATGCGCCAGGCCCGGACAGCCGCGTCATCCGGATGAAGGGCCCGGTGCCCGCCAACCGCGATTTCGAGCTGAGCTGGACGCCGGCCGCCGGCACCGCGCCCTCGGTCGGGCTGTTCCGTGAGACCGTGGCCGGCGACGACTACCTGCTGGCCTTCGTCACCCCGCCGGCCCTGGCCCAGGCGGAGGACAAGCGGCCGCGCGACGTCGTCTTCGTCATCGACAATTCCGGCTCGATGGGCGGCACCTCGATGGCCCAGGCCAAGGCCAGCCTGCTCTACGCCCTCGGCCGGCTGTCCCCCGCCGACCGCTTCAACGTGGTGCGCTTCGACGACACGCTGGACGTGCTGTTCCCGGACGCGGTGCCGGCCGACGCCGAGCATATCGGCACCGCCCGCGGCTTCGTCTCGGGCCTGCAGGCGTCGGGCGGCACCGAGATGGTGCCGGCGATGCGGGCGGCCCTGGCCGATCGCAGCACCGATGGGGCGGCCCGGCTGCGCCAGGTGGTGTTCCTGACCGATGGCGCGATCGGCGACGAGCAGCAGCTGTTCGACACCATCAGCGCTCTGCGCGGCCGGTCGCGCGTGTTCATGGTCGGCATCGGCTCGGCCCCCAACTCCTACCTGATGAACCGCGCCGCCGAGCTGGGCCGCGGCACCTTCACCCAGATCGGGTCGACCGAGCAGGTCGAGGAGCGGATGCGCAGCCTGTTCGAGAAGCTGGAGAGCCCCGTCGTCACCAACCTGTCGGCCCGGGTCTCGGCCGGCGACGCGGATGTGACGCCGGAGAGCCTGCCCGACCTGTATCGCGGCGAGCCGGTGGTGCTGGCGGCGAAGCTTGCCACGCTGTCCGGCACCATCGAGATCAAGGGCATGATCGGCGACCGGCCCTGGACCGTCACCCTGCCGGTGGCGCAGGCGGCCGAAGGCGCCGGGCTGTCGAAGCTGTGGGCCCGGCGCAAGATCGCCGACGCCGAGGTGGCGCAGACCCTGCGCCAGATCACGCCGGAGCAGGCCGACGAACGCATCCTGGCCCTGGCGCTGCAGCACCACCTGGTGACCCGGCTGACCAGCCTGGTCGCGGTCGACAAGACCCCGCGCCGGCCGGACGGGGCACCGCTGAGCCGCAGCGACATCCCGCTGAACCTGCCCTCGGGCTGGGATTTCGAAAAGGTGTTCGGCGCGGACAAGGCTTCGCCGCCCGCCGAGTTCCGCGAGGCCGCGCTGCTGCTGCCCGCCGCGGCCCGGTCCACCGAACCCGCGGCGGCCCACAAGCCGACGCCGGTCGAGGAGGTCGTGCTGCCGGTGACCGCGACCGATGCCGAACTGCGGATCCTGGCCGGCGCCCTGCTGCTGCTCGCCGGCCTGGCCGTCTTCCGGTTCAGCCGCCGGTCGACGGGAGGCCGGGCATGAGCGCGACCCTGCCGCTGTCCCACCCCCTGGCCGGGCAGCGCCAGGCCCGGCCGCAGCGCCAGCCGCGCCCGCGGGGCCGGCCCCGGCTGCGGGTCATCGCCCTGCTGCTGATCCTGGCCGGGCTGGGCCTGGCCGGCCAGGGCGTCTGGATCCACGCCAAGGCGACGCTGGCCCAGTTCCTGCTCGACCGCGCCTTCGCCGAGACCCTGGCGACCGGCGAGGCGGCCAAGCCCTGGCCCTGGGCCGACACCTGGCCGGTGGCGCGGATCGACCTACCGCGGCTGGAGAAGAGCGCCATCGCCCTGGCCGGCAGCAGCGGCCAGGCCCTGGCCTTCGGCCCCGGCCATGTCGAGGACACGCCGGAGGCCGGCGAACCCGGCACCGCCGTCTATGCCGCCCATCGCGACACCCATTTCCGCTTCCTGGCGGATGTGAAGGTCGGCGACGAGATCGATGTCACCCGCCGCGACGGCCGCCGCGTGGCCTTCCGGGTGACCGGCACGCGGGTGGCGACCTGGGACGTCTCGGGCATCGATCCCCAGGCCCCCGGCCGCAACCTGGTGCTGGCCACCTGCTGGCCGTTCAACGCCACCACCCCGGGCCCCTACCGCTACCTGGTGGAGGCGGAGGCGGTGAATCCGGCCCCGAACGCGGTAGCGGAGGCGGCTACCGGCCCGCGACCGTGAGCGCGTTGCCCAGCGCGGCGAAGGCCGCGGTGTTGTCGAAAATGCACCAGGCGGGGATGCCCGCTTGGCGATGCCCGGCCAGCCGCCGCCGCATCGTGGCAAGCAAGGTGTCGTCGTAGTCCGAGACGTAGATTTGCGGCGATCCGTGCAGCCGATAATAGACCAGCCCGCCCCAGCCGCCCGGTTGGTCCGCCCCTGCGGCACGGGGCGGGTCGGCGGCGACCCGGGCGACCTCCAACGCCGCAAGCCGCGCCTCCGCTTCCGGCACGAACCAGCTGGGGTGGCGCGGCTCGCAGGCCGTCGGCGCATCGATTCGGCGACGCAGGGCGGTGAAGAAGGCCCCGACCGCATCGGCCTTGAACGGCAGGCTGGGCGGCAGCTGGACCAGCAGGCCCCCGAGCTTCGCGCCCAGCCCTCCGACCTCGGCCGCGAAACGGTCGATCAGGTCCTCGCCATCCACCAGCCGGCGCTCATGGGTGAGGGTCCGCGGCAGCTTCACCGCGAAGCGGAAATCCTCGGGCACGCTGGCCGCCCAGCGCTCATAGGTGGTCCGGCGATGCGGGCGGTAGAAGGAGGTGTTGATCTCGACCGCGTTCAGCCGCTGCGCATAGCGCTCGAGATGCGAGCCCTCGGCCGGAAACCGGTCGGCGTAGCGCGACGGCACGCTCCACCCCGCCGTGCCGATGAAGGTTGGTGCTTCTGTCATCTCAAGGGTAACGCGCCTGGACGGATTCCGGCCCGCCCTCAGATCTGATGCTGGCGGATGTTGAGCAGAACCTTGCGCAGGGTAGCGATGAAACCCTGGTACTCGGCCTCGCCGACGCCTTCGAACATCTGGCCGAACATGTCGTGCATCGTTGGCCACAGCAGGTCGAACAGGCGCCGCCCCTCCTCGGTGATCGAGATCTCGCGCACCCGGAGGTCGCCGGCCCGCTGCTCGCGTCGGATCAGCCCCTGCCCCTCCATGGCGTCGAGGGTGCGGCTCATGGTCGAGGGCTCGGTGACCGCGAACACCGACAGCTCGTTGATGGTCAACCCGCCGGTGACGCTGAGCACCGCCAGCACCCGCATCTTTGCCGTGCTGACGTCGTGGCCCTTCAGCGCCTCGGCCAGGTTGGCGTTCCAGCGCGCGATCACCCGGTTCATCAGATAGGGCGCGAAGTGGTTCAGCCCGATCTCGCCCATGGTCGGGCGCGCCGCGCCCTTGTCCGGACCGGGATCGGGGCGGTGCAGGACGCCGGTGCTGTCGCGCGGCCCGGTCAAGCCGCCCTCCCCCCGGCGTCGCCGGCGAAGCCGGCAGGAGCCGCCTCGCCGGCGAAGCTGGCGATGGTCTTCAGCGCGCCGTCCAGGGCGGTACCCTCCTCGTCCAGCAGCGCCGCCTGCTTCAGCCGCCCCAGCCACGCCGCCGCGTCTGCCCGGCCCTGCAGCATGGGCAGGGCCGCCAGCACCCGGTCGAATTTCGAGGCGCCGCGGGCATGGGTGTCGGAATAGCCCTTCACCAGCCGTCGGCAGCCGACGATCTCGACCGCCAGCTCGTAGTCCCGGGCCAGCGCCGCCTCGGCCGTGGCCAGCCAGGCCTGGAGATGCGCCATCTCGCGGGCGTGGCGCAGGGTGGAGCGGCGGATGCGGCGCAGGCCGCCCAGCAGGTACAGCGCCAGGAACCAGCCGATCGTGCCGGTGCGCACCCGCCGGCCGCGGTCGAGCCGGGGCCCGAAGGTGCGGAACACGCCGGGATGGCGTTCGAGCCAGAGGCCGAGCCGCCGCGGCAGGGTGCCGGCCACCTCCTCGAAGCGCGGATGCATGAATTCGGTGGTGGTGACGACCTGGCCGGGCTTGAAGCCGACTTCGGCCTTCACCCGGTCGAAGCGGCTGCCGCGGGTCTTCAGGTCGGCGACGCGGATGACATCGTCATAGGCCAGGGCCACGGCGAGATACTTGGCGCAGGCCTGCAGGAAGGCGAAGTCGCGGGCCGCGCCGCCGGCAGTCTCATCAGCCGCCCGCAAGCGGCGGAGCTCGTCCAGATAGGCGGCGGCATAGGCCGGGTCCTGGAAGTCGACCAGCTGGCGGATGCCGGCGAAGGCCATGGCATGGGCCGCCGGCGGCAGCTCGTCCCGGATCCGCCCGACCAGCCGGTCGAGCTCGGCATGGCCGGTCGGCCCGGGCAGGCCCGGCAGGCGCTTCGCCGGGGCCTTGGCCACCGGTTCGTGCGGGGCCTCGACGGCGCGGGCGAAGCCGGCGGCGAAGGCACGCAGGCTGGGCTCGACGCCCTTGCCGCCGGCCCTCACCGCGGCCTCGAAGGCGGCACGGTCGAAGGGCAGCGCCTCGGCCGCCGCCAGGGCGCCGAACAGCACGGCCGAGACCACGCTGCCGGCCTTCTCGGCCACCGCCTGCATGTCGAAGGCGATGGTGCGGCGGGCGGCGAATTCGGTGGCGTCGATCACCGTGACGGGATCGCCGATGCCGTCGCCCGGGGCCTGCTTCTCCACCACCGCATAGGACCGATGGGTCGAGGCCACCAGGACCGTCTTATCCGGCGTCACCAGCCCGCGCAGCACCGACCGGCCGGCCTCCATCAGCTCGGCGGCGATGACGATGTCGACGTCGCCGGGGGTCGGCATCAGCGACAGGACGGGCGCCTGCCCGTCCTTCGCCGGCAGCAGCTCGAGATAGTAGATGGTGGCGCCGGTGCGCTGGGCCACGCCGGGGACGGAGCTGGACTGCGCCACCCAGCCCTGCTGTTCGGCGAGTGCTACGATCCAGTCGGCCAGCACGCCGCCGCCCTGCCCGCCCATCGCCAGGATCGCCACCGACAGCGGCTTGTCGGTCGACAGCCGGGCCTTGGTCTCGGCGCCGCTCATACGTCGAACGCCAGGCGATGCCGCGCCCGGCGCCGCTGCAGCGCGCCGATCACGGCGCCGCGGATTTTGGCCAGGGTGCGGTCGAACCAGGTCGGGTTCTGGATGATGTCGGCGCGGTAGAAGGACGGGCACAGCACCGCTGCCTCTGACACCTCGCCGCAATTGCCGCAGCCGACGCAGCTGTCGTCGATCGCCGCGACCGGGTCGTCCTTCAGCGGGTCGTCGGTCTGCTTGACCGACAGCGAGGGGCAGCCGGACAGGCGGATGCAGGCATGGTCGCCGGTGCAGACATCCTCGTCGACGCCGAAGCGCTGCTTCACCACCCGCTTGCCTTCCTGCACCGCCTTGGCCAGGGCCGGCTTCACCCGGCGCTGCTTGTTCAGCATGCATTCCGAGGAGGCGACGATGATCTTCGGCCCCTTGGCCGCGGTGGTCAGCGCTTCGCGCAGCGTGTCGCGCATGCGGGCGACGTCGTAGGTGCGGTCGATGTGCCGGACCCATCTGGCGCCGACGCCCTTCACCGCGTCGACGATCGAGTTCTGGGTGGCCCGGCCGGGGTTGTCGGCGCGCGAGGACAGGATGTCCTGCCCGCCGGTGGCGGCGGAGTAGTAGTTGTCGACCACCAGGATGACGCCGTCCTGCTTGTTGAACACGGCGTTGCCGACCGAGCTGGCCAGGCCGTTGTGCCAGAAGCCGCCATCGCCCATCACCGAGATCGACCGCTTGTCGGATTCGACGTTGAAGGCCGAGGCGGAGGCCGGACCCAGGCCATAGCCCATGGTGGTGGCGCCGATGTTGAACGGCGGCAGGATCGAGAACAGGTGGCAGCCGATATCGGCCGAGACGTGGTGCGGCCCCAGTTCCTTCTCCACCAGCTTCATCGCGGCGAAGATCGGCCGTTCCGGGCAGCCGGTGCAGAAGCCGGGCGGCCGCGCCGGCACCACCTCGGCCAGCGCCTTGACCTTCGGGTGGTTCAGCACCGGTGACGGGTCGGGCAGCGGCGGCCGGTTGCCCAGCAGCACCGGGTCATGCAGCTCCAGGAAGCCGGCGATGCCCTTGACCAGGACCGGCGCGGTGTATTCGCCGCCCATCGGCAGCATGTCCTTGCCGGCGATCCGGGTCTGGATGTCGCGGCGGCGCAGCAGGGTGTTCAGCGCCTGCTCGATGAACTCCGGCGCCCCCTCCTCCACCATCAGCACCGCCTTCTTGCCTTCGCAGAACTCCGCCACCTCCTCGTCGATCAGGGGATAGGTGACGTTGAGCACGTAGAGCGGCACCGCCGAGTTGCCGTAGACATCGGCCAGGCCCAGCAGTTGCAGCGCGCGCAGCACGTTGTTGAACATGCCGCCCTGCAGGATGATGCCGACATCGCCCTGCGCCGGGCCGAAGACCTCGTTCAGCTTGTGCGCCTTGATGTATTCGACCGCGGCCGGCCAGCGCCGCTCCAGCTTCTCCTTCTCATGCAGGAACGAGGCGGGCGGCAGCACGATCCGGCTGGTGTCGCGCTTCGGGTTCTCCAGCGCCTGGCGCAGCGTGGTGGCGGGCCGTCGGTTGTCCTTGGCCGCGAACTGGCCGTGGACATGGCAGGTGCGGATGCGCACCTCCAGCATCACGGGCGTGTTCGACGCCTCGGACAGCTCGAAACCCTGTTCGACCGCCCGCACGATCGACTCCAGGTTCGGCCGCGGGTCGAGCAGCCAGATCTGCGACTTCATCGCGAAGGCGTGGCTGCGCTCCTGCATGATCGAGGAGCCTTCGCCGTAATCCTCGCCGATCACGATCAGCGCGCCGCCGGTGACGCCGCCCGAGGCCAGGTTGGACAGGGCGTCCGAGGCGACATTGGTGCCGGCGGTCGACTTCCAGGTCACGGCGCCGCGCACCGGATACATCACCGAGGCCGACAGCATGGCCGCGGCCGCCGCCTCCGACGCCGAGGATTCGAAATGGACGCCGAGGTCGTCGAGCACGTCCTTGGCGTCGGCCAGCACATCCATCAGATGCGAGATCGGCGCGCCCTGGTAGCCGCCGACATAGGACACGCCGGACTGCAGCAGTGCCTTGGTGATGGCGAGGATGCCCTCGCCGCGGAACACCTGGCCCTGGCCGAGCTTGAGATCCTCGACCTCCCGCGCAAATGACCGTTCGGCCATAGTTTAGCCCCCCAGAGGACCGGCGCCGGCCGCCCCGGCTCTCCGGCCGGGTGCGGCGCGCCGTCCGCATCGAAATCAATATATCTGCAAATGCATGCTTCTCCTGAAGCGAGGCGCCGTCAAGCCCGCTTGCAGGTGATGCGAGTCATGTGCAACTGCATTCATTGATCGAAGAGCATGAGCCCCTGCCCCTTTTTGTCATGCCACGGCTTGCTCCCGGATCAAGTCCGAGGGGTGGCATCCAGGGGCGGCCAGAGCGGCTCTTGGTGGCCCTGGATTGCCCGGTCAAGCCGGGCAATGACAGGTTAAGGGACTCGTCCGCTACCGAGCGTGCCGCCGCGGCCGGGCCTTCACCTGCAACTCGGCCTGCTTCTCGGCCGCCTTCGACACTTCCCGGAAGGCTTGGTCGCGGCCGGGCCAGTAGGGCTTCGGCCAGGCCTGGGTCTTGGTGCCGTACCAGGCCTCGGCCTGGCGCGTGAAGGCCGGGTTCCACAGATGCGGCCGGCCGAGGGCCACCAGATCGGCGCGCCGCGTGTGCAGGATGGTGTTGATCTGGCCGGCCTCGGTGATGGCGCCGACCGCCATGGTCGCGATCTTCGGCACGTTGCGGATGGCCTCGGCGAACTGGACCTGGAACATGCGGCCATAGACCGGCTCCTGGTCCGCCACGGTCTGGCCGGCCGAGACGTTGATCAGGTCGCAGCCGGCGTCGCGGAAGGCCTCGGTGATGGCGAAGACGTCGGCCTCGGTGATGCCGCCCTCCTTCCAGTCGGTGGCGGAGATGCGGACCGACATCGGCCGGTCTTCCGGCCACGCCGCCCGCATCGCCCGGAACACCTCCAAGGGATAGCGCAGCCGGTTCTCGACCGACCCGCCATAGCCGTCCGTCCGCGTGTTGGTCAGCGGCGACAGGAAAGAGGCGAACAGGTAGCCATGGGCGCAGTGAAGCTCGAGATGGTCGAAGCCGGCCCGCGCCGCCCGCTGCGTCGCCCGCACGAACTCGGCGGTGATCCGGTCCATGTCGGCGCGGTCGATCTCCTTCGGCACCGGGCTGATGCCGTCGAGCCAGGGCAGCGGCGAGGCCGAGACCACCGGCCAGCCGGCCCCGGCATCCACGATCGGATGGTCGGCCTTCTCCCAGCCCAGCTGGGTCGCCCCCTTGCGCCCGGAATGGCCGAGCTGCATCGCGATCTTCGCCTCGGTGCTGCCGTGGACGAAATCGACCAGCCGGGTCCACTGCGCCTCCTGCGCGTCGGTCCACAGGCCGGGGCAGCCCAGGCTGATCCGCGCGTCGGGCGACGGGCAGGTCATCTCGACGAACATCAGCCCCATGCCGCCGACGGCGTGCGAGGCGTAGTGCACGAAATGCCAATCGGTCAGGTTGCCCTCGGCATCGGCCGAATACTGCGCCATCGGCGCCATCACCACCCGGTTGTTCAGCTCCATGCCGCGCAGGCGGAAGCGGGTGAACATCGGCGTCGGCCGGCTGCGGCGGTAATCGTCGCCGGTCTCGCGCAGCAGCCGGTCGTAGAAGGCGTCGTCGGCCCGGCGCACGAACTCCGGATCGCGGATGCGGAGGTTGTCATAGGTGATCGACTTGGCCCGGCACATCACCACCATGGCGAACTGCATCGGGTCCATGTCGAAGGACCGGTTCATGTGCTCGAACCAAGCCAGCGACACGTCGGCATTGTGCTGGGTGACCTGGCACGGGGTGCGACGGGCGCGGTCATAGGCGGCGAAGGCGTCCGGCACGCTGGTCTCGGCCTGGGCCACCACCGCATCCGACAAAGCGATGGCGCATTCCATCGCCAGCTTGGTGCCGGAGCCGATCGAGAAATGGGCCGAGGCCTTGGCGTCGCCCAGCAGCACGATGTTCCCATGCGACCAGCGCTCGCAGAAGATCCGCGGGAAGCGCCGCCACATCGACCGGTTCAGCAGCAGCGGATGGCCCTCCAGCTCCTCGGCGAAGATCGCGGCCAGCCGGTCGCGCGATCCCTCCTCGTCGGCCTCGGTGAAGCCGTGGCCCTGCCAGCAGGCCTCGTCCATCTCGAACACCCAGGTCGACCGGCCGGCCCCGTCGCCGCTTTCGTACTGGTAGGTGTGGGCGCAGATCACGCCGTGTTCGGTCTGGCGGAAGAAGTAGTTGAACTCGCCCATCGGCCGGGTCGAGCCCATCCAGCAGAAGCGGTTGGCCTTGAGCGAGACCTCGGGCTGGAAGGCGTCGCGGAAATGCCCGCGGATCGGCGAGTTGATGCCGTCGGCGGCGACGATCACGTCGGAATCGGCGAAGCGCTCGACCAGCGTCGCCGGGTCGATCCGCTCGGCGAAGGACAGCTCGACCCCGACCTCGCGGCAACGGCCCTGCAGGATCTGCAGCAGCGTCATCCGCGAGGTGCCGCAGAAGCCGTTGCCGCCGCAGCGGATGGTCTCGCCCCGGTAGTGGATGGCGACATCGTCCCAATAGGCAAAGCGGTCGCGGATGCGCTCGTAGGATTCGGGGTCGCGCGACAGGAACTCGTCCAGCGTGTCGTCGGAGAACACGACGCCGAAGCCGAAGGTGTCGTCGGCGCGGTTCTGCTCATGCACCGCGACCTGCCAGTCCGGCCGCGCCTTCTTGGTCAGAAGGGCGAAGTACAGACCGCCGGGGCCGCCGCCGACAACCGTGATCCGCATCAGTCCGTCTCCCTGCGAAGGCCGGAGGTCGCGGTCCCGGCCCCATGGCAGGGAGCTTAAGCCGAATTGTTTTATACTTAAAGCATTTTGTGACGAAGGAGCCGCCACGGGGAACCGCGGCGGCCCCTTATGCTGGCGGGATGAAGGGCTGCTGGATCGCCTGGAAGGCCGGCAGCAGCTCCAGCCGCGCGGCATGGGCGGCCAGGGCCGGGAAGCCCGCCATCGGCACCAGGCCGGGATGGGCCTCGGCCAGGAAGCGCAGCATCGTGGCCACGGCGATGTCGGCATGGCCGATGCGGTCGCCGAACCAGTGGTCGCCGGCCCTGCCGGCGCGATCGGCCTCGAGCACCGCCAGGGCCTCGGCGATCTGGGCGCCGCAGCGCGAGACCCAGACATCGGACACCTCGCGATGCAACCGCAGCTCATAGAACAGGCTGACCGCCTTTTCCGCCGCCCCGGTCGCCAGGGCCGCGACCTTCAGCGCCTGGCGCCGGGCCGGCTCGCCACGCGGGAACAGCGCGCGTTCGGCGGGCACCAGGCTGTCGAGATGGTCAATGATGCTGTGGCTCTCGATCAGCACTTCGCCGCCGTCCAGCACCAGCGTCGGCACCCGCAGCAGCGGGTTGTAGGGCCGGATCTTCTCCGGGTCGCCGAACACCGACCACGGCCGGTGCTCGAACGGCAGGCCGTACAGCGTCAGGGCGATGCCGACGCGGCGGACGAAGGGCGAATCATATTGGCCGATCAGGATCATGGCGAACGCCTCCGGTCAGGACGAAGCCGGCGCTCTCCGCGGGCTTAGATCTGCTCATACAACACCACCTGCCTCTGCCGATCTGGCCGAACTCGCGGCAAGCAACACGAGATCGCTGCGGGCGCAGCCCGGCGGTGAGGCGCTCATCACCGACGGGCCACACCTGGGGTCCAAGGAATACATGGGCGGTTTTCAGGCGCTGGAAGCCGCTGACCTGGACACCGCGGCGGCCCGCCGCAACGCCACCCTCCATGTCCCCGATCCCAGGCCGATCCGCGATGGCCTCATCGCCGCCACCGCGCTCGTCCACGGCCTGACCGTGGTCACCCGGAACACGGCGGATTTCGACCCCACCGGCGTCCGCACGCTCAATCCCTGGCTGCCGTGACGCGGATGGGTGGCCGGCCGACACCGGCCCCAAAAGCAAAAGCCGCTACGCGGCGGTAGCGGCTTCCCGGGGGAGACTTGCAGAGAATGGCGCGCCCGAAGAGATTCGAACTCCTAGCCTTCTGATCCGTAGTCAGATGCTCTATCCAATTGAGCTACGGGCGCGTTCTGCGGGGCGTTTGCGGCGCCCCGTCTGCAAGCGGGCGGAACCTAGTCGATGCCCGCCCCCGATTGCAAGCCCCATTTTCATCGATCCGACATGTAGCGAGTCATGCGCCCCGCACATGCGCAGGGCCAGGCCGCCTGCGCCGGCTTGCCGCCACATCCGCCGGGGCCATCTCTCTCGTAGAGCCGGGTACACGGCTGGGGAGGTTGTCATGCGGCTGGTGCTCGGCGCCCTCGGGCGCGTCCTTATCCTGCTTCTCCTGTTCGCCCCGCCGGCGCTGGCGCAGGCCATGCCCGGCGACGCCGACAAGCAGGCCATCGTCGGCATCATCCGGAAACAGCTGGACGCCTTCCAGGGCGACCGCGCCGCCGAGGCCTTCGGCTACGCCAGCACGAACATCCAGCACATGTTCGGCACGGCGGACAACTTCCTGGGCATGGTCCGGACCGGCTATCCCGCGGTCTACCGGCCGCGGTCGGTGGATTTCCGCGAGCTGGTGACCACCGGGGGCCGGATCGTGCAGAAGGTGCTGTTCGTCGGGCCGGACGGGGTGCCCGTCATCGCCGAATACTTCATGGAGCGGCAGCCCGACGGCAGCTGGCGAATCGACGGCTGCCGGCTGGACCGCAGCGGCGACACATCGGCATGATACCTAGTCTGAGGGCGACGTTGACAAGGCCGACGGGGGCGCCCCATCGTGCGGTCCCCGCCATGTAAGACTGCCGAACCCTTGTCATGACCGACATCGCGCTGAAGACCACCATCGAGCAGGCCTGGGCCGGCCGCGACAGCCTGACCCCCGCCACCCGGGGCCCGATCCGCGACGCCGTCGAGGCGGTGTTGGAAGGCCTCGATTCCGGCACGCTGCGCGTCGCCGAGAAGGTCGACGGCGCATGGCACGCCCATCAATGGCTGAAGATGGCGGTGCTGATGTCGTTCCGCCTGTCCGACAGCCAGATCGTCGAGGGCGGCCCGGGCGGCGCCGTGTGGTACGACAAGGTGGCGCCGAAGACCCTGGGCTGGGGCGAGAACCGCTTCCGCGAGGCCGGCTTCCGCAGCGTGCCGGGCGCGGTCGTCCGCCGCAGCGCCTACATCGCGCCGGGCGTCGTCCTGATGCCGAGCTTCGTCAATGTCGGCGCCCGGGTGGACAGCGGCACCATGGTCGACACCTGGGCCACCGTCGGATCCTGCGCCCAGATCGGCAAGAACTGCCACCTCTCGGGCGGCGTCGGCATCGGCGGCGTGCTGGAGCCGCTGCAGGCCAACCCCGTGATCATCGAGGACGACTGCTTCATCGGCGCCCGGTCCGAGGTGGTCGAGGGCGTGATCGTCGAGCGCGGCGCGGTGCTGTCGATGGGCGTGTTCCTGAGCGCCACCACCAAGATCGTCGACCGCGAGACCGGCACCGTCAGCTATGGCCGGGTGCCGTCCTATTCCGTGGTGGTACCGGGCGCCCTGCCGGGCAAGCCGCTGGCCGACGGGTCGCCGGGCCCGTCGCTGTCCTGCGCCGTCATCGTCAAGCGGGTGGACGAGCGCACCCGGGCCAAGACCTCGATCAACGAGCTGCTGCGCGACTGACGGTGGTCGAGGGAATGCAAAATTTTCAATGTCATTGCCCGGCTTGACCGGGCAATCCAGGGGCCACCAAGGCCCGCTCTGGCCGCCCCTGGATGCCACGGTCAAGCCGTGGCATGACATTGAAAATTGAGACCTGTGGGCCAAGCCCGGGCATGACAGACCGGGGGGAGCCTTTCGAGCTTCGACAGAGACGTCCAGAGCCATGCCCGTCCCCGATCCCGTCGCCCTGACCCAGGCCCTGATCCGCTGCCGCAGCGTTACCCCTGCCGATGACGGGGCGCTGGCGGCGCTGGAGGCGGCGCTGGCGCCGCTGGGCTTCCGCTGCGAGCGGATGCGGTTCGAGGCGCCGGGGACGGCGCCGATCGACAATCTCTACGCCCGGATCGGCACCGGGGGCCCGCATCTCTGCTTCGCCGGCCACACCGACGTGGTGCCGCCGGGCGACGAATCCCGCTGGCGCTTCCCGCCCTTCGAGGGCCGCATCGAAGAAGGCCGGATCTGGGGCCGCGGCGCCTGCGACATGAAGAGCGCGGTCGCTGCCTTCGCCGCCGCCGCCGGACGCTTCATCGCCGAACGCGGGTCCGCGTTCGGCGGATCGATCAGCCTGCTGATCACCGGCGACGAGGAAGCCGAGGCGATCAACGGCACGGTGAAGGTGCTGCAGGCCCTGGCGTCGCGTGGCGAGACCATCGACGCCTGCATCGTGGGCGAGCCGAGCAGCAGCGAGACGGTCGGCGACACCATGAAGATCGGCCGGCGCGGCAGCCTGACCGGCCGGCTGACCGTGCGCGGCGCCCAGGGCCATGTCGCCTATCCCCACAAGGCCGACAACCCCCTGCCCCGGCTGGTGCGGATGCTGGCGGCGTTGAGCCCGGGAGGGCCTGAGGCCCCGGGGCCGGAGATCGACGGCGGCAGCACACATTTCGACCCGTCGACCCTGGCCGTCACCACCATCGATGTCGGCAACCCCGCCACCAATGTGATCCCGGCCGAGGGCCGCGCCGTGTTCAACATCCGGTTCAACGACACCTGGACGGCGGACAGCCTGGGCGCCTGGCTGCGCGACCGCTTCGACGCGGTCGGCGGCGATTACACCCTCGACCTGCGCCACGGGGCCGACAGCTTCCTGACCGCGCCGGGCGAGCTGACCGGTCGCGTCGCCGGCGCGGTCGAGCGGGTGACCGGGCGGCGCCCGGCCTTCAGCACCTCGGGCGGTACCTCCGATGCCCGCTTCGTCAAGGATCATGCCCCGGTGGTCGAACTCGGCCTGGTCAACGCCACCATCCACAAGACCGACGAGAACGTGCCGGTCGAGGAGATCGAGACGCTGACCCGGATCTACCGGGCGGTGATCGAGGACAGCTTCCCGGAGAGGGGCTGAGCCATGGCCGTCTCTTCCGGCGACATCATCCGCGGCGTCTGGGGCGCCTGGCGCTTGGCGCGGCGCGACACCAGCGGCATGGCGATGTTCGACGTCTCGCCGGACGGCGCGGCGAAGAGCTTCGTCGCCGCGGCGCTGGCCTTCCCGCCCTACATGGTCATCCAGGCCTTCCTGCTGGGCGAGAAATGGCCGCTGCTGCTGCAGCCCGGTCCGCTGCTGATCGAAACCCTGGGCTTCATCGCCGGCTGGGCGCTGATGCCGGCCGCCATGACCTGGATCCTGCCGCAGCTCAACCGGGGCCCACGCCTGCCCCAGGCGATCGTGGCCTACAACTGGGCGCTGCTGCTGATCACCCTGGTCCAGCTCTTGCTGACGCTGCTCACCGTCGCAGGCCTGTTCCCCAGCGTGCTCGGCCTCATCGCCAGCGTCGCGGTGGCGGTCGCCTGCTATCTCTACGAGGGCTTCGTGCTGCGCACCGCGGTCGAGGTCGATGTCCCGATCGCCGCCGGGCTGGTGGTGTTCGACGCGGTGCTGTCCTACCTGCTGGGCACCTGGGTCGACGTGATCGCTCAGGCCGCGATGTAGCGCACCCACAGGAAGCACAGCCCGTCGGGCGGCGCGGTGGGGCCGGCGGCGGCGCGGTCGCGGGCGGCCAGCGCCTCGGCCACCCAGCCGGGCGGGCGCTTGCCCTCGCCCACCAGCTTCAGCGTGCCGGCGATGTTGCGGATCTGGTGGTGCAGGAAGGACCGCGCCTCGGCCTCGATCTCGACCGCGTCGCCGCGGCGGATCACGTCCAGCCGGTCGATCGTCTTCACCGGCGATTTGGCCTGGCATTCGGCGGCGCGGAAGCTGGTGAAGTCGTGGTGCCCGACCAGGTGCTGCGCCGCCGCGTGCATCGCCGCGGCGTCGAGCGGCCGCATCACCTGCCAGGCCCGCCCGGCCTCCAGCGCCAGGGGCGCGCGGCGGTTGACGATGCGGTAGCGATAAGCGCGCTGCACCGCCGACATCCGGGCGTTGAAGCTGTCGTCGACCAGCTCCGCCTCCAGGATCGCGATCGGCAGCGGCTTGAGGTGCTGGTTGACCGCGTCGCGCACCGTGTCGGGCATGGTCGGCCTGGCGATGTCGACATGCGCCACCTGCCCCGCCGCGTGCACCCCGGCATCGGTGCGGCCGGCGGCGGTGGTGCGGACGTCCTCGCCGCAGAACTTGAAGATCGCCTCCTCCAGCGCCTGCTGCACCGACAGGCCGTTGGCCTGGCGCTGCCAGCCGACGAAGGGGCGCCCGTCATATTCGATGGTGAGCTTGAACCGCGCCATGCGCCGCCTCAGACCATCCCGAACCGGGTGCCCGGCGGGATCGGGAAGCCGTTCAGCAGGTCGCGCACCGCGACCGGCGCCTTGCCCGGGCGCTGCAGCCGGACCAGGCGGATGGCGCCCTGGCCGCAGGCGACGGTAAGCTGGTCGTCCAGCACCGTGCCGGGCTCTCCCCGGCCCGCCACCGGCGCCGCCGCCAGCACCTTGATGCGCTCGCCCGCATGCTCGAACCAGGCGCCCGGCTTCGGCGTCAGCGCCCGCACCTGGCGGTCGACCACGGCCGCGTCGGCCCAGGCGATGCGGCCATCCTCCGGCCCGATCTTGGCGGCGTAGGTAACGCCCTGCTCCGGCTGCGGCGTCTCGACCGCCCGGCCCCCGGCCACATCGGCGATCGCCGGCACGATCAGCCGGGCCCCGAGGGCGGCGAGCGCGTCGTGCAGCTCCGGCGTCGCGGTCTGCGGCCCGATCGCCACGCGCTCGGCCAGCAGCATCGGGCCGGTGTCCAGCCCGGCCTCCATCCGCATGATGGTGACGCCGGTCTCGGCATCGCCCTCCAGGATGGCGCGGTGGATCGGCGCGGCGCCGCGCCAGCGCGGCAGCAGCGAGGCGTGGATGTTGAAGCAGCCGAGCCGCGGCGCGTCCAGCACCGGGCGGGGCAGGATCAGCCCGTAGGCGGCGACCACCGCGGCGTCGAGGCCCAGCGCCGCGAACTCCGCCTGGGCCTCCGGCGTGCGCAGGGTGACGGGATGGCGGACCGGCAGGCCCCGCTCCTCCGCCGCGCGCTGCACCGGCGAGGGCTGCAGCTTGTGGCCGCGGCCGGCGGGGCGCGGCGGCTGGCTGTAGACGGCCGCAATCTCATGCCCGGCATCGATCAGGGCGAGCAGCGCGGGCACCGCGAAATCCGGCGTGCCCATATAGGCGAGGCGAAGAGGCATCAGGGCTCGGAGTGTCTTCTCAAACTGTCATTGCCCGGCTTGACCGGGCAATCCAGGGGGCCACCAAGAGCTGCTCCGGCCGCCCCTGGATGCCACGGTCAAGCCGTGGCATGACGGAAAGGAAAAGCGGGCGGAACCGCTCAGAACGGCAGCTTCATTCCCGGCGGCAGCTTCAGGCCGCCCATCAGCTTCGAGGTCTCTTCCTGCACCGCGGCCTCGACCTTGCCCTTGGCGTCGCTGAAGGCGGCGACGATCAGATCCTCCAGCACCTCGACCTCGGCCGGGTCGACCAGCGCGGGATCGATCTTGAGCGAGCGCAGCTCGCCCTTGCCGTTCAGCACCACCGAAATCATCCCGGCGCCGGCCTGGCCCGGGACTTCGATCTCGCCCAGGCGCCCCTGCATCTCGGCCATCTTGGCCTGCATTTCCTGCGCCTGCTTCATCATCTGTCCGAGATTCTTCATGCCTCTCGCGGCTCCTCTTCATCGGGGGCGGAAATCGGTTCGGACCCCGGGATCGTCCCGTCATCCTGTTCCAGCGGGTTGCGCAGGTCGCGGATCACGGCGCCGGGGAAGGCCGACAGCACCGCCTTGACCATCGGGTGCTCGGCCGCCTGGGCCAGGGCGTTCTCGCGATCGGTGCGCGCCTGCTGGGTCATGGTCGGCGCGCCGTCGGAGCCCGAGATGTCGACCACCCAGCGCTCGCCGGTCCAGTCGCGCAGCGCGGTGCCGAGCCGGCTGGCGAGATCGGGCGGCGCCGATTCATGCGGCCGGAACTCCAGCCGTCCCGGCTCGAAATGCACCAGATGCACCGCGCTCATCAGCTGGCCGTGCAGCACCACGTCGCGGGCGGCGGCGATCTGCACCAGCTCGTCGAAGCTCTTCGGCGCCGCGCGCAGCACCGGCTTGGGCGCGGCCGGGACCACGACCAGGGCGGGGGCCTGGACCGGCACCGGATTCGACGCCGCCATGACCACCGGGGCCGGCTCGCTCGCCACCAGGGTCAGTCCGCCCCCCGCCGCCATCCGCGCCCCGCCGCCGGGGCCTGGCGACGGCGCCGGCGTCACGACGCCCTGGCTCTGCAGATCACCGAAGCGGCGGATCAGCTCGCTTGGGCTGGGCAGATCGCTCATATAGAGAAGGCGGATCAGAACCATTTCCAGCGCCGCCTGCGCGTTCGGCGCCGCCTGCACCTCCCCCGCCCCCTTCAGCAGGGTCTGCCAGGCCCGGGTCAGGGCCGGCAGCGACAGCTTCTCGGCCAGGGCGCCGCCGCGCAGGCGCTCGACCTCCGGCACCGCCGCATCCTCCAGCACCGCCGGCACCATCCGGGCCCGGGTGACGAAATGGACGAAGTCGAGCAGGTCGCCCAGCACCGCCTGGGGGTCGGCCCCGGCCCGGCGCGCCGCCTCCAGCCCGTCGAGCATGCGCGGGCCGTCGCCGGCGAAGGCGGCATCCAGGATGTCGACCACGCTGGAGCGGTCGGCCAGGCCCAGCATCTCGCGCACCCGCGCCGCGGCGATGAACGGCTTGTCGCCGACCGGAGTGCCCTGGGCGATGGCCTGGTCCAGCAGCGACAGCCCGTCGCGCGCCGACCCGTCGGCGGCCCGCGCGATCATGCCCACCGCCTCCGGCTCCGCCGCCACGCCTTCCTTGTCCAGGATCTCGCCGAAATAGGCCTGCAGCTGGTCGGCGCCGATGCGGCGCAGGTCGAAGCGCTGGCAGCGCGACAGCACCGTCACCGGCACCTTGCGGATCTCGGTGGTGGCGAACACGAACTTCACATGCGGCGGCGGCTCCTCCAACGTCTTCAGCAGCGCGTTGAAGGCGTTCTTGGAGAGCATGTGCACTTCGTCGATGATGTACACCTTGTACCGCGACGACACCGGCCCGTACCGCACCCCGTCGATGATCTCGCGGATGTCGTCGACGCCGGTGCGGCTGGCGGCGTCCATCTCCATCACATCGACATTGCGGTCGGCCAGGATGGTGCGGCACGGCTCGCACACGCCGCAGGGATCCGCGGTCGGCCCGCCCTTGCCGTCCGGCCCGATGCAGTTCAGCGCCCGCGCCAGGATCCGCGCCGTGGTGGTCTTGCCGACGCCGCGCACCCCGGTCAGCACGAAGGCATGGGCCAGCCGTCCCGAGGCGATGGCGTTGGTCAGGGTGCGCACCAGCGCGTCCTGGCCGATCATGTCGGCGAAGGTGGTCGGGCGGTACTTGCGGGCGAGCACGCGATAGGCCGCCGGCTTGGCCGGCTGCGGCGTGTCGATCAGGGGCAGGGCTGCGTCATCGCTCATGGCGCGCGATCATAGGGAATGGAGCCGGCGGTCGAAAGGCCGAAGCATCGCCATGAGGCGATGAATGATCGTGGAGCGCGGGGAAGGTGGGAGACCGGCAAGCGACCCGCATCGAAACTCGTTACGGCTGCTTCCTTCCGGATCTGACCGGGTTGGCGAGGGACACGTCCACCGCCGATCTCCCGCGCCCTATATCGGAGTTCCGGGCGCAGGAGGCAAGACCAGATTTACACGCCGCGTGCATCCGCCTCAGCGTACCCCGTCCGCCACCAGGGCGGCGATGCGGCGGCAGCAGGCCAGCAGCGGCCCGGTGTAGCGGTCGGGATCGTCGGTGGCGGCACGGTATTTCGGGATGCTGACGCTGACGCAGCCGATCGCCCCGCCCCCCGGCGCCGCGATCGCCGCGCCGTAACACCAGATGTCGGTCTCGTTCTCCTCGGCGTCGGTGGCGTAGCCGCGGGCCCGGATGCGGTCGATCTCGGCCTGCAGCGCCGGCAGCGTGGTCAGGGTGTGCGGCGTCATCGCCACCAGGTCGAGCCGCGGCAGCAGCGCCGCCGCCTCGGCGGGAGCCAGGGCGGCCATCCAGGCCTTGCCGACCGAGCTGGAATGCAGCGGCATGCGGGTGCCGATGCGCGAGGCCATGCGCACCGCCTGCGGGCTTTCCAGCTTGTCGACGACGATCATCTCGGCGCCGCTGCGGACGGCGAGATGCACGGTCTCGCCGGTGGCGTCGCGCAGCCCTGCCAGTTCGGCCGCCGCAAGGTGGCGCAGCTCGAACCGGTCCCAGGCGCGCCCGGCCAGCGCCATCAGCCGCGGGCCGAGGCCGAAGGCGCCGCCGCGCGGGGTCTCGAACACCATGCCCTCGGCCGCCAGCGCGGCGACGATGCGGTGCGCGGTCGGGCGCGGCAGGCCGGTGGCGCGGGCGATCTCGGCGACCGAGACCGGGTCGGGCGCATCGGCCACCGCCTGCAGCACCGCCATTGCCTTGCCGAAGGCGGCCGCGCCCTGCACCGATGTCGAATCGCCCTGCCCCATCGCGCCTTGCCTGCCCTGCCCGTTCAGACCGTGAGATAGCCGCCGTCGACCGGCAGCGCCACGCCGGTGATGAAGCCGGCGGCCGGGCTGCACAGGAAGGCGACCGCCCGGGCCACATCCTCCGGCTGGCCCCAGCGGCCCAGCGGGGTGCGGCCGAGAATGGCGCCGGAGCGCGCCGGGTCGTCCTGCAGCGCCTGGGTCAGCGGCGTGGCGATCCAGCCCGGGGCCACCGCGTTGACGCGGATGCCGTCCTCGGCATAGGCGATCGCCAGCGACTTGGTCAGCTGCACCACGCCGCCCTTGCTGGCGCTGTAGCCCGGCACCAGCCCGCCGCCGAAGAAGCTGAGCATCGAGGCGGTGTTGACGATGCAGCCGGCGGTCTGGCGCAGCAGCGGCCGCGCCGCGCTGCACAGCCGCATGGTGCCGGTGAGGTTGACCGCCAGCACCTGCGCGAACACCGCCGGGTCATGCTCCTCGACCCGCCGGATCACCCCGGCGCAGTTGACCAGGATGTCGAGCCTGCCGAGGCCGCCGACCAGCCGGTCGACCGAGGCCTGGTTGGTGACGTCGAGTTCGGCGACGTGGGCGCCCTGCGGCGCCTCGGCCCCCGCGGCCGGGGCCAGCCCGGCGGCGATCACGGTGGCGCCCAGCCGCGCCAGCTCGGTCGCCACCCCGGCGCCGATGCCCTGGGTGCCGCCGGAGACCAGCGCGGTGCGGCCGGCGAAGAGATCGGTCTGGAAGGTCATGCGTACTTCTCCTCCCGGCTGGCGGCGCCACGATCCGCGACCGGCTTGCGCACCAGGACGACGAGGGCCAGCGCCCCGATGCAGGCCACCGCCGCGCTGATCAGCAGCGCGTTGACGAAGGACCCGGTCTGGTCGAGCACGAAGCCGGTGATGATCGGCGCGAAGGATCCGGCGAAATAGCCGCCGAAATTCTGGATGCTGCCAAGCGACGCCACCTGGCGCGACGGCGCCGCGACGCTGACCAGCATCCAGGCGGTGGAGCTGGCGTAGTTGATGCAGAACATCGCCAGCGAGATGTAGACCACGGCCAGGGTCAGGTCGGGGGTGTAGGCGGCCGGCAGGGTGAAGATGGCGCCGCCCACCAGGCCGGCCGCCATCGGCCATTTGCGGCTGGCGATGGCGCCGACGCCGCGGGCCAGCAGGAAATCCGCCACCCGGCCGGAGCACAGCATGCCCAGCGCGCCGAAGATGTAGGGGATGATGACGACCCAGCCCGTCTTGGCGATGCTGAGATGCCGCTCATGCTCGAGATAGCCGGGCAGCCAGGTCAGGTAGAGCCAGACCATGTAGACCACGCCCATGAAGCCCAGCACCATGCCCCAGGTGGTGCGATTGCCGAACAGGCTGATCCAGTCGGCGAAGCTCTGCCGCGGCACGATCCGGGCCGGGCGGCCTTCGTCGAGATAGGAGCGTTCGGGCTCGGTCAGCGCCACTTCGCTGCGGTTGCGGTACATGAGGTACCAGCCGATGGCGACGATGATGCCCAGCGCGCCTATGATCAGGAACATCGGCCGCCAGCCGAAGGCCAGCATGACCACGGTCAGGATCGGCGGCGCGATCGCCGGCCCGATGCAGGAGGAGGCGACGAAGATGCCGGTCGGCAGACCGCGTTCCCGCGGGGTGAACCATTCGCTGATCACCTTGGCGCCGGCCGGGAACTGCGGCGCCTCGCCGACGCCGAGCACCGCCCGGGTGGTGACGAGCTGGGTCAGGGACTGGGCCAGGCCGCCGGCGAACTGGGCCAGCGACCAGAAGAACATGCCGGCGCCGAGCATGACCCGGGCGCCGAAGCGGTCCAGCAGCGCCCCGACCGGCAGCTGCGAGAAGGCATAGGTCCAGGAGAAGGCGGAGAGCAACAGCCCCATCTGCAGGCCCGACAGGCCGAGCTCGCCGGCGATGTCGTGATTGGCGATCGAGAGGGTGCTGCGGTCGAGATAGTTGACGATGCCGGCCGTGGTCAGGAAGGCGACGGCGGTCCACTGGATCCAGCGGATCCGCGGCGGCTTGCCGGATGACATGAGAAATCTTCCTCAGAACGCTGTATTTGCTATCTTTTCTGCGAAGGCGTCAGCGGATGAACTGCTTGACGTAATCCTCGCCCAGCCCGACCGCGGCATAGTGCTTGCGGCACATGTCGAGCTTGGTGAAGACGTCCTCGTAGCCGGTGTGCTTGCCCCAGGGGTCGACGTAGTACATGACGCCGTTGACCTGGAAATAGGTGATCATCTCCTGGACATCCTCGTCGACCACCAGGGTGTGGGTCTCGCCCGGCGGCTCGAACACGTAGCTGCCTTCGGTGGCGACCCAGTCATGCTCGAGATAGCGCCAACGCCCCTTCAGCACGAAGCCGTGGACCGGGCCGGGATGGCGGTGGCGGCTGAGCACGCCGGACTTCCGAACCCGCAGCAGGTTCATCCAGTAACCGCTTGAGATGTTGAGGCAAAGTGGCCGGAACCAGACGTTCTCGGCCTGCGGCACCCAGACCCGCTCATCCACCGGGATGGCGTCGGGCACGACGATGTCCGCCAGCGCTTCGGGCGGGTTCGGATACTGGTAGGGCATCCGGGACGTATCGGCATCGGCTGGCATGGCGTCCTCTCCATTTTGTCCACATTATGGACATTTATTCCATATTGTGGATAGAGTTGAACCTCTCCGCGCCGCCTGTCAATGGCCGGACAAATCAGCGCGATCTCGAAAGCGGACGCTCGCTGGGCTGACCGCACGCGGCTGAGGCCGGGCGCGGAGACCTTCCAAGCCTCCCGGGCATTTCGCCTATGCCATCGACCTTGACTCCAAGTGGCGTTTATAAAATCCTATAAATATATTTGTAAGATCCTATGAGGATGCGATGACCCTGCCGCCGGCCCGACGGATGAGCGATGTGGCCTATGAGAAGCTGCGCCAGGCGATCATCCGTGCCGAATTCGAGCCGGGTGTGCCGATCGAGGAGAAGAGGGTGATGGAGCGGCTGGAGGTCGGCCGCACCCCCTTGCGCGAGGCGCTGCAGCGCCTGTCGCAGGAGGATCTGGTCAAGAATGTGCCGCAGCGCGGCTATTTCGTCTCCACCACCTCGGCCACCGACCTGTTCCAACTGATCGAGTTCCGCCAGCACGCCGAGGTGCTGGCGGCCCGGCTGGCGGCGGCGCGGGCCAGTGCCGGCCATCTCACGGATTTCGGCCTGATCCTGGCCGAGGCGCGGGCCGGCGCCGCCGCCGGCAACCAGGACCTCGCCTGGAACATCGAGATCGACGAGCGGATGCACCGGCTGGTCGCCAAGGCCAGCGGCAACGGCTACCTCGCCCAGGCGCTCAATCGCCTCTATGCGCTCTCGGTCCGCAGCCTCTACCTGTCGCATGTGCCGATCACCCTGATCCGGGACGAGCTGGAGACGATGCAGGCGCTGCACGACGCGCTGGCGTCGCGCGACGCGGACGGCGCCGAGGCGGCGATGCGCAGGCATCTCGACTTCAACGTCGTCAATCTCGTGGCCTCGGGCACCCGCCCGGCGCCGCATCCGGTCCCGGCGGCGGTGCCCGGCGACGGCCAGGGGCCGGGACGCTGATGGACGCGATCCGGCGCCGGCCGTTTCTGGTCACGTTGCTGCTGCTGTCGCCGGCGACGGTCCTGATGGTCGCCTTCCTGATCGCGCCGATGCTGATCGTGATCGCCGACAGCCTGTCCGGCCGCGACGCCTATGGCGGCATCGTGCCCGGCTTCAGCCTGGCCAGCTATGCCGAGCTGCTGCAGCCGATCTACATCCCGATCTTCTGGAACTCGCTGCAGCTCGCCGCGGTCAACACGCTCCTCTGTCTCGCCATCGCCTATCCGGTCGCCTGTTTCATCAGCTTCCGCGCCGGCCGGTGGGCGCCGATCCTGCTGGTGCTGATGCTGGTGCCGTTCTGGATCGACTTCCTGATCCGGATCTCGGCCTGGGTGGTGCTGCTCGGCCGCAACGGGCTGATCAATGCCGGGCTGTCCTGGCTCGGGATCATCGACGAACCGCTGCGCATGCTCGGCAGCTACGGCGCCGTCCTGGTCGGCATGCTCTACGCCTTCCTGCCCGCGGCCGTGTTCCCGATCTATGCCGCGCTCAACCCGATCGACCGGACCTGGCTCGAGGCGGCACGCGATCTCGGCGCCAGCCCGACCGAGAGCTTCTGGCGCATCACCTTCCCGCTGTCGCTGCCGGGCGTGATGGCGGCGGTGCTGTTCGTCTTCGTCCCGTCGATGGGCGTCTTCGCTATCCCGGTGCTGCTCGGCGGCGGCAAGAGCATCATCATCGGCAATCTGATCGTCCAGCTGTTCCTCGACTTCCGGAACGTGCCACTGGGCTCGGCGGTCGCGGTGGTGCTGCTGGTCTTCTCCTCGATCGCGATCCTGCTCTACATGCGCCTGCTGCGCCGGGTCGAGGGGCAGCGGGCATGACCGATGCCCTGCCCTTCCCCGCGGCCCGGTCCGCCGGCCCGGTCCGCCGCGCCGCCGACGCCGCCCTGTCCCGCTTCACGCCGACGGTCACGATCGCCGCCTACCTCTTCCTGTTCGTGCCGATCGCGGTGCTGATCGTCTATTCCTTCAACGCCTCGCGCTCGACCGTTGTCTGGACCGGCTTCACCCTCGACTGGTACCGCGAGGTGCTGGCCGACCGGTCGCTGCAGCGCGCGCTGTGGGTCAGCGCGGTGGTGGCCGGGGCCTCGGCCCTGCTCAGCACCGTCATCGGCACACTCACCGCCCTCGTCCTCGCCCGCCGGACCTTCCGGGGCCGGGACGGCTTCTCGACCCTGGTGCTGGCGCCGCTGGTGCTGCCGGAGATCGTGCTGGCGGTCGGCTTCCTGGTGCTGATGGCGGCGGCCGGCATCCCGCTCGGCTACTTCACGCTGATCGCCGGGCACACGCTGATCGCGGTGCCCTTCACCACCCTGATCGTCCGCGCCGCCGCCGCCGCCCTCGACCGCAGGCTGGAGGAGGCGGCGGCCGATCTCGGCGCCGACGGCCGCCAGACCTTCTTCCGGGTCACGCTGCCGCTCCTGCTGCCCGCCATCGTCACCGCCTTCCTTCTAGCGGCGACCCTGTCCTTCGACAATTTCGTGATGTCGACCTTCACCTCGGGCGTCGGCACCACGACGCTCCCCTTGCGGATCTATTCGATGCTGAAGACCGGCATCACGCCCGAGATCAACGCGCTCGGGACGCTGCTCGTCGCCGCCAACATCCTCGTCGTCGTCGCGGTGGCCGGCCGGCATCTGAAGCTGCTGCTCAAGAGATAAGCGCCGTCCAAGGCGTGTCCGATCCAATCAACCCAAGCATTCAGGAGGCTTCATGCAACAGGATCTTCGCCGCTGCGCCCTCGCCGGATTGTCGGCGGTCGCCCTGTCCCTCTCCCTGGCCGCCCCCGCCATGGCGGAGGAGCTGCACATCTACGCCTGGTCGTCCGAGCTGCCGGACGAGGTGGTGCAGGACTTCGCCAAGGCGACCGGGATCGACGCGACGGTCGACACCTTCGACAGCAACGAATCCCTGATCGCCAAGCTGGAGGCCGGCGCGTCGGGCTACGACATCATCAACCCGTCGCAATATGCGGTGCAGATCCTGGTCAAGAAGGGGCTGGTCGAGCCGCTCGACCACACCCGGCTGCCCGGCCTCGCCAACCTGTCGGAGGTGTTCCGCACTCTCTCCTACGACAGCGGCAACCAGTACAGCCTGCCCTACATCTGGGGCACCACCGGCTTCGCCTACAACAGCGACTGCGTGACCGAGCCGGTCACCAGCTGGAAGGCGCTGTGGGATCCGAAATACAAGGACCGGATCTACATGCTGGACAACATGCTCGCGGCCTACATCGCCGCGCTGCAGATCAACGGCTACAGCGCGACGTCGGCCAACCCCGACGAGATCGCCAAGGCGACCAGGTCCCTGATCGAGCAGAAGCCGATCCTGGGCGGCTACAACAGCACCAATTTCGCCGACCTCGTCTCCTCCGGCGAGGCCTGCCTGGTCGAGGCCTGGAGCGGCAACGTGATCCAGGCGATGGCCGACAATCCGAAGGTGCACTACGTGCTGCCGGACGAAGGCGGGACGATGTGGATCGACGGTTACTCCGTGGCCAGGAACGCGCCGAACCGCGACGCCGCCTACAAGTTCCTGGACTATCTGCTGCAGCCCGAGGTCGCGGCCAAGGTCACGCGGCTGGTCAAGGTGGCCAACACCAACGCGAAGGCCAAGGCGCTGCTGCCGCCTGAGATCACCGGCAACCCGGCGATCTATCCGCCGGAGGAGCGGCTGAAGAAGGCCGAATTCATCCTCGACCATGGCGAGGCGATGAAGTTCTACCAGGATGGCTGGACCCAGGTGAAGGCGGCGCAGTGACCATGGAGTTCGCGGTCGAGCTGCGCGGCATCGCCAAGCGCTTCGCCAAGGTCGGCACGGTCGAGATCAACGCGGTGCGCGACATCGACCTGTCGATCGGGTGCGGCGAGTTCTTCACCCTGCTCGGCCCGTCGGGCTGCGGTAAGACCACGACGCTGCGCCTGGTCGCCGGGTTCGAGCAGCCGACCGCGGGCGAACTGCGGATCCAGGGCCGGTCGATGGTCGCGGTGCCGGCCCATCTGCGCCCGGTCAACACCGTGTTCCAGAGCTACGCCCTGTTCCCCCATCTGACCGTCGAGGACAATGTCGGCTTCGGCCTCGCGGTCAAGCGCGTGCCGCGACGCGAACGGGCCGAGCGGGTGCGCGAGGCGCTGGCGCTGGTGCGGATGGACGGCCGGGCCGGGCGCAAGCCGTCGGAGCTGTCCGGCGGGCAGCAGCAGCGCGTGGCCCTGGCCCGGGCCCTGGTCAATCGGCCCGCCGTCCTGCTGCTCGACGAGCCGTTCGGTGCGCTCGACCTCAAGCTGCGCCGCGAGATGCAGATCGAGCTGAAGCAGATGCAGCGGCGCCTCGGCATCACCTTCGTCTTCGTCACCCATGATCAGGAGGAGGCCCTGACCATGTCCGACCGAATCGCGGTGATGCATGACGGCCGCGTGCTGCAGGTCGACGATCCCGTCGGGATCTACGAGCGCCCGACCAGCCGCTTCAGCGCCGGCTTCATCGGCGAGATGAACTTTCTCGCCGCCACCGTGGCCGAGGCCGGACCGGACGGGGTGGCGCTGAAGGCGGCACACACGACCATCCGGCTGCCGCGGGGCGACCATGCCCTCGCCCCCGGCCAGGCGGTGACCCTGGCGATCCGGCCCGAAGCCCTGGCCTTCGCCGACGCCACGGAGGACGGCCCGGCGGAAGAGCGGGTCCGGATCGAGGGCCGGGTCCGCGACGCGATCTATATCGGTACCGACCGCCGCTACGCCGTCGACCTCGCCTCCGGCGAAACCATGCATGTGCGCCAGCAGAACTCGGCCGCCCGCCACCGGAGGGCGCCGGTCGTCGGCGATGCGGCCACCCTCTTCACCTGCGCCGGCGCGGTCCGGGTCCTTCTGGATTGACCGCGCCGGTGCCGACTTTTCAACGCAGGAGCCTTTGAATGGCCGTCCGCTCGTATCGCCTCGAGGCGATGCCGCCGCAGATCCCGGCGCCGATCCTGGATCGCTTCCGCGGCGTGGAGACCGCGACCGTCGGGCACTATCTCCATGACCGTTTCGTCGCCCCGGCGCTGCGCCCGCTGATCGACGGGCCGCGCATCGCCGGCACCGCCGTGACCGTGTCGATCCCCGGGCCGGATTCGACCCTGCTGTACCATGCGATGGACCGCGTGCGGCCGGGCGACGTCGTGGTGATCGACCGGGCCGGCGACCGGCAGCATGCCTGCTGGGGCGGCTTCATGGCCGCGGTGGCCAAACTGCGCGGCGTCGCCGGCGTGATCGTCGACGGCGCCGTGACCGACCCGGCCGCGATCCGCGAGGCTGGCGTCCCGACCTGGGCCCGCAGCATCTCGCCGATCACGACCAAGCTGCTCAATCTCGGCGGCGGCTTCAACATCCCGATCGCCTGCGGCGGCATCGCGGTCGCGCCGGGCGATGCCGTGCTGGCCGATGATTGCGGCATCCTGGTGCTGCCGCGCGACCAGGTCGAAGGGGTCAGCGACACCGCCCTCGCCGACCAGGCCGAGGAAGGGGAATGGCTGGCCAAGCTCCGCGGCGGGATGGCGCTGCAGGACATGGTCGACGTCGCCGCGATGCTGGCCGAGCGCGACCGCAAGGACGGAGGCGTCCATGGCTGAGCTGGATCTCAGCCGGCTGGCCGTGTGGCTGTCGACGCCGCACCAGGCGATGCTGGAGATCGCGCATGACGTCGGCTATCGCCGCGTGGTGCTGGATGTCGAGCACGGGCTGTTCGATCTCGACGCCACCGACAAGCTCGTGGCCCTCGCCCGGGCCCTGGGTATGGCCATCTTCGTCAAGGTGCTGGGCCCCGAGACGATCCCGATCCAGCAGGCGCTCGACATGGGCTGCGACGGCGTGATCATCCCGCATATCGAGGATGTGGCGCAGGCCGCGCGGGTGACCGCGGCGGCGAAGTACCCGCCGCTGGGCGGCCGCAGCTTCAGCGGCACCCGCCCGGCGCGCTATGGCGGGGCACCGCAGAGCTACTACGATGGCGAGAACCGCCGCACCCGCTGCTTCCCGATGATCGAATCCGCCGCGGCGCTCGCCGATGTCGAGGCGATCCTGGCCCTGCCGACGGTCGACGGCGTGTTCATGGGACCGAGCGACCTCTCGCTCAGCCGCGGCCGCGGCGCCTACCGCAATGGCCCGGAGGACCAGGCCGACCTGCGCCGCGTCGCGGCCGCCGCGACCCGCGCGGGCAAGCCGTGGATCATGCCGGCCTGGAGCGATGCGGAGCGCCGGCTGTCCGAACAGCTGGGCGTCGATTTCATGGTCGTGATCGACGAATTCGGCGCCCTCAGATGGGCGCTGACCGAAGCCGCCAAACCCGTCTGACCCGAGGCACCGCCATGACCATTGTTCCGTCCTGCGGCACCCAGCTGATGCACCTGCTGCGCGCCTATGGGGTCGACACCGTTTTCGGCATGCCGGGGGTGCACACGCTCGAGGCCTATCGCGGCATCGAGGCGGCGGGCATCCGCCACGTCGGCGTCCGGCACGAGCAGGGCGCCGGCTTCATGGCCGATGGCTATGCCCGCATCTCCGGCAAGCCCGGCGTGTGCCTGCTGATCTCCGGCCCTGGCGTGACCAATGCCGCGACGCCGATCGGCCAGGCCTATTCCGATTCCCAGCCGATGCTGGTGCTGTCGAGCGTCGCCGCGACCGAAGACCTGGGGATGGGGCGCGGCCGRCTGCACGAGATCACCGACCAGGCTCGGGTGACCGAGCCGCTGACCGCCTTCTCCGCCGTCGCCCACAGCCCGGCGCAGCTGCGCGAGCTGGTGGCCCGCGCCTTCGCCGTCTTCGCCTCGCAGCGCCCCCGCCCGGTCCACATCTCGATCCCGCTCGACGTCCTGAAGATGCCCGATCCGGCCGCTCCCCGCCGCCGGCAGGTCCCGGCCGCGGCGCGGCCCGATCCGGCGGCGGTCGAAGCGGCGGCCGGGCTTCTGCGCGGTGCCCGGCGGCCCCTGATCATCGCCGGCGGCGGCAGCATCGGCGCGGCGGCGGAGATCGTCGCCCTGGCCGAGGCCATCGGCGCCGCCGTCATCCCGACCATCGCCGCCAAGGGCGTCATTCCCGACGCGCATCCTCTGGCCCTCGAGGCGACGCTGGAGCGGCCCCTGACCCAGGCCTTCGTCGAGGCCGCCGATGTCGTCCTGGCCATCGGCACCGAGCTGGCCGAGCCGGATCTGTGGCGCGACGGGCCACTCGCCCTCGGCGGCCGGCTGATCCGGATCGACCTCGACCCGGCCGCGCTGACCCGCGACTACGATGTGGACGTGCCGATCCTCGGCAATGCCCGGTCGGCGGTTGCGATGATCCGCGCCGCCCTGGGGCCGACGGGGGCCGGGCACGGCTTCCACGGCACCGCCGAGATCGCCGCCCAGCGGGCGCGCGAACGAGCGACCCTGACGCCGCTGGAGCGCAAGCACCTTGCGGTGCTGGACGCGCTGCGCCGGGCCTTGCCGCCCGAAGGCGTGGTCTTCGCCGACATGACCCAGATCACCTACACCGGGTACTGCTACTTCCCCTGCCCCGCCCCCAAGCGGTGGATCTTCCCGGCCGGCTACGGCACGCTTGGCTTCGCCCTGCCGGCCGCGATCGGCGGCCAGATCGCGGCGCCGGGACAACCGACCGTGGCCCTGGTCGGGGACGGCGGCTTCCTGTTCACGCTGCAGGAGCTCGGCACCGCGGTCGAACTGAAGCTGCCGCTCGCGATCGTGCTGTGGAACAACGACAGCCTGGCTCAGATCCGGGACGGCATGACGGCCCGCGGCATCCCGACGATCGGCGTCAACCAGCGCAACCCCGACTACCTCAAGCTGGCCGAGGCTTTCGGCTGCCGCACCGCGCGACCCGACGGGCTGGCCGCATTCGAACACAGCCTGGCCGAGGCCTTCGCGGCCGAAGGGCCGACGGTGATCGAGCTGCGGGAGGACGCGTCGTTCCTGCCCTGACGATCCGGCGGTCGGGGCCGCGGTCGGACTGATGGACGTTCGCCGCGTCGGGCGGCGACCGTCTTGAGCCCTCTGTCGATCAGGGCTGGAGCAGGATGAATTTAGCTGGGATCATCTTCGGGCCGGGGTGAAGAAGTTTCGGCATCGCTGCGGGGTAGCGAAGCGGCGGGCGGCCTTGCAGATGGGAAGCGGCAGAATGGATGCTGTGGCCACCGAAATTGGCTTGCGTCGGGTCGTGCGCCGGGTCGCGGCGCTCAACCTCGGCTATTTCGGCATCGAGTTTGCCGTCGCTGTGGCCATCGGCTCGGTCTCGCTCTTCGCCGACAGCATCGACTTCCTCGAAGACGCATCGGTCAACCTGCTCATCATGCTGGGGCTGGGTTGGAGCGTGAGACAGCGGGCCAAACTCGGCATGGCGCTCGCCCTGATCCTGCTGGTTCCGGGAATCGCCACGCTTTGGGCGGCTTGGGAGAAGTTCATGGTACCCGTGCCGCCCGCGCCGGCGGCACTGACCCTTACCGGGACGGGTGCCATGATCGTCAACTTCACCTGCGCCCTGATGCTGGCACGTTTTCGCGAACATGGCGGCAGCCTGACCCGGGCCGCCTTCCTGTCCGCACGCAATGACGTCCTGGCCAACATCGCAATCATTCTCGCCGGAGTCGTCACCGCCTATCTCTGGTCGACCGCCTGGCCTGATCTCATCGTCGGGCTTGGTATCGCCGCGATGAACGCAGATGCAGCCCGCGAGGTGTGGCAGGCCGCCCGCGAAGAACATCGCGCGGCTTCTGCCTGAGGCCGCCGCGTCGAAACCGGTGGCATCCATTCCGATGGGCGTCGTCGCAGTCGCAGCTCGCCGGCAGGCCGGCGTGCCGTCCTGATCCTGTCGGTGCGTCTGTCACTCGGCGCCGGCCGGCGCGGGGATTGCCTCACGGTGTCCGCGACCCAAGCCGGTCCTGGCTTCAGGCGAGACGGCATCCGCCGGCTTCACGCGGAACCAGGCGGCGTAGAGCGCCGGCAGGAAAAGCAGGATGAGCACGGTGCCGATGGCCGTCCCGCCGATCAGCGTGTAGGCCATGGACCCCCAGAACACCGAATGGGTGAGCGGGACGAAGGCCAGCACGGCGGCGAGCGCCGTCAGGATCACGGGACGGGCGCGCTGCACGGTCGCCTCGACCACGGCGTGGTAGTCGTCGAGCCCGGCATCCTTGTTCTCCTTGATCTGCCCGATCAGGATCAGGGTGTTGCGCATCAGGATGCCGGCGAGCCCGATCAGCCCCAGGATGGCGTTGAAGCCGAAGGGCTGGTTGAAGGCGAGCAGGATCGGCACGGCGCCGACGAGGCCGAGCGGGGCGGTCAGCATCACCATGGCGGTCGCCGAGAAGGAGCGGACCTGCAGCATGATGAAGACCAGCATCAGGGCGACCATGATCGGGAACACGGCGGCGAGCGCGGCATTCGCCTTGCCCGCCTCCTCGATCGAGCCGCCCATCTCGATGCGGTAGCCCGCGGGCAGCGAGGCGATCAGCGGCTGCAGGGCCTGCATGACATGCTTCGAGACTTCGGGCGGCTGGGTGGCCTCGCCGATGTCGGAACGGACGGCGATCGTCGGGGTCCGGTCGCGCCGCTTCATGATCGGGTCTTCCATGCGCACCTCGGCGTGGCCGATCTGGTCGAGCGGGATCAGCCGCCCGTCGCGGCTGGTGAGCGAAAAGTCGGTGAGGCGGGCGGGGTCGAGCCGCTCTCCACCGGCGCTGCGGGCCACCACGTCGACGGTGCGGATGTTCTCGCGGACCTGGGTGACGGTGACGCCGGTGAGCAGGAACTGCAGCTGCTGCGCCGCCTCCGCCGGCGACAGGCCGATCAGGCGCAGCCGGTCCTGGTCGAGGACATAGCGCAGGGTCGGCACGCGGTTGCCCCAGTCGCGATTGGCCTGCTGCACGTCGGGCACGCCCCGCATGACGGCGAGGGCCTGCTCGGAAATCCGGCGCAGCTCTCCGGCGTCCGGCCCCATGATCCGGAACTCGACCGGGAACGGCGTATAGGGGCCGAACACCAGCTGGGTGATGCGCAGATGGGCCTCGGGCGCCAGCCCTTCGGCCACGGCCATGCGCAGCCGGTGCTTCAGGGCCTCGCGGGCCTCCGCGTCCGGCGTCAGGATGACGATCTTGGCGAAGGCAGGGTCGGGCAGTTCCGGGGACATGGCCAGGAAGAAGCGCGGCGCGCCCTGGCCGACATAGCTGGTGACGATCTGCGCCTCCGGCTGGTCCGCCAGCCAGCGCTCGACCGTCTCCACCGTCCGCTCCGTCGCCTCGATGCTCGTGCCTTCCGGCATGCGCACCTCGACCAGGACCTCGGGACGATCGGAGGTCGGGAAGAATTGCTGCTTCACCGCGCCCATGCCGATGACGGAGAGCATGAAGACAATCGCCACCGCGCCGCAGGTCAGGAATTTGTGGCGCACGGCGAAGGCGATGACCCGGCGCAGGCGCCGGTAGTTCGGCGTGTCGTAGATGGCGTGGTGCCCGCCTTCGACCGGCTTGATCTCGGGCAGCAGCTTCACGCCGAGATAGGGCGTGACGGCGACCGCCACGACCCAGGAGGCGATCAGGGCGAAGCCCACGATCCAGAAGATGTTGCCGGCATATTCGCCGGCGGTGGAGCGCGCGAAGCCGACCGGCATCAGCCCGACCACCGTCACCAGCGTGCCCGACAGCATCGGCGCCGCCGTATGGCTCCAGGCATAGGCCGCGGCCGCGATCCGGTCCATGCCTTCCTCCATCTTCACCACCATCACCTCGATGGCGATGATGGCATCGTCGACCAGCAGCCCGAGCGCGAGGATCAGGGCGCCGAGCGTGATGCGGTCGAAGAAGCGGCCGGTCTCCAGCATGACCAGGAAGACGACCGCGAGGGTGAGGGGAACCGCGGCCGCGACGACGATGCCGACCCGCCAGCCGAGGCTGAGCAGGCTGACCAGCAGCACGACCCCGAGCGCCATGAAGAACTTCAGCATGAACTCGTCGACCGACTCCGTGATGTTCACGGCCTGGTCGGTCACCTTGGTCAGGCTGAGCCCGAGCGGCAGGGCGCCGGCAACCTTCGCCGTTTCCGCCTCCAGCGCGCGGCCGAGGTCGAGGCCGTTCCAGCCGCCCTGCATCACCACGGACAGCATCAGCGCCGGCTCGCCCTGATGGCGGATGATGAAGGTCGCCGGGTCCTCGTATCCGCGCCGGACATCGGCGATGTCGGAGAGCTTGAGCGTGCGGCCGCCGGCGGCGATCGGCGTGTCGGCGATCTTCTGAAGGTCGTCATAGGCGCCGTCGAGGCGGATGAAGACCTGCGGTCCCTCGGTGTCGATCGAGCCCGCCGGGGTCACCGCGTTCTGCCGCTGCAGGGCGACGAAGATGTCCTGCGCCGAGACGCCGAGCGTGACCAGCTTGGCATAGGAGAACTCGACGAAGATGCGTTCCGGCCGTTCGCCGAGAATGTCGATCTTCTTGACCCCGGGCACCTGGAGCAGCTGCTGGCGGATCGCTTCGCCCTGCCTGACCAGCGCGCGCATCGGCATGCCCTTGGCCTTCAGCGCGTAGAGCGCGAAGCTGACATCCGAATATTCGTCGTTGACGAACGGGCCCATGGCCCCGGCGGGCAGGTTCCGGGCCTCGTCGCCCAGCTTCTTGCGGGCCTGGTAGAACTGCTCCTGCACCTCGGCCGGCGGGGTGCTGTCCTTCAGGGTGAGCGTCATGAAGGCCAGCCCGGGCCGCACCGTGGTCTCGACCCGGTCGTACCAGGCCAGCTCCTGGAGTCGCTTCTCGAGCGGCTCGGCGACGAGGTCCTGCATCTCCTGCGCCGTCGCGCCCGGCCAGGCGGTGGTGACAGTCAGCGTCTTCACGGTGAAGGCGGGATCCTCGGCGCGGCCGAGCTCGAGGAAGGCGAAGGCGCCGGCGATCGCGATCGCGATGATGAAGAACAGCGTCACCGCGCGCTCGCGGACGGCGAGCGCCGAAAGATTGAAGCTCATGGCGATTCCGCCTTTGCCACCACAATGCGGACGGTCTCGCCGTCATGGAGAAGATGGGCGCCCAGCGCTGCGATCCGCTCGCCGGGTTCGACGCCCGACACGATCGCCGTCTCCTCGCCGAGCCGGCGTATCGTCACCGATCTGAAGCCAACCGTGGATTTGTCCTGGTCGATCACCCAGACGCCGGTCTTGCCGCCGTCGTCCAGAATGGCGCCGATCGGGACCTCGACGTCCTGGGCGGCATCGGCATCCGCGATCCACAGCGTCACCGTCGCACCCAGCGGTGCCGATGCCGCATCGCCATCCAGCACGTAGCGCGCCTCATAGGTCCTGGTCTGCGGGTCGGCTGAATCCGACAATTGCCGCAGGCGCGCGGGCCAGCGCCGCTTATCGAGGCCATAGACGGTCGCCTCGGCCTGCGAGCCCAGGATCGGCCTGACCGTCTCGGGAAGTGCCACGATGGCCTCGCGCGGCCCGGCATGGGCGAGCCTCACCACCACCTGTCCGGCCGAGACGACCTGGCCGGGCTCGCCGAGCGTCTCCACGACGACGCCGTCCGCGTCGGCCTCGAGGGTGGAATAGCCGGCCTCGTTCGCGGCGACCCTGGCCTCGGCTTCGGCGGCGGCGAGCTGCGCCTCGGCGGAATCCAGCGCCGCCTTTGCCTGCTCGTGGCGCTGCTTCGTCGCCCATCCCTTCGCAACGAGATCGGCGTATCTCTTGTCGTCCGCGCGGGCCTGCACGGTGACCGCGCGGGCGGCGGCGGCCGCGTTCTGCCTGGCGGTCAGGGCGAGGCGCAGGTCATTCTCGTCGATGCGCATGAGCGGCTGGCCGGCGGCGACGCGCTCGCCGATGTCGACCATGCGTTCGACGATCTTGCCGGGCACGCGGAAGCCGAGATTGCTTTGCACCCGCGCCGATATCGAGCCGGTGAATGCGCGCTCGACATGCCCGAGCGTCTTGGCCTCGGCGATCGCGATAATCGGCGGAACGCTGCGCGGATCGCCATCGTCCTGCGCCCTCCGCTCTTCGGCCGCTCCGGAGACCACGAGGAGGCTCACCCCGCCTGCAGCCAGCAACGGGAAAGCCACGAAGAGCAGAAGGTGCATCTTTTTCATGAGCGGATTTCCGATGGCAGGAACCGGCATTGCGGGAGGCTGGATCGGCCGCGTGCCGCCATTTCAGTGTATATGCACCTATATGCCGGACCTTCGAGGTTCGCGCCCATCGTTCAGCCCCTGCCCACAACCTGGAAGCGCTCCAGCGAGGAGGTCAGTTGCGCGAATTCTTCCGGCGGGAAGCCCGCAGTAACCGCCCGCTGAGCCTGATGCCAACCTTCTTCGGCACCGGCGAGAATCTCCTCGCCGGCCTCCGTCAAGGTGATGCGCCGCGCCCGCGCATCGTGCTCGTCGGTGTATACGCGCAGAAGCTCGCGCCGGGACAACGGCTTCAGGTTCTTGGTCAAGGTTGTGCGGTCCATCCCGAGCGCCTCCGCCAATTCGCCGATGGTCGGGGACCGGAGATGCTTGAGCGTGATGAGGACGGAGAACTGCCAGTTGTTGATCCCGAGCGACCGGAACGCTTCGTCGAAACGACGACCGATGATCCGCCCTGCCCGCTGGATGCGCCGGCACAGGCAGGTGCGGGCGATCAGGTCGGCGGTTTCGTCGTCGAGAGCTTGCGAAGGTGACATGCCGCCCAAAATAGGTGCATACGAACCTATCGTCAAGAGCGCGATCCGGCCGGCCGTGCTGTCCAACCGGCCTGGCTCGGATGCAGGCCAACATGGCATGAATTGTCCGCGGGCGGTTTTGCCCCGTGGCGTTGAAACGGGCTACGGAGACTTGGGGCACCTGACCCACACGCGGCCGCTGCGCGGCAGGAGAGCCGAGTGTCGGGAACCGGAGCGGAGGCTCGCATCTAGCTGGCAACGACGCTGTAGATCCCGCGCCGATATGCCACTCCGATTGCCTCGCTTCGAGCTCCGTCGACACCAGCCGGGCCAGCAGGATGGTCGGGAACAGCTGGCCATACAGCCCCCCCGGATTGGCGCGCGCTCCCGCGCATCTCGGCTGGCAGCGCTTCCCAGACGCGAACGAGTTCGGCGACGGACCTCAGCTGCATCTTGCGCATGGCGTTGCCGCGGTGGAGCTTGACGGTGACCTCGCTGATCCCGAGGTCATAGGCGGTCTGTTTGTTGACACGGCCTTGCGCCACGGCGCACATCACCTGCCGCTCGCGCAGCGTCAAGGTCTTGTAGCGGTCGACATGCAACCGGACGATCCGGGCCTTGGCGCGCTGCGCAGCATCCATCGCAACGCCCGCGATCACGGCGTCCAGCAGCGCCTGGTCCCGCACCGGCTTGGTGAGAAAATCAACGGCGCCGGCCTTCATCGCCTGAACCGTCATGGGGATGTCGCCATGGCCGGTGAGAAAGATGATCGGCTTGGCGTTGCCGTTCTGGGCGAGATGTCGCTGCAGATCGAGGCCGCTCGTCCCCGGCATCCGCACTTCCAGGATCATGCAGCCGGGGGCGTCCAGCAGATCTGCGTCGAGGAATTCACGGGCCGATGCGAAGCAGACCGGTCGGAAGCCCGCCGACAGGATCAACTCCGACAGCGCCTCTCGAACCGACGCTTGGCCATCGACGATGATGACGAGCGCTTGGTCCGCTTCGCTCCTCCGCTGGGGCGACAACGGTGCCGATCTCGCCAGGAGCAGCTGGCCGACGTGCATGATCACCTCCATGTCTCGGTTTGCTTGAAGCGTCGTCGACATCGGGGCCGGGTCCTGATCCGCAATTTCCGATCAGCGGCACGGGCGATTCCGGACGCGCCTTGCGGCGCTGAACCGGGCCTGCGGCTCCCGGACGGTGAAATGGCCGCCCCTCTCGCGCCTGTCGCCGTGGATCAGCTTCAGATGCCCTGCTCCGACGAGCTCTTGTTTGCTGTCTCGACTTTGACGCCGATCCGCAGAATTCTCCCAGTTAGAATTCGTTAAGCCAGGTTAATCGGCGTCGTCGAAGTGGCCGCCTCGCGCGAATTCGTCCGTCCCTCGGCATAACCGGCGCTGTAATGCACACCGATACCAACATATTATTTATGGACATCGAGGCATGGACTATTGTCGGTTTCGCCGCGATTTCTCCCCCCAAACGCGGCATGTGGCCTAGCCTTCATTCCCCCCCATGAAGCAGCCACAAACTCGACGCGCTGTCTTTCCCCCCAGCAGCGCTGGCGGCCCGGCCACGCGAGTTGAAGCCTCGCCCGCGGCCGGGCCGCATTTGTCTCAGGCTTGCAGCACCGCTCGCCGCCAGTCCGTGGCATCCGACCGCTCGTCCGTCGGGTTGCCACACTGCTCCGAACCCGGATTTACCAGTCTTAACTCGAACCGGCGTTCGAACAGGCGCAGCTTTTCTTCAGTCAGGCGCCTTCGGGAGTCCGCCGCCGATGCGCGATCCGGTGCATAGACCACTGCAGAGAATGTTGGACAGGCGGTCCGCGCGAGGCTGCGGCGGATCCGTCCCTGAACTCCGATATCGCGCGAGCCGAGCCGAGGTTACAGAATGAATGACGCCAGTTGGATTCTCGAGCCGATAACGCAGGACTTTCTCGATACGATCGGCGGGAACCCCGACCTGTGCCGCCTGTCGCCTGAGGAAGCACGCCGCGCGCTGGTCCGGATTCAGGCCGGCGCCGTCGGACGGCCCTCCGCTCGGATCGAGGACATGTCATTTCCGGTCGGGCCGACCGGATCGGTGGCCGTCAGGATCGTCCGGCCCAGTGATGCTCAAAAGATCTTGCCGGTCATCGTCTACATCCATGGCGGCGGCTGGTGTCTCGGAGATGCCGACACTCACGACCGGGTCGTACGGGAGTTGGCCGTCGCCGCGGGCGCGGCGCTGTTCTTTGTGGACTACGACCGCTCACCCGAGGCGCGGTATCCGGTTGCCCTGGAGCAGATCTATGCGGTCACCGCTTATGTCGCCGCTCACGGGGAGAGCCTCGGTGTGGACCCCACCAGGCTTGCAGTCGTCGGAGACGGCGCGGGTGGCAACATGGCCGCCGCGGTCACGCTCCTCGCGATGCAACGCCGCGGTCCGAAGATCGATCTGCAGATCCTGTTCTATCCGATCACGGATGCCGATTTCACCACATCCTCGTACCAAACCTTCGCAAACGGACCGTGGCTGACGAAGGCCGCCATGGAACGGTTCTGGGATGCCTATCTTCCCGACGCCGCGTTGCGAAACGAGATCACCGCGGCACCCCTGCGGGCCTCCGTCGACCAATTGCGTGGATTGCCCGATGCACTGATCATCGTCGCGGAGAACGATGTTCTTCGCGACGACGGCGAAGGCTACGCCCGCCTGCTCATCAGGGCCGGCGTGAGGGCGACCTCGGTCCGCTACAGCGGCACCATTCACGGGTTCGTCGTGCTGAATGCGTTGGCGGACACGCCGGCAACGCGAAGCGCCATTGCTCAGGCGGTCGCCGCTCTGCGCTCCGTCCTGGATTGAGGCCCGGTCCACCAGCAATAGCGACATCCGAGACGCTCCGCGCAACAAACAGTGGAGGAACAAATGATATCACATTCATATCACGTAAGATCCGCACAAATCCGTTGCAGCCCTCTCCCGGAGATCGGTCTTGCACGGAGCAGATCCACTGAGCCAGCTCGCATCGACTTCCCGGAACGCCGCAGTTTGCTTAACCCGGGCTTGGATCGCGACGCGCCGTCGAACCCTGTCGTCGCGAACGCTCCGTCGTCATCGGATGCCGGCTGCGCGCCGACCGTCTTCATCGTCGACGACGACATATCCGTCCGCGAGTCTCTCGCGGAACTCGTCCGGATTTCGGGCTGGCGCGCAGAGGCCTTCGGATCCGCATTCGAGTTCCTGGAGCGTCCCCATGCATCGGTCCCGAGTTGCGTTGTCCTGGACCTTCGGCTTCCCGACTTGAGCGGTCTCGAGCTTCAGAGACGCATCGCGGCGGAGCGCAGCGAAATGCCGGTCATCTTCCTGACCGGCCACAGCGACGTTCCGGTCGCGGTCCAGGCCATGAAGGCCGGAGCGATCGAGTTCTTCATGAAGCCGTTTGACCACGAGGAACTCCTGACAGCGATCGATCGCGCATTGGAGGTCAGCAGGACCAGGCTGGAACATGAGGCGGGAGTGCTTGCCCTCCGCAGGCGCCACGAAACGCTCAGCGGTCGCGAGCGCGAGGTCATGGCGTTGGTCGCCACCGGGCTCCTCAACAAGCAGGTCGGCTTCGAGCTGGGCATCAGCGAAATCACCGTGAAGGCCCATCGCGGCAGGGTCATGCGGAAGATGAAGGCGTGTTCCCTGGCTGACCTGATCGCGATGGCGGCAAGGCTTAGCTTGCCAACACCGCTGGGACGCGATCGCGCCTTCATCTGAGAGCCGCCACGGCGACATCCGGCGAGGTCGGGAAGCCTGGGGGTCTGCCCCGGGCGATAGGATCCCGCCTTCCTTTGTCGGCAACACCGCTACAGCTTCGTCACGCCTTCAGCCAGACCCTTGAAGAACAGTTTCTGGGCGAAGGCGAAGGCGACGATGCCGGGCGTGGTCACAATGATGTACACCGCCGCGAGATTGGGCCAGGACCAATGGCCCTGCCCGCCTTGAGCCACGGCCAGGACAACTGGCATCGTGCGCCGTGCCTCGTCGTCGATCAGCGTCACGCACAGCAGATACTCACCCCACGCCGCGACGAAGTTGACGATGAAGATGACCACGAGACCGTTGCGCACCATGGGCAGGCCCACCATCCACAGCGTCCGCCAGGGACCGGCGCCGTCGACTCGCGCGGCGTCGATGACCTCACGCGGAACAAGCTGGAACATGCTGCGCATGATCAGCACGCTGATCGCCAGCTGAAGGGTGACATAGGGCAGGATAAGGCCGGCGGTGCTGTTGATCAGCCCGAGCCAGCGCTGGGTCTCGTAGATGCTGATCAGCGACACGACGCGAACCGGGAAATAGAGCGAGACCAGCAGAATGGTGATCACCAGCCCGGTGCCGCGCGGCCTCAGATGCACGAGCGCGTATCCGGCCATGACGGAGCAGCACATGGTGATCAGCACCGTGCTGAAAGTGACGTACACGCTGTTGAACAGGTTGATCGGCAGCGTGGTGATACGCTCGAACACGTAGGAATAATGAGTGAAGTCAAGCTGCCTCGGGAAGAGATCGCCGCGCATCGCGTCGGGCAGCGTCTTCACCGACATGAACAGCACCCAGACCAGCGGCAGCAGGATGATCAGCAGAAAGAGATTGATCACCAGATGGCGGGCGACCGCGGCCCGCTTGCGCCTGGACCAGCCCGGCCTGGCTTGCCCGCCGATCGCCCGCTTTGCCGCGACCCGGCTGCGATGAATGGCTTCAAGGCTCATTGGCAGCTCGATCCCACCGTCAGTCCTTGGCCCGGAACAGCCGAAGCAGCAGCACCATGACGAGCATCATGGCGAGTGCCCCGATCATCCCGATCGCCGCGGCGTAGCCTTGCCTCCACAGGCCGAGCTTGAAGGCCTGGTCATACATGAAGATCGTCCAGGTGTAGGTCGGCGAGGCCCGGTTGAAGCCGCCGAAGATCAGATACTCGTCGATCACCGCCATCGCGGTTCCGAAGCGCAGGACGACCAGCACCATCATAATCGGCGCAAGCCGAGGCCGGGTGACATACCAGAAGATCTGCCACTCATTCGCCCCGTCGATGCGCGCGGCTTCCGGCAGATCCTTGGGGATCGCGGCGAGGCCGGCGAGAAAGAAGATGGTGTGGTAGCCCAGCCCCCACCACACTTCCATGATGGCGATCGAGGGCAGCGTCAGCGGCGTCCCGCCCAGCCACTGCGGCGCGTTCTGCAAGGTGAACAGGCCGACCGTCTCGACCAGAAAATGATTAATCGGACCCGCCTGGTAGTTATACATCCACTTCCACAGCACGAAGATGAGCGTGCTCGGGATAACCGCCGGAATCAGCAGGACGACGCGGTAGAAGGTCGCCACGCGCGCGTTCGTCACCCGATCCACGAGGATTGCCAGGAGCAGCGGCAGAATGATCGTCCCGGGCAGGAACATGATGGTGAACAGCGCGGCACGCCCGAGGCCGGCCCACAGCAGGGGATCCTGCAGGGCATCGGCATAGTTCCCGAGCCAGATCCATTTGGCGGGCTGATTGGACAGGAATTGATAGTCGGTGAAGCTGATCCAGAGGACGCGCAGGATCGGGTAGATCTGATACAGGGCGAAGAACACCAAGGCCGGCAGCAGGAACAGCCACGGACCGGCGGCCCGGCGCAGCTGGACCGCCTGGCGGCGCAAGGGAACCGCCGCTGCGGGCCGGTATAGGGTCATATCGTCCTTGCCTGAAGAATCCGCTCGAAACTCGGCGCGCATCATCCGCAAGGCCCAAGGACCCCGCGGCTTCTAACCCTTACTGACGGCCAGGCGCTACTCCGGCGGCAGGCCGCATCCGGCAAGCCTGTCCGCCGGCCGTGCGTCAGCCTTTCTTGACCTCGGCATTGACCGCTTCGGCGACCTTCTGCATGGCGACCTTCGGGTCGGCCTCCTCACCCTTCAGGTAGGCCTCCCAGATCGGCTTGCCGATGACGAACTGCTGCAATCCGAACAGGTGGTTGCTGATCGCCTTGGCCCTGTCGAGCTGGTCGCGAACCAGGGTCACGAAGTCCGGCATCCAGTCGGGCTTGTTGGCGCGCCATTCGGCATAGATGGATTTGTAGGGCGGCAGCTGCCCCGGATGGCCGCTCGGGGTCCCCACGATCGAGTCTTTCCAGATCTGCCTGTCGTAGGTCAGGGCCTTGACGTATTCCGCTGCCTTTTCCTTGTTCTGGCCGTGCTTGAACAACGCGCAGCCGGTGGTCCAGAACACGGTCGAGCCTTCGCCGTTGGCGAATTTGGGCAATGGCCCGAGGTGCAGGGCGTTGGGATCGTCCCAATTCGTTGCCATGCGCAGCGGCGCGTTGAAGTACTTGAAGTAGAGGCCGACGCGTTGAGCGGCGAAGGCGACCTCGTCCGGGGTTCCATTGACACCGGCATCCGATGCGCCTTCGAGCAGAACATCGGGATTGGCGACCGCCATGATCTGCTTCATCAGCTTCAGCGCTTCGATCGCCGGCTCGCTGGTGAAGTCGAACAGGCCCTCCGGCGTATAGACATGGGAGCTCATGCTGTGCGCGATCGGCGCCAGCGAGCGCCAGCCGTGGCTGTCGAAGGTGGCCCCCCATGGCGCCGCCTGCTTGTCCACGATCGTCTTGGCCGCGGCCAGGACATCGTCCCAGGTCGCCGGCGCGGCATCGGCCACCCCTGCCTTGCTCGTCAGGCCCGAATGCCATCCCGTGCCGATGACATCCAGAAGAAACGGCCAGCTGTAGAGCTTCCCGTCGATCGTGCATTCCTCGCGGATCGATGGAAGGAGATCATCGATCACGTCCTTCGGGATGTACTTGTCCCACGGCTCAATCACGCCGGCCTTGACCAGGGCCGACATCTCCACGAAGGGAGTCTGGCCGACATAGACGTCCCAGGTGCTTTCGTTGTTTTTCGCTTCGGCGACAAAGCGTTCGATGCCGAACCCCTCGACCGGCGCAACCTGGCTATTGATGCCGGGAAACTTGGCGTTCACCTCCGAGATCGCAGGGTGGAAGTTCTGGATCCACTGGTAGACGGTGGGTGTCAGCGGACGGTCTGCCGCATAGGCTGCGCCAATACCCATCTTCGCGACGGCTCCGACCCCGGCCAAGCTCAGCCCCGCCGTGATGCTTCGCGTCATGAGATCGCGTCTGTTAATACTTCCAAAATAAAGAGGAGTACATTCCGCTGTCTGGAGGAATTTTTGCCTCTGCCGGACGGTCATTGGACGTCTCCGGATTATGCTCTTTAATCGAACAGCAAAGTTTTCCATGATTCCGGGGGCAGAGCAATACGGACCTCGCCCCTTTGTTTGTCAGTACCGGGCGTTGACCGTGCCCGTCGATCGCGGGACGATATGCGAGGCCAGCGAGGACAGCGCCCGCATGGCTTGGATGGGGCTTCTAGCAGGCGCCATCAGATTCACGAGCCGAAGGGGCGAAGAGTGACCGGGTACGAGGCTGAGAAGCCGAGCGAGATCTCCTTTGGCGCTTTCCGACTGCTGCCCGCGCAACAGCTGCTGCTCGAAGGCGACAAGCCGGTTCACCTCGGCAGTCGTGCCCGCGACATCCTCGTCGCCCTTCTCGAGCGGCCGGGCCAGGTCCTGAGCAAGCAGGAGCTGCTCGACCGCGTATGGCCCAACACCTTCGTGGAAGAGGGCAATCTGAAGGTCCATGTCGCCGCCCTGCGCCGCGCCCTCGGCGACGGACAAGCCGGCAGGCGCTTCATCGCGAACATCCCGGGACGCGGCTACAGCTTCGTAGCACCCGTCGATCGCGGTCTCGTGCTCGGCGATGTCGACCGGCAGATCGAGGCGATTGAGGCGCGGCAGGATCTGCCGATGCCGCTCACGCGCATGGTCGGCCGTTCCGACACGGTGGCCGCCCTGTCCGCGCAAGTCACCCGGCAGCGCTTCGTCACCATCGTCGGCGCCGGCGGCATCGGCAAGACGACGGTCGCGGTTGCCGTCGCCGACACCCTGGCCGGCAGCTTCAAGGACGGTGTCCGCTTCGTCGACCTCGCCCCTCTCTCCGATCCGCTGCTGGCGCCGGGCGCGCTGGCGACCGTCCTCGGGGTCGGCGTGGGGTCGGAAAGGCCGCTGCCGAACGTGATCACCTTCCTGCGGGAAAAGCACCTGCTGATCGTGCTCGACAACTGCGAACACGTCGTCGAAGCCGCAGCAAGGATGGCGGAGGACGTGCTGAAGGGAGCCCCGCGGGTCCATATCCTGGCGACAAGCAGGGAAGCCCTCCGTTCCGAGGGCGAGCGCGTGCACCGGCTTGCGCCGCTGGCCTTTCCGCAGAGCGGCACCGAGCTTACGGCCGCCGAGGCCCTGGCGTTTCCCTCGGTTCAGCTGTTCGTCGAACGGGCCGCCGCATGCCTCGACGCCTTTGAGCTCGGCGATGCCGAGGCGCCGCTCGTCGCCGAGATATGCCGGCGCCTCGACGGAATCGCGCTGGCCATCGAGATCGTCGCGGGGCGTGTCGACACGTTCGGCATCGCCGGGCTCGCGGCGCGGCTGAACGAGCGCTTCAGCTTGCTGTTGCGTGGTCGCCGCACCGCCCTGCCCCGCCATCAGACACTGCACACGACGCTCGACTGGAGCTACGACCTGCTGCCGGAGCTGCAGCAGGTCGTGCTCCGCCGCCTGGCCGTATTTGCCGGCATGTTCACGATGGAATCGGCGAGCGCCGTTCTGGCCGACGGCGATACGCCTCCGTCCGAGATCGTCGATGCGATCGCCGATCTGATCGCCAAATCCCTGGTCACGGCCAGCCTGGATGCGGCCGTGGCGCTCTACCGCCTGCTCGACACCACCCGTGCCTATGCGCTGGTCAAGCTCGACGAATGCACCGAACACGACCGGTTCGCGCGGCGCCACGCCGAGCACTATCGGGCTTTGCTCGAACAGGCCTATGGGAAATGGGAGCGCGAGCCCGCAACCGATTGGCTCCCACGTTACCGGCACAACATCGACAATGTCAGAGCCGCGCTCGACTGGACCTTTTCGCCCATCGGCGATGTGGCCACGGGCGTCGCATTGACGGTCCTCGCCATCCCGCTCTGGTTTCATCTTTCGCTCACCAGGGAGTGCGAGGAACGGGTCGACCGCGCTCTGGCCGCGCCCGAGACCAGCCGGACTCTGGACCAGGAGATGCGCCTGCACGCGGCGCGCGCCTGGTCCTTGATGCAGACGAAGGGCCTGGGGTCGGAGACTATGGCTGCATGGCACCGGGCTCTCGAAACCTCCGAGCGGCAGGAAAATCGCGACTACCAGTTGCGGGCCCTGTGGGGCCTGTGGGCTGGCTTGCTGAACAAGGGCGAGTTCCGCGAGGCGCTGGCGCTCGCGAGGAGGTTTTCCGAGCTTGCCGCCAGCGCAGGCGACAAGCTCGGCATCCTGGTCGGAGACCGGATGGTCGGCTACATCCTGCATCTCCTGGGCGACCAGGCCGAGGCGCGCCACACCATCGAACGCATGCTGGGCAGATACGAGGTTCCGGTCATCGGCGCCCAGCTGAACCGCTTTGTCTTCGACCAACGCGCCATGGCCCGGTGCTTTCTTGCGCGGATCCTTTGGCTGCAGGGCCGGCCGAAGCAGGCCGTGCTCCTGGTCAAGAGCATTGTCGACGGCGCCGCCTCTGGGAACGATACCCTAACCCTTTGTCAGGTCCTGGTTCACGCCGCGTGCCCCGTTGCCCTGTTCGTCGGCGATCTGCCGCTGGTCGAGCACTACGTCTCGATGCTGATCGACAATGCGGCCGAAGGGCTCGGTTTCTGGCAAGGCTGGGGCCGGTGCTTCCGAGGCGTCCTGCTCATCAAACGCGGTGACCTCGATGGCGGGCTGGCCGAACTCGAGGCCGCCCTGGCGGAGTTCCGCGAGATCCAGTACGGCGTCTATTACATCGTCTTCCAGAGCGAGTTCGCCTCCGCCCTCGGGCGTGCCGGAAACATCGCCGAGGGATTGGCGGCGATCGACGAAGCCCTGGTGCGATCCGAGCAGAATGACGAGCGATGGTACTTCGCCGAGATCCTCCGGATCAAAGGCGAGCTGATCCTGTCCTACAGTGCGCCCGATGGGTCGCGCGAGGCCGAGTTGTACTATCACCGATCGCTCGAATGGGCCCGCCGGCAGCAGACGATCGCGTGGGAATTGCGAACGGCGGCGAGCCTCGCGCGGCTGTGGAAGGATCAAAATCGAGCCGGCGAGGCGCTCGCGCTCCTCGCGCCTATCTACGATCGCTTCGCCGAAGGGCAGGACACGCACGATCTCATGGTCGCGCAGGAGCTGCTGCAGGAGCTCCGGGCAAGCAGCTGACACCGCCGATGCCGGTCTCGGGACTACCATCTGTCGACGGGCGCACAATCGACGTGCAGCACCTTCCCGGTGATCTGCGGCGCCTCGGTCAGGAAAACGACAGCATCGATGATCTCCCTCGCGATCGAGGTGCTGCGCATCGCCGGCAGTGCCTCGAGCAAAGCTTCCGGGCTGGCCGTCTGAAACGACATGGCGTCGATGCCGGGCGCCACGATGTTGACGCGAATTCCATCCCGCTCATATTCCATCGCGATGGTCTTGGATGCCGCCTCGACACCGCCTGAGGTGATGATGGCGACCGAGGCGGCGACCCCGGGGGTTGCCCGGTCGGTCGGCGGCCAGGTGACGGTGACGATGCTGCCGCCGGTCCCTTGCGCCAGCATTTGCCGGACGACCAGCTGCGTGAGGTGCAGAAACCCGTCGAGGTTCGTCGACACAAGATTGCGATAGTCTTCGACGGTATAGTCGACAAACGGCTTCGTGACGAAGATCCCGGCACTGTTGATCAAGGCGTCGATCCTTCCGAAGCGCGCCATCGCGGTCTTGGTGACGATCTTGGCCGTGTCCGGATCCGCGATGTCTCCGGCCACACAGGCCAGCCGGTCCGAATGCAGGTTTCCCGAAGATCGGCCGATCTCCGAAGACGTCGCGACGACATTGTAGCCGCGATCGAGGAAGGTGCCGACGAGGCTCGCGCCGATCTCCTCCGAGGCGCCGGTGATGACGATCGTTCTATCGAGATCCATTTTACCCTCCGGTTGCGGTGTGTCGGACCGCGTTCACGACCTCGCTGGTGAATCGCGCGTCGCCCAGTTCGACATCTCCGGACAATCGCGCGGTCACTTCCTGGAAGACCCAGCCATTGCCGTCGGGATCGCTGAACGAGGCGTAGGAGGCGTAGCTTCTTCGTTGCGGATTCGGGCCGATGGCCACGCCCTTTCCGTCGGCATGGTGGAACACGCCTCCGGTGTCATGGAACGGCTCGCTGATCTCGACGCCACGACGGAGCAGGTCCTCGCGAGCGGCCTCGATGTCGGAGACGATCAGGTGCAGCCCCTGCATCGAGCCGGGTGCGGCGGCGGTGACGTTCTTGCCGAAGATGACAGAGCATGCGGAGCCAGGCGGCGTGAACTGGATCACGCGGTAGTCGTCCCTGGCCGCATGGTCGATATCGAGCCTCCAACCCAAATCGCCATAAAATCGCTTGGCGCGGTCCACGTCCGAGACAGGAATGATCACGATCTCGAGCCGCATGTCGACTTTGCCCGCCCACGAACTCTCGACCGCGGGTCTGATCCCAACTTCTGCACTTCCCATGTCTCTTTCCTTTGAAATCTTGTGGAGCGCGATCTTCGCATTCAAAAATTACTGCGGTCTTCCCAAGCCCTTGCTGCGGCGCGATAGGCAATCCGCACCGTGCCTGATCCTCTTCGCGAACCAGGAAAGCGTGTGCTGTATCTTGGCGGCGTTTCGGCCAATCGCGTCAGCCGGCAGCAGCGAAGCGCTGCGCCTCCATTCTTCCGCCGAGGCCGGGGTCCAGCTTGCGGGCGCGGGCAGATGCCCACCGCCCGGGGGCTTCGCGAGATGCCGCACTCGATCGACAACCGGGTCCTCGCCGGCCACCGGCACCAGGTCGACCGAGAATCCCCGCGTGGCCGGCACGACGTCCAGTAAGCCTGTCCTCGGCCAACAGGCGACCCGATCGCCTCGAAGGCCGGCCGACCGAAATTCGACATAGGGGTCCGATAGCCGCCGCGGTGACAGAACCGCCGGGTTGCGCGGAACGATGGCGTCGTGGAAGCCGCTGTCTTCGCCGATGCTGAATTTCATGGCTGCCACCCAAGAGCACACGCGGGAATCGAACGCCGCGTGAAAGAAATTGTCTGCCGCTGGCGCCTGACGGGACGGAACATCCTGACATGGCCGACCGAGGAGGCTGTCAGCGGCCGAGCTGCCCGACATGGTGTCCGAGGCGCGTTTCGACGTCGCCCGGCTTGTGGAAGCCGCGCTCCATCAGCGCCTTGATCCGCATCTGGGCGGCGGGGCGGGCCAGCGCCGCCATGAACGCCTCCCATTCCGGCGCGATTTCAGCGTCGGGCGGCAGGCTCGCCACGTCGACCAGGCGCTTCGTCTCCGCGATGGCCTGCTTGTCGAACGACGCGATCCTCCTTGCCAGCGCGTCGACGAAGGCGTCGAGCTCCGCATCCGGCAGTGCGCGGTTGACATAACCGTAGCGCTCCGCGAGATCGCCCGGAATGTCGTCCGCCCCGAGCAGCACCTCCAGCGCGCGGCCACGGCCCATGAGGCGGGGCAGCCTTGCCATCGGCCCGCCACCGGGCACCAGGCCGGCGCCGACCTCCCACTGCGAGAGGATCGCCTTCTCGCGGCTGGCGAAGCGCATGTCGCTGGCGAGGGCGAGTTCGCTTCCCACGCCGGTCGCGCGCCCCCGGATCGATGCGATCGATACGACGGGAGCGCGGCTCAAACGCACCAGCATGTCCGGCAGCTGCTGCAGACCGGTCGGGCCTGGCGGCAGCCCAAGCGTGTCCTCCGGGTTTGCCAGAAAGTCGTAATGGGTCAGGAAGAAGCCCTCGATGGCGCTGTCGAAGACGACGACCTTGACCTGCTCGTCACCCTCGAGCGCCGCGACGACGGCGTTCAGCTGCGACATGTTCGCCGGCCCGAAGATGTTCAGAGGCGGCAGGTCGAAGGTGACGCGCCAATAGGCCGGTGAGCGGCGATCGACGCGGATCCGGCCGACGTTTGCGATGGCGTCCATATCAATCTCCGATGGTCGCGGGGACAGTCCCGGTGTCATCGAAATGCCAGAGCTCAACGCCCCCATCTATCAAACAAAGGTATCGGCGATACCTTGGTATCGTCCGGAATTGAAAATATTCGAGCAATCAAAGCGGCGTAATCTTGTCTCGATCCCGCGGTTCGGCCGAGCTTCCGCATTCCGATACCAAGGTGTCGGCGATACCAACGTGCAATCGCGCGGCCCCAGGCCTCGTCGCAGTCTGTCGTGGCGCTTCGCTGCCACTGAGACCACCCGAGAGGATTTCGCCATGCTGGAAGGTTTTTCACCCACGCGCCGTGACCTCCTCATAACGTCAGCCCTGACGAGCGTCGCCATGATGATGCCGATGCCGCTGGGTGCGGCCACGGGCGACGCCATCCGCCCCTTCAGCATGACCTTCCCGCAGGAGCAGCTCGACGACCTGCGACGCCGCGTGGCCACCACCCGCTGGCCGGACAAGGAGACCGTCGCGGACGACACGCAGGGCGTGCAGCTCGCGACGATCCAGAAGCTCGCGAAGCATTGGGCGACGGACTACGACTGGAGCAAGATGGCGGCGCGGCTCCAGGCCCTACCGCAATTCGTCACCGAGATCGACGGGCTGGACATCCACTTCATCCACGTCCGCTCGCAACACGACAACGCCCTGCCGGTGATCGTCACCCATGGCTGGCCCGGCTCGATCATCGAGCAGCTCAAGATCATCGGGCCGCTGACCGATCCCACGGCGCATGGCGGGACCGCGTCGGATGCGTTCCATGTGGTGATCCCCTCGCTGCCGGGCTACGGCTTCTCCGGCAAGCCCACGGCGCCCGGCTGGACCCCGGTCCGGATCGCGCAGGCCTGGGCGGTGCTGATGCAGCGGCTCGGCTACACCAGATACGTCGCGCAGGGCGGTGACTGGGGCAATGCCGTGTCCGAGCAGATGGCGCTGCAGCAGCCGCCGGGACTGCTCGGCATCCACACCAACATGGCGGCCACCGTCCCGGCGGATGTCGCGAAAGCGCTGGCGGCCGGCGGCCCGCCGCCCGCCGGCCTCTCGCCGGACGAGAAGCGCGCCTGGGACCAGCTCGACGACTTCTATAAGAACGGGCTGGGCTACGCGATCGAGATGAACAACCGGCCGCAGACGCTATACGGGATCGTCGACTCTCCGGTCGGCCTCGCGGCGTGGATGCTCGACCACGACATCCGCAGCTACAGGCTCATCGCCCGCGTCTTCGACGGCGAGACCGAGGGCCTGACGCGCGACGACATCCTCGACAACGTCACGCTGTACTGGCTGACCAACACGGCGATCTCCTCGGCGCGCCTCTACTGGGACAATGCGCACTTCCCGTCGGGTGGCTTCTTCGACCCCCGGGGCATCAAGATCCCGGTCGCCGTGAGTGCCTTCCCGGACGAGATCTACCAGGCGCCCAAGAGCTGGGCGGAGCAGGCCTATCCGAAGCTGATCCACTACAACAGGCCCGACAAGGGCGGGCACTTCGCCGCCTGGGAGCAGCCGGCCCTGTTCAGCGCCGAGTTGCGCGCCGCCTTCCGGCCCCTGCGCCAGACGACCTGATCGCGTCGTCGGCTTCGCATCACAGTTCGGAGATGATCATGCACGCTGAGAAGACAGTGATCGTCACCGGTGCCTCCCAGGGCATCGGTGCAGGAATTGCCAATGCCTTCCTCGACCGCGGCTACAACGTCGTCGCGACATCCCGGCAGGTCAGCCGGTCGAGGGAGATCCCCGATTCCGATCGCGTCGCCCGCGTGGACGGCGACATCGCGAACCCGGCGACGGCCAGGAACGTCACCGAGATCGCCCTGGCACGGTTCGGCGCGATCAACGCCCTGGTCAACAATGCCGGGATTTTCTTCGCCAAGCCGTTCATAGACTACACGGTCGACGACTACCGCAAGCTCGCAGCGACGAACACCGAGGGCTTCCTTCACCTCACGCAGTTCGTGATCCGGCAGATGCTGGCGCAGAAGTCCGGCGGCAGCATCGTCAGCATCACCACCCCGCTGGTCGGTCATCCGATCGCGGGCGTCGACGTCTCGGTCGCGATGATGACCAAAGGCGGCATCGAGGCCGCCTCGAAGAACATCGCGATGGAGTATGCTAAGGCAGGGATTCGAGTGAACACCGTGGCTCCCGGCATCGTCGACACGCCGCTCCACAAGGACGATCCGAAGGATTTCCTCAAGACGCTGTCGCCGATGGGTGTCATCTCCACCGTCCAGGATATCGTCGACGCCGTCGTCTTCCTGACCGAGGCCCCGCACATCACCGGGGAGGTGCTGCACGTCGATGGCGGCGCCCATCTGGGCAGATGGTAGCTCTCGACACAGTGCCGGCCGCCGGCGCGGAACGGCGGCTGAAGACCCTGGGCATCGAACTGCCGCCGGCGCCCATACCGCTCGGCGCCTATGTCGAAGCGGTGGAGATCGGCAACCTGCTCTTCCTCAGCGGGATGCTTCCTGTCATCGCCCGAACCCCGCAATTCATCGGGCGGCTCGGCGCGGAACTGTCGGTCGAGGAGGGGCAGGAGGCGGCACGGATCGCCTGCCTCAACGCGCTGTCCGCGGCCAAGGTGCACCTCGGCACGCTCGACAAGGTGACCGGCGTCGCAAAACTCGCCGTCTACATCGCGACCGCAGGCGATTTTCGGGACCATCCCCGGGTTGCCGACGGCGCGTCCGAGATCCTGGTCAAGGCCTTCGGGACCGGGATGCTTTCGCCGCGCATTGTCCTGGGCGTCGCCAGCCTGCCCCTTGGCATGCCGGTCGAAATCGAGATCATCCTGCAGGTCGGAGATTGAGTCCCACAGGCATACGGGAGCCCCGCATGAAACACCCGGTCCGCTACCGCACCATCGACCTGGACGGCCTGTCGATCTTCTACCGGGACGCCGGCCCGGCGGATGCGCCGGCGATCCTTCTGCTGCATGGGCTGCCGTCGTCGTCGCGGATGTTCGAGCCGCTGCTGCAGCGGCTCTCGGACCGCTACCGTCTCATCGCCCCGGACTATCCCGGCTTCGGCCACAGCGACGCGCCGAAGCCGAAGGACTTCTCGTACACCTTCGACCGTCTCGCCGACGTCGTCGCCCGCTTCACGCAGAAACTGGTGCTCTCCCGCTACAGCCTCTACATGCAGGATTACGGCGGCCCGGTCGGCTTCCGGCTCGCGCTGGCCCATCCGGACCGCGTCGAGAGCCTCATCATCCAGAACGCCGTGGCGCACAATGAAGGCCTCGGCAAACCCTGGGCGGCCAGGCGGGCCTTCTGGGCGGACCGCGCGACGCACGAAGCGGCCTTGCGGATCAACCTGCTGTCGTTCGAGACCACGCGCACCCGCCATCTCGGCAGCGACCCGAGAATCGACCGCTACGATCCGGACCTCTGGACCGATGAATTCGCCTTCCTCAACCGGGAAGGCCAAGCCGACATCCAGACCGAATTGTTCTTCGACTACCGCAACAATGTCGCCTCCTACCCTGCCTGGCAGGCATGGATGCGTGAGAACCAGCCGCCGATGCTGGTGCTGTGGGGAAAGTACGACCCGTCCTTCGACCTCTCGGAGCCGGATGCCTACAAGCGCGATGTGCCCGAAGCGGAAGTCCATATCCTGGACGGCGGCCATTTCGCGCTCGACACGTCGGCAGACGAAATCGCCGACCTGACGGATGCCTTCCTGAAGAAGAACCGCAGCTCCCGAACGCTCAAATCCGCCCTGCGCCATCTCCCGTGACGAAAAAGGGCCACGGCACACATCCCGGGCGGCTTCCTTCCGATCTCGCGGCACCCGATCCGCGCTGCGGGTCATCTCCACGCCGGCGGAAGGATCGACGGCCGGCTGCACACGATGATCGCGAGCAGATTCGAAGCGACGACCTGGAGCCGGGCTGGCCGTTCAAGAGGTCCTGAGCCAAGGTGCGGACCTATCATGGTGGGCGGGACCTTCCCGCCGGGGCTGTCGGGGGATTGCTCAAATGACCGTTCGACTGATCGTGCCGGTGATCCCGGCCTCCTTCTTCGGCATCGTGCTGGGGCTGGCCGGGCTCGGCGGCGCCTGGCGCTCGGCCCACCGGCTGTGGCAGCTGCCGACCGTCATCGGCGAGGCCGTGATTGCCCTGGCGGTCGTGGTCTGGGCCGTTCTGGTCCTGCTCTACGGCCTGAAATGGCTGGTGGCCCGCGATGAGGCGCTGGGCGAGGTGGCCCATCCGGTGGCGTGCTGCTTCATCGGGCTCGCCGGGGTCGCGACGCTGCTGGTCGCCGGCGGCGTGCTGCCTTATTCGCAGCCGATCGCGACGGTGCTGTTCGCCATCGGCGCCGCCGCCACGCTGCTGTTCGCGATTTGGCGCACCGGCGGCCTGTGGCAGGGCGGACGCGACCACGGAACCACCACGCCCGTCCTCTACCTGCCGACCGTCGCCGGCAGCTTCGTCACCGCCGCCGTGGCGGCGGCGCTGGGCCATCCCGACTGGGGGCAGATGGCCTTCGGCGCCGGGCTGTTCTCCTGGCTGGCGATCGAATCGGTGCTGATCCACCGGCTGCTGACCGCCGCCACGCTGCCGCCGGGACTGCGGCCGACGCTGGGCGTCCAGCTGGCGCCGCCGGTGGTTGGCGGGGTCGCCTATCTCGGCATCACCCAGGGGCCGCCCGACCTGGTCGCCCATGCTCTGCTCGGCTACGGCGTCCTGCAGGCGCTGGTGCTGCTGCGGCTGCTGCCCTGGATCCGGGAGGAGCCGTTCAGCCCATCCTACTGGGCCTTCACCTTCGGCGTGACCGCGCTGGCGGTGGCCCCGATGCGCATGGTCGAACGCGGCGACGCCGGTATCGTGGCGGTGCTGGCGGTGATCCTGTTCGTCGCCGCCAATGTCGTCGTCGGCCTCATCGCGGCCGGGACGGTCTGGCTTGCAGCGCGACGGCGGCTGATCGCCAAATCCGTCACCATCCCGCTCGGCCGGACAAAGCCGACAGGGGCGGCGTAGGCCCCTTGGACGAGGCAAATGCCCGGTCAGACCCGCCGTCTCTCCGCCACCAGCAGCGCCGCCAGGACACAGCACAGCAGGCCGAGGGACGATGGCAGCCCTTGATGTCCGATCAGTTGCATCGCCAGCCCTGTCGCGGGCGAGCCGACGATGCCGCCGATGCCCCAGGCGAACGCGAAGGCCGCGTTGCCGGCGATCAGGGCCTGGCCGTCGAATCGCTCGCCGAGCTGGATCAGCGACATGGTGTAGATCCCGAACGAGACGCCGCCCCAGAGGAGGACGAGCGGCCAGATGAGCCAGGAGTCGAAGATCGCCGGCAGCAGCAGGCAGCCGGCCAGCGATGCCAGGGCACAGAACAGCAGGGTCCGCGCCGAGCCGAACCGTTCGGCCAGGCGCCCGAGCAGGATCTGCAGCACGGCATTGCCCGCGATGAAGCAGGTGATGAGCGAAGCGATGCGCTCCTCGCCGCTGCCGAGCGCTGTGCCATAGACCGCGAACAAGGACAGCAGGATCTGCTCGAAGGCGGCTGCTGCGAAAACCCCGAACAGCAGGAGCGGCGCCAGAGCGAAGAAGCCGGCGACCGATGTCGCCTCGCCCTCTTGCGGCATCTTCGGCAGGCGCGGCACCACCGCGACCACGATCAGGCCGCAGATCAGGAAGGCCGCGATGCCGATCATAAAGGGCGGCCAGCCCTGCGTGCCGACCAGGCCGAGCGACAGCGGGCCGATGGCGAACCCACCCGAAACGATCGATGTATAGAGGCCCATGATGCGGCCGCGGCGTGGCGCGGGGGTGATCGTGATCAGCCAGGTTTCGCTGATCACGTAGAGTGGATTGGCAAAGAAGCCGAGGAGGAAGCGCAGCGGCATCCAGGCCATGACGTCCTGCGTCCAGGCGATCGCGATCAGGGCGAGCGCGGCCAGGATCGAGCACAGAATCGCCAGCCGGGCCCCACCCAGACGCCGCACCAGCCCGGGAATGAAGGGCGCGGAGACGATGAAGCCCAGCGGCGTCATTGCCGCCGACAAGCCGATCAGGCCGGGCGTCGTCCCCTGCCGATCGAGGATGAAGCTGAGCAGCGGGTAGGTCAGTCCCTGGGCCACGGCGAACACCGTGACGGTCGCGATGATGCCCGCCATCGCGGCCCAGGGGATCCGATCCGCTCGCGGTAACGTCGTGCTTTCGGCAGTCATGCGGACCTCGAAGCAGGACCGGCAAATTCCGGCAGGTGCTGAAGAAACACGACGGCACGCGGAAACGGTCGATACGTCATGGCAACCTTCGCCCTAGTCCTGCCAGAAGGGCTTGGCGACCTCCGCCTCGACCTGCCGTTTCGTCAGACCGATATCGTCGATCAGGTACGGATTGGCCTTCGACATCCGCCTGAGGGCCTGGCGAACGCGTATCCGCCCGCGCCAGGTCGCGATCATGCTCAGCAGGGCCGCCAGGCCGTGGGGCCGACACGACGCTTCCGCCTGACGCAGAGTCGCCCCGAGGGTGCGCGTATTGGTCATGACAGCCTCCATAGGAGCTGAGGGGCCAGAGGGCCCCTCGACCTGAAAGAGGCTGAAGTCTGCAGGATGCCGGCGGCGCCGTACTTAAGCCCTCCCAAATAGTTCTCAAAAACTTCCAAACGGACTATGGATGCCGCATGCAGGGATCGCGCTTCGCCTTTGGTCCGTTCGTGCTGGATCCCGATGCGGGAACGCTGCTTCGGGATGATGTCCCCGTCGCCGTCGGCCATCGCGGGCTGAAGCTGCTGGCGGCGCTGGTCGGACGGCCCGGCGACATCCTTGACAAGGCCGAGCTGATGGACGCGGCGTGGCCGGGCATGGCCGTCGAGGAGGGCAATCTCACCGTTCAGATCGCGTCGCTGCGGAAGCTGCTGGGGCCGGCCGCCGACGGAGGCCAGTGGATCGCCACGGTTCCGCGGGTCGGCTACCGCTTCACGGCCGCCGTCGAACCGCTCGGCGGCGCGAAGCGAGCCCCTCTGCCGCTGCCCGACAAGCCGTCGATCGCCGTGCTGCCCTTCGTCAATGTCAGCAACGATCCCGACCAGGACTCCTTCACGGACGGGCTGACCGAGGACCTGATCACCGACCTGTCCAGGATTCCGGGCCTGTTCGTCATCGCCCGCAACTCGGCCTTTGCCTACAAGGGCAAGGCGATGGACGTGCGCGGGATCGCACAGGACCTTGGCGTGCGCTACCTGCTGGAGGGCAGCGCCAGACGCGCCGCGGGGCGGGTGCGCATCAACGCCCAGCTGGTCGACGCGGTGAGCGGCGATCACCTCTGGGCGGAACGCTTCGATCGCGGCCTGGACGACATCTTTGCCGTCCAGGACGAGGTCACCGGCAAGATCATGGAGGCGCTGCTCGGCCGGCTACGCGCACCGCCGCCGCGCCATCGGCCCCAGAATTTCGAGGCCTACGATCTCTGCGTGCGGGCGCGCCGGCTGATGGATGATTCCCCGCAGGCGGCCAGGGAAGCGCATCTGATGCTCACGCGCGCGGTCTCGCTCGATCCGGGATACGCCGAACCCTATCGCTGGCTGGCCATGAACCACTGGATGGGATCGGTGCATTCCGGCGGACCGACGGACTCGTCCCGCAGCGTTGCCCTGGACCTGGCGCGCAAAGCGGTGGCGCTCGATCCCAACGATGCCGGCTGCCGCTGGGTCCTGGCCTACCTGCTGGCCTATGAGCGCAGCTTCGCCGAGGCGGATGCGGAATTCGCCAGGGCGATCGAGCTCGACCCCAACGAGGCCGATGCCTGGGCGGCCTTGTCCGACATCGCGGTCCTGGCCGGGCGGGTCGAGGACGGCCTCGAGCACGTCCGCAAGGCGTTCCGGCTGAACCCGTTTCCGGCAAGCTGGTACTATCTCACGCTCGGCCAGGCGCAATACGCGGCCGGCGACTACGAAGCCGCCGTCGAGACGCTGCGCCGGGACGAGACCTATCGCACCAGCTCACGCCGTTTCCTGGCGGCAAGCCTGGCCCAGCTGGGCCGGCTCGACGAGGCGCGCGCGGAGGTCGAGCTGTTCCTCGTCGGCAACCCGGATTTCACGACCCGCCACTGGGTGGCCAGGGAGCCGTTCCGCGACGCGGCGACGCTCCAGCACTTCGTCGATGGCTACCGCAAGGCCGGCCTTCCGGAGTGACAGGCCCTTCCTGCGTCAGAGCACAGGCCAGGGCCGCTGCGGGCCGCGGCGGTCCTCATAGGCCTGGGCCAGGCGCAGCACGCCGAGGTCGTCGAAGCGGCGGCCGACGATCTGCAGGCCGATCGGCAGCCCGGCGGCGGTGAAGCCGCAATTGATCGACACCGCCGGCTGCTCCGACATGTTCCACGGCACGGTGTAGCCGATGTGCTCGAACGGCTTCTCCGGGTCGTTCAGCGGCGACGCCCAGTCCGCCGGGAAGCCGGCGACCGGCGCCGTCGGCGACAGCACGAAATCCAGCGATGCGAACAGCGCCGCCGCCGCCTTGCGGATCTCCATGGTGCGGTTGAAACCGCGCATCACCGCCAGGCCCGACCGCTCCGCCCCCGATTCCGCCCAGGCCCGGATATAGGGCAGGATCTTCGCCCGGTCCGCCGCGGGCAGCTTCGACACGTCGTCCCAGGACCGCACCCGCCAGAAATCGTCCAGCCCATCCAGCATCTCGCGGGTCAGGATCGCCGGCACCGGCTCGACGATGCCGCCGGCTGCCTCGAGCAACCGGGCCGCGGCCGTCACCGCGTCGCCCACCTCGGGGTCCAGCGCCATGCCGGCGCCGATGTCCATCATCAGGCCGATGCGCAGGCCCTTGGGATCGATGGCGAGGTCGGCCCAATCGATCTCGGCCGGAGGCAGGTTCATGCCGTCGCGCCCGTCGGGCCGCGACAGCACCGCCATGGCCAGGGCGGCATCGGCCACTGTCCGGGTCATCGGCCCGGCGACGCGACCGACATAGGACGGGTCGATCGGGATCCGCCCCAGGCTGGRCTTCAGCCCGACGATGCCGCACCAGGCGGCCGGCAGGCGGACCGAACCGCCGATGTCGGTGCCGAGATGGATCGGACCGTAGCCGGCGGCAGCGGCCGCCCCTGCCCCGGCGCTGGAGCCGCCCGGGTTCTTCGACAGGTCCCACGGGTTGCGCGCCAGCTTGTGGAAGCTGGAGAGGCCGGAGGACAGCATCCCGTAATCCGGCATGGTGGTCTTGGCCAGGATCACGGCGCCGGATTCGCGCAGCCGCGCCGCGGGCGGGGCGTCCTCGGCGGCCGGCACCAGCGGCGTCGCCGCGGTGCCCACCGGCACCGGCACGCCCCTGGTGGCGATGTTGTCCTTGACCGTCGCCGGCACGCCGTCGACCGGCCCAAGCGGCCGCCCCTCGGCCCAGCGCGCGGCCGAGGCCGCGGCGGCGGCGCGGGCGCCGGCGGCATCGAGCGCCCAGAGGGCCTGCAGCTTCGGCTCCCACGCCTCGATCCGGGCCAGCACCGCCTCGGTCACCTCGACCGGCGACAGGCTGCGGTCGCGGTAGCGGGACACCAGGTCGACGGCCGAGAGGTCAGGGAGCGAGGTCATGCGTCACCGGCTGTGTTCGGGCAAGACAACGGATGTCCTGCCGCGGCAGGACAATGGACGTCCTGCCAGGGCAGGACACGTCCTGCCGGGATAGCCGGAATTATCGGCCGCACCAAGGCGAATTGCCCGACCTTTCTGCGGATCCGCCGGGCGCCGTCGCTAGAGCAGGAAATCCGCCGCGACGAAGGCGATGGCGCCGGTGCAGCGGATCTGGAGATCGGCCACGCCGTCGCCGTCGACGTCGCCATAGAGGCTGGTGACGCCCCCCACAGTCTCGGCCCGCAGCTGGCCCGCGACATGGCCGAAGGCGGCGGCGCCGATGAAGGCGAAGGCCTGGTCGCCGGCCACGGTGGTGTTGGCGTCGATCAAGGCCAGTTCGATCCGGTCGGCCTCGGCGTGCTTGAAATCCGCGATCAGGTCGGCCCCGGCGCCGGCCGGGCTCTGGCCGATGCTGCCGTAGAGGAAGCGGTCCGACCCGGCACCACCGGCAAGCGCGTCCCTGCCACCATACCCCACCAGGACGTCATTGCCGGCATTGCCGACCAGGATGTCGTCGAGGGACGACCCCACCAGCACATCGTTGCCAGAGCCGCCATAGACGCCTTCGACCGACGTCAGGGTGTCGCCCTGCGCCGTGCCGCCGACCCCGGTGCCGGAGTCGAGCCTCACCGTCACCCCGGCGGCGCTCTCGGAGTACATCGCGATGTCGATGCCGGCGCCGCCGTCGAGATGGTCGGCCCCACTGCCGCCGCGGAGCACGTCGTTGCCGTCGCCACCCCTGAGCGTGTCGCTGCCGTCGCCGAGCAGGGACGTGATGAGGGCGCCGGCGCCGCCGCCGTTCAGGCTGTCGGCCCCGGCACCGCCATCCAGCACGTCATCGCCCTGGTAGCCTTGCAGGGTGTTGGCACCGCCATCGCCGGTCAGCGTATCCGCGAGGCGACTGCCATCGACGTTCTCGACCCCGGAATAGGTGTCGCCGAGGGCAAAGCCGCCGCCGAGTCCGGTCGCCAGGTTCACGGTGACCGCGAACTGCCGGGTGGCATAGGAGACGGTGTCCACCCCGGCGCCGCCGATCACGATGTCGCCGTGCTCGGAATCCCCGCCGATCTGAGTCGAATAGACGCCCGGCTGGAGGATGTCGTTGCCGTCGCCGCCATCCAGCGTGTCGCTGCCGGTGCCGCCATCCAGCGTGTCATTTCCACCGAGGCCGTGCAGGACATCGGCACCCGCCTGGCCCGTGAGCACATTGTCCGCGAACGAGCCGGTCAGGACATCAGCGCCGCGCCCGCCCTGGATGTTCTCAAAATCCGATCCGATGATGTCGTTCTGAGCATCGCCGCCGACGCCGACCTCGGCATCGAGCCCCACGGTCACGCCGCCGATCGACCCGGTATAGGCAAGGGTGTCGATACCGGCGCCGCCATAGAGGATGTCGCCCCCGACACCGCCCTCGACGACGTCGTTGCCGGCACCGCCGCTGAGGAAGTCGCCGCCCGCACCCCCGGTCAGCCGGTCATTGCCGTCGCCACCTTCCAGCGAATCGTTGCCGTCGCCGGCATCCAGCATGTCGTTGCCGCCCAGGCCGGCGAGGGCATCGTCACCCGCCGCGCCCACGAGGGCGTTGTCCGCGGCCGATCCGGTCAGCGTGTCGTCGCCGGCCGACCCCAGGAGGTTCTCCACATCGGCGGCGATGCTGTCGCCCTGGGCGTCGCCACCCGATCCGGAGCCGCCGATCACGGCGGTCACGCCGGCCGCGCTGGTGCTGTAGTCGGCCGTGTCGACCCCGGTGCCGCCCTGCAGGGAATCGGCCCCGGCACCGCCCCTGAGGGTGTCGTTGCCGTCGCCGCCATCCAGCGAATCGTTGCCGATGTCGCCCAGAAGAAAGTCGGTGCCGGCGCCCCCTTGCAGCACGTCGTTACCGGCCTCGCCCAAGAGCGTGTCGTCGCCGGCGCCGCCCTGCAGGGTATCGCCGCCCGAGCCGCCGTAGATGTCGTCGCGGCCGGCGCTGCCGACGACGAAATCGTTCCCCGAACCGGCGAGGAACCGAATCTCCTCGACATTCAGCACCTGCGACCCGTCGGCCGCGATACGGCCGTCAAGGTAGTAGACGAGCCCCAGCGTGGTGGTGTGGCGGTCGACGGTCATGCTGTCGTTGCCGATGCCGCCATCGACCCGGATCTGGCCGTCGCCGGGGTCGAGGACATCGTCGCCGTTGCCGCCATACAGCGCATCGTCCCCGCTGCCGCCTTCGAGGATGTCGTTCCCGTCGCCGCCGTTCAGCGTATCGGCGCCGGAATCGCCGATGAGACGATCGTTGCCGGCGAGTCCCGTGAGCACGTCGTCGCCGACAAAGCCCGAGAGCTGGTTGTCCGCCGACGACCCGGTCAGGTGGTCGGCATAGGCCGAGCCCCAGAGGTTCTCGACATCGTCGGCGATGTAGTCGCCCTGCGCGTCGCCGCCCGAGGCGTAGTCGCCGATCACGGCGGTCACCCCGGCCGTGCTGGCGAGATAATGCACCGTGTCGATGTCGGCGCCGCCGAACATGAAATCCGCACCCGCCCCGCCTTCGAGGAGGTCGTAGCCGGCATCGCCATAGAGCACATCGTTTCCTCCCTGGCCGTGCAGGCTGTCGTCGCCCTCGAGGCCTGACAGGATGTCGCTGCCGGCTCCGCCCTGCAGGTAGTCGTTGGCGGAGGTGCCGTAGATGGTCGTCATGATCGGCCTACCGGTGAAAGGGTGAAGATCTACAGCACGAGATCCGCTGCGACGAAGGCGATGGCACCAGTGCAGCGGATCTGGAAGTCGGCCGCGCCGTCGCCGTTGACGTCGCCATAGAGGCTGGTGACGCCGCCGGCGGTCACCTCTCGCAGTTGCCCCGCCACATGGCCGAAGGCGGCGGTGCCGATGAAGGCGAAGGCCTGGTTGCCCGCCAGGACGGTGTTGGCATCGATCCCGGCCACGTCGACCCGGTCGCCCTGAGCATGACTGAAATCCGTGATCAGGTCGGACGCGGCGCCGACCAGGCTCTGGCCGACGCTGCCATAGGTGAAGCGGTCCGCCCCGGCGCCGCCGGCCAGCGCGTCCTTGCCGGCCAGGCCGGCGAGGACATCGTTGCCGCCATTGCCGACCAAGGTGTTGTCGCCATTCGACCCCTGCAGCGAATCATTGCCGGCCCCGCCATACGCGCCTTCGATCGAAAGCAGCGTGTCGCCCTGTGCCGTCCCGCCGACCCCGGTGCCGGCGGCCAGGTTGATCGCCACCCCCGCCGCGCTCTCGGAATACATCGCGATGTCGAAGCCGTTGCCGCCGTCGAGGTTGTCGCCCTCGCCGCCGCCGCGGAGAACATCGTTGCCGTCGCCGCCGTGCAGATCGTCGCCGACGCCGCTGCTGTCCCCACCCGTCAGCCGGTCATTGCCGGCATTGCCCTCAAGGGAATTGTAGCCGGCGGCGCCGGTGATGGCATCGTCGCCGGAGCCGGCGCGGTAGAACATCTGGTCGAAGTTGACCGCCCGGGTGCCGTCGCTGCCCGCGGCACCGTTCACGGTGAAGGTGATGCCCAGCGTGGCGGCGGTGCGGTCGATCTCGACCATGTCCATCTCGCCGGTGCCGCCGTCCATCGTGTCCACCCCGGCGCCGGAGACGAGGTAGTCGTCGCCGACCCCACCGCGCAGCGTATCGTTGCCGGCGCCGCCCAGGAGGGCATCGTTGCCGGTGCCCCCGGTGAGCGCGTCGTTGCCCGAGCCGGCGTAGTAGCTGAGCTGCTCGATGTTGCTGACGCTGGACCCGTCGCTGCCGGTCCCGGAGGTTCCGGTCATGGTGAATGTGACCGCCGCGGTCGTGGCCGTGTGGTCGATGAACACCTGGTCGAAGGTGCCAGCACCGCCGTCGACGGTGTCGATCCCGGTGCCGGTGGCGATGTAGTCGTCGCCGCCGCCACCCTTCAGCGTGTCGCTGCCGGTGCCGCCATAAAGGATGTCGTAGGCGTCGCCGCCGGTGATCACGTCGTTGCCGGAACCGGCGAGATACTGCAACGACTCGACATTGACCGCTGTGGTCCCGTCGCTGCCGGTCCCGGTGGTGCCGCTGAGGGTGAAGGTGGCCCCGGCCGTGGCCGTGCGGTGGTCGATAATGAGTGAATCGGCGCCGGCACCGCCGTCGACCGTGTCGGCCCCAAAGCCGGTGAACAGAAAGTCGGTGCCGTCTTCGCCGCGGAGCGTGTCGTCGCCGTCGCCGCCCTTCAGCGTGTCGTTGCTGGCGCCGCCTTCCAGCACGTCGGCGCCGACATCGCCGTTCAACGTGTCGCCGCCGTCGCCGCCGCGGAGGGTGTCGTTGCCGTCGCCACCGAACAGCGTGTCGATGCCGATGCCGCCCTCCGCCGTGTCGTCGCCGTTGCCGCCATAGAGCTTGTCGTTGCCGTCCAGCCCGAACAGCGAGTCGTTGCCGGCGGCGCCGCTGAGCTCGTTGTCCGCCGCCGATCCGGTCAGGCTGTCGCCGAGGGTCGAGCCCCAGATGTTCTCGACATCGCTGCCGACCAGGTCCCCCTGGGCGTCCCCGCCGGCGCCGAAGGCGTTGATCTTCACCGTGACGCCGGCCTGGCTGCCCCAATAGTCGATGGTGTCGATGCCGGCGCCGCCGCTCAGCAGGTCGGCGCTGGTGCCGCCGTAGAGGTAGTCGTTGCCGCCACCGCCGAGGAGCTGGTCGATGCCATCCAGGCCGTAGAGGAAGTCATTGCCGCCGAGGCCACTGATCGAGTCGTCGTCGGGCGTGCCGACGATGGTGTTGTCACCGTTGTCACCGGTCAGGGTCGCCATTGGGTCGTCCCTCAAGGCGCCGGCGTGTCCATCGCTGCCCGATTCCAAGCAATTCGGCGAAAATCCCGATCATCCGGCGAAGGAACGGGAAGCGTGCGGGCAGCCTCGAGTATCGGAGCCCGGCCGCGCCGCGGCAATCCCCTCAATTTGCGGGACCTTGACAAACCATCCAAACGATGGTTCGGGCGGAACGGCGTCCTACCCGGCCTCCTCCTGGAACGCCTCCTCGCGCTTGCGGCGGATCGCCGGGCTGATCATGACCAGCAGCACCAGCGCGGTCAGCACCAGCAGCACCGCGCTGATCGGCCGGGTGGCGAACACCGTCGGGTCGCCGCGCGACAGCAGCATGGCGCGGCGCAGGTTCTCCTCCATCATCGGCCCCAGGATGAAGCCCAGCAGCAGCGGCGCCGGCTCGCAGTCCAGCTTGATCAGGACATAGCCGACCAGGCTGAACACCACGGTCAGGTAGACATCGAACACGTTGTTGCTGAGGCTGTAGACCCCGATGCAGCAGAAGGCGAGGATCGCCGGGTACAGCAGGTGGTACGGCACCTTCAGCAGCCGGACCCAGATGCCGATCAGCGGCAGGTTCAGCACGATCAGGAAGAAGTTGCCGATCCACATCGAGGCAATCAGACCCCAGAACAGGTCCGGCTGCTCGGTCATGACAAGCGGGCCGGGCTGGATGCCCTTGATGATCATGGCGCCGACCATCAACGCCATCACCGGCGTCGGCGGGATGCCCAGCGTCAGCATCGGGATGAACGAGGTCTGCGCCCCGGCGTTGTTGGCGGATTCGGGCCCGGCGACGCCCTCGATCGCGCCCTTGCCGAAGCGCCCCGGCGTCCGCGAGATCTTCTTCTCCAGCGAATAGGCGGCGAAGGAGGACAGGATCGACCCGCCGCCCGGCAGGATGCCGAGGATCGAGCCCAGCGTGGTGCCGCGCAGGATCGGCGCCACCATGGCGCGGAGGTCGGCGCGGGTCGGCATCAGCCCGGTGACCTTGCTGACCATCACCTCGCGCTGATGCTCGTTCTCGAGGTTGCGGATGATCTCGGCGATGCCGAACAGCCCCATCGAAATGGCAACGAAGTTGATGCCCTGGGACAGTTCGGGGATGCCGAAGGTGTAGCGCGCCGTGCCGGTCTCGACATCCTGCCCGACCATGCCGAGCAGCAGGCCGAGCGCGATCATGCCCAGCGCCTTGAGCAGCGAGCCATGGGCCAGCGCCACCGAGGCGACCAGACCGAGCAGCATCAGCGAGAAGTATTCCGCCGGGCCGAACTTCAACGCGATGCCGGCCAGCGGCGGGCCGAACAGCGCGATCAGGAAGGTCGCGACCGTGCCGGCGAAGAACGAGCCGATGGCCGCGGCGGCCAGCGCCGTGCCCGCCCGCCCCTGCCGCGCCATCTGGTAGCCGTCGATCGCGGTCACCACCGAGGCCGATTCCCCCGGCAGGTTGATCAGGATCGCGGTGGTCGAGCCGCCGTATTGCGACCCATAATAGATGCCGGACAGCATGATCAGGGCCGAGATCGGCGGCAGCACGAAGGTCGCCGGCAGCAGCATGGCGATCGTCGCGGTCGGGCCCAGGCCCGGCAGCACCCCGACCAGCGTGCCCAGCAATACCCCGGCGAAGCAGTAGCTGAGATTGGTCAGCGTGAAGGCAACGCTGAAGCCGAGGATCAGGTTGTCGAACAGCTCCATCGTTCAGCTCCCGAACCAGCGGCCGAGGATCTGGATCGGCAGACCCAGGCCCAGCACGAACACGCCGACGCAGAAGGCGGCCAGGCCGACCGCCAGCGCCGCCGCGACCTGCCAGCGGAAATGGACGCTGGCGGCGGCGCTGGTCGCGACCAGGACCAGGATCGCGACCACCAGCCCGCCGCCGCGCAGCAGCAGGCCGAACAGCACCATCGCCCCCAGCACGATGGCGATGCCGCGGAAGGTGAAGCGGCTGACCGCCTCACCTTCCAGCACGAAGGAGCGCAGGAAGGTGATCAGCCCGATCAGGGCCAGGATCCCGGCCAACACGGTCGGGAAGTAGCCGGGCCCCATCTTGACCGCCCGGCCCATGGCGTAGCCCTGGGCCATCCAGCCGAAGCCGGCGGCCAGGGCCAGGAAGATCAGCCCGGACCAGAAGTCCTTGGGGTGGCGGATGGAGAATCGCATCGCGGCTCCTGACTCCGAGGAAAGCCTGATTCCGGGGAAGACGCCGGGCCGGACCGGTCAGTCGGCGTAGATGCCGGCGGCCTGGATCACCGGCTGCCACTTGGCGATCTCGGCCTTGAGATGGGCGTCGAGCGCCGCCGGCGTCGCCTGGTCGAGCGCCACCGGCTCGGTGCCGAGATCGGCGAAGCGGGCGATCACGTTCGGGTCCTGAAGCGCGCCCTGCAGCGCCGCCTGCAGCTTGTCGATGACCGGCTGGGGCGTGCCCTTCGGGGCGTAGAGCCCGTGCCAGATGCCGATCCGGAAATCGGGCAGCCCGGCCTCGGTCGTGGTCGGCACGTCGGGCAGCGACGGCACCCGCTTCTCGCTGGTGACGGCGTAGACCTTGATCTTGCCGGCCTTGATCTGGCTGGTGGTGTTGGTGGTCTGGTCGCACATGAAGTCGAAGACGCCACCCAGCAGGTCGTTCATCGCCGGCCCGGTGCCCTTGTAAGGCACCGTCGTCAGCGGCGTGCCGATCGATGACATGAACAGCATGCCGCAGAGATGCGAGGCCGAGCCGATGCCGGCATTGGCGACGGTGACGGTGTCCTTGTGAGACTTGGCGTACGCGACCAGCTCGGGCATCGACTTGGCCTCGAAGTCGCCGCGGGCGACGAAGGTCATCGGCACGTCGGTGACCAGGCCGATGCCGGCGAAATCCTCGCCCGGCTTGTAGTCGAGGCTGCGGTACAGCGTGGCGCTGGTCGCCTGGCCGATATGGTGCAGCAGCAGGGTGTAGCCGTCGGCGTCCGCCTTGGCCACGCGGCCGGCGCCGATGGTGCCGCCGGCACCGCCGACATTCTCGACGATAACCTGCTGGCCGAGCGTCTTGCTCATCGGGTCGGCGATCAGCCGCGCCACCGTGTCGGTCGGCCCGCCGGCGGCGAACGGCACGATCATGGTGATGACGCGATTCGGATAATCCTGGGCGGCGGTGGGCAGCGCAAACGCCATGGCGGCGAGAACGCCGAGGCCGAGCCGGCGACGGTTCATTGACGTGACCCCCTTCGTGTCGTCACAAGCGGCCGGCTCTTGGAGGCCGGTCCGTGGACTCAATCTAACCCGTCCTTCCGGGATGGCACAGTTGCTTTTCCGGCCCCTGGTGCCGCGGCCGGGCCCGTGCCAGTGTCGCGCCATGCTGCGCCCCAATTTCTACATCCATCCGACGCTCGACCGTGCCGGCCGCTACCGCCGCGACACCGAGTGGATCGCCCGCATCACCGCCAGCGAACAGACGCTGATCGTGCCGGTGTGGCAGGGCCGCAACCTGATCGCCGGCCCGCAGGAGGCGCCGCACGCCGCCTTCCTGCCAGCGACCGTGGAGTGGTGGCGCAGCGCCGCGGCCGAGACCGTGATGCTGGGCGTCCATGGCGACGTCACCTACCTCGCCGTCGATGTCAGCGGCCTGGCCGACCCCGCCGCCGACCCGACGCTCGCCGGCTTCGGCAGCTTCCTCGACCTGCGCGCCGTGGGGCCGCTGCTGCCGCATGACGAGGGCGCCCTGCTGGCCTATGCCCGCGGCATGATGTGGTGGCATTCGCGCCACCGCTTCTGCGGCGTCTGCGGCCATCCCACGGCCAGCAGCGACGCCGGCCATCGCCGCGACTGCACCAATCCGGAGTGCCGCACCCAGCATTTCCCGCGCACCGACCCGGCGGTGATCATGCTGGTGCATGATGGCGACCGGGCGCTGCTGGGCCGCCAGAAGGTCTGGCCGACCGGCATGCATTCGGTGCTGGCCGGCTTCCTCGAGCCCGGCGAGAGCCTGGAGGACACGGTCAAGCGCGAGGTGCTGGAGGAGGCGGGCATCCTGGTCGACGACGTCACCTACCAGTCGAGCCAGCCCTGGCCGTTCCCGCAGTCGCTGATGGTCGGCTTCACCGCCCGTGCCGTGACCACCGATCTCAAGGTCGACCAGGACGAGCTGGAGTCGGCGGCGTGGTTCGACCGTGACTGGCTGCGCACCCATGTCGACGACGAGGCCTTCCGCCTGCCCCGCCGCGACAGCATCGCCCGGCGGCTGCTGGAGGATTGGCTGGCGGAAGGCTGAGGCGGAGCGTCCGCGTCAGCCGATCAGGTGCTGCTGGCTGATGCCCGCCGCATCGAGGATGATCGCTACGGCGATGCCAATCGCGGCCAGCACCAGCCCGGCCAGGAACAGGTTCTTGGCGCGGTTGTAGTTCGCCAGCTGCAGCGACGCGATCGACAGCAGGTCCGCCAGGGCCTTCAGCTGCAGCATGATGCCGGCGACGATCGGCACGACCGGGAAGAGGTCGACCGCGCTCCATCCTGCCGGATTGGTGGCCCAGCGGCTGAGAAAGCTGAGGGAAAAGCCGATGATGATGCCGACCGCGGTGATCGACCCGTTGCGGAAGGCCGGGTCGATCCGGTCCTGGTCCTCGCGCCGGGGCGCGGGGTCAGGCATCCACGGCGGCCTGGCTGGGGTCGCGGCGGAAGGGGTGGGCCGGATAGACGCCGAGGAGGCGGAAGTTGCGGGTGAAGAACTGCAGCTCCTCCAACGCGAAGCGCAGCCCCGAATCATCGGGATGGCCGTCGACATCGGCGTAGAACTGGGTCTGGTTGAAGCGGCCGCCGAGCATGTAGCTCTCGAGCTTGACGATGTTCACGCCATTGGTGGCGAAGCCGCCCAGCGCCTTGTAGAGCGCGGCCGGGACCGACCGCACCTCGAACACGAAGCTGGTCATGACAGGGCCATTATCCGGCTTCGGCCGCACCGGGTCGCGCGACAGCACCACGAAGCGGGTGGTGTTGTGCTCGGCATCCTCGATGTCGGTGGCCAGGATCTCCAGCTTGTAGATCTCCGCCGCCAGCCGGCTGGAGATCGCGGCGATGCCGGGGTCGCCCAGTTCCGACACCATGCGGGCCGCGCCGGCGGTATCGGCATGCACCACCGGCTTCAGGCCATGAACCCGCAGCCACTGCCGGCACTGGCCCAACGCCTGGACATGGCTGTGCACCTCGCGGATGCCGTCCAGGCTGGCCCCGGGCAGCGCCACCAGCTGGTGGTTGATGCGCATGAAGTGCTCACCGACGATGTGCAGGCCCGATTCCGGCAGCAGGTGATGCATGTCGGCGACCCGGCCGGCGATCGAGTTCTCGATCGGGATCATCGCCAGATCGGCTCGGCCGTCATGAACCGCCGCCAGCGCCTCCTCGAAGGACGGGCACGGCACCGTCTGCGCGTTCGGATAGACCTGGCGGGCCGCCATGTCGGAATTGGCCCCCGGCCAGCCCTGGAACGAGATCGTCGGCGCGCGGCTCATCGGGTGGCTCCCGGGTTGGGCTGGGGGGGCGAGAGCAGGCCGCGGGCCCGCTCCAGCTCGTCCTGGGTGTCGACGCCGAGCGGCACGGTGTCGACGATGGCGACGTCGATCCGCATCCCCGCGGTCAGCGCGCGCAGCTGCTCCAGCTTCTCGCGCCGCTCCAGCGCCGAGGGCGGCAGCGTCACATAGCGTTCCAGCGCCGCCCGGCGGTAGGCATAGAGGCCGATATGGTGCAGCAGCGGCCCGTCACCCCAGGGCGCGGTGGTGCGGGTGAAGTAGTAGGCGCGGCCGGTCCGGGCCCCCTCCTCCCGCTCGACGATCGCCTTGACGATCGCAGGGTTGGTCTTCTCCTCCTCGCGCACGATCACCGCGGCCAGCGTGCCGATGTCGACCGCAGGGTCGTCGAGCAGCGCCACCGCCGCCCGCGGCAGGGCCGGGTCGAGCGTCGGCAGGTCGCCCTGGATGTTGATCACGACGTCGTGGCGCCCGTCCGGGTCGATGCTGCGCAGGGCCTGGGCGATGCGGTCGGAGCCGGAGGGCAGGCCCGGGTCGGTCAGCACCGCGATGCCGCCCGCCGCCTCGATCGCCTCGGCGATCGGCCGGTCGCCGCAGGCCACGATCACCGGACCGAGATTCGCGGCCAGCGACCGGCGCCAGACATGGACGATCATCGGCTCGCCATGGATATCGGCGAGCGGCTTGTTCGGCAGGCGGGTCGCGGCCAGGCGCGCGGGAATAACGACGACAGGATTCGAGGCACTCATGGTGTCGCGTCATCCTCTCTTGCCGCGATGACGTCAAGAGATCACGAAAAGGGTGTCGCAGGCGGACATCCACCCCTTGCCAGACCGATTGGAACGACTCTACAAGACCCCGGACCCGCCCGTCGGAATCGCCAGTTCCGGCGGTGTCGTGTGTTCGGCTGGGCTGCAGTCGCGCTTCGGAGTGAGATCCGGCATGGAATTTAATAAGATCTTCGCCGCCGTCCTTCTGGCCGGCATCATCGGAATGGCGACCGGCATCGTCGCCGATATGCTGGTTTCGCCGGAGCCCTTGAAGGAAAACACGTTCAAGGTCGACACCAGCGCGATCGCCAGTGCGGCGCCCGCCGCCGGCCCGGCCGCCGCGGCGATCCCGCCGATCGCGCCCCTGCTGGCAACCGCCGACCCGACCGCGGGCCAGGCGCTGTCCAAGGCCTGCGCCGCCTGCCACACCTTCGACAAGGGTGGCGCCAACAAGGTCGGCCCGAACCAGTGGAACCTGGTCGGCGCCCCGATGGGGCACAAGGACGACTTCAACTACTCCGCCGCCATCAAGAAGAAGCACGAGGAAGGCGCCCACTGGACCTATAAGGAGCTGAACGAGTTCCTCGCCGGCCCGAAGGCGCACATCCCGGGCACGACCATGACCTATGCCGGCATGAAGAGCGAGAAGGACCGGGCCAACCTGATCGCCTGGCTGCGCACCAACGCGGACACCCCGGAGCCGCTGCCGAGCCCGGATGCTGCCGCCCCGGCGGCCCCCGCTGGCGGCGCCGAGCCGGCGCCGAAGAGCGGCGGCTGATCGCCGCAACCCACGCCGAATCGAAGCGGGACCGCCCAGTGCGGTCCCGTTTTCGTTTATGTCTGGCTTTATTCCGACCGCCGAGATTTCCTAGACTCCCGAAGTCGCCCGGCGCTGTCCGGCGCCCGTGATTCGGCAAGGGAGTTTCATGCGTCTCGTCCCCGCCCTCCTGATCGCCCTCACCCTCGCTGCGCCGGTCGCGGCCGGGACGGAGGATCCGGCGGCGAGCCCGGCGCTGGCCCTGTTCGGACAGCCGAAATATCCGGCCGATTTCAACCATTTCGACTATGCCGACCCGGATGCCCCCAAGGGCGGCACCCTGGTGCTGAGCACGGTCGGCAGCTTCGACACGCTCAGCCTGATCCCGATGGAGGGACAGCCGCCGCGGTCGCTGCCGCTGCTGTATGATTCGCTGATGGTCGAGAGCCAGGACGAGCTCGGGGTCTATTACGGCCAGCTGGCCCGGACCGTGACGGTGGCCGACGACGCCTCCTGGGCGGTGTTCGCGCTGCATCCGGAGGCGCGCTGGCATGACGGCGTGCCGGTGACATCAGGGGATGTGGTGTGGAGCTGGGAGACGGTCCGCGACAAGGGCGAGCCGTTCCTGAAGTCCTTCTTCCGCGACGTGACCAGCGCCGAGGCTCTGGACGACCACCGGGTGCGCTTCACCTTCGCCACCCACGACACCAGGAAGCCGATCGGCCAGATCGCGACCGCGCTGCCGATCCTGCCCAAGCACTGGTGGACCGCGAACGGCCGCGACATCACCCGGGGCACGGTCGAGCCGCCGCTGGGCAGCGGCCCCTACCGCATCGCCGCGGTCGACCCCGGCCGGTCGCTGAGCTGGGAGCGCGTGCCCGACTATTGGGGCCGCGACCTGCCGGTGAATCGCGGCCTGTGGAACTTCGACCGCATCCGCTACGACTACTACCGCGACCGCGACGCCGAGTTCGAGGCGTTCAAGGGCGGCAATGCCGACTTCCGGCAGGAATTCACCTCGCTGTTCTGGGCCACCGGCTACGACATTCCGGCGGTACGCGATGGCCGCCTCCTTCGTGCCGAAATTGCCAGCGAGGATCCCCGCGGCATGCAGGGATATTTCCTCAATCTGCGCCGGGCGCCCTTCTCAGACCCCAAGGTCCGCGAGGCGCTGGCCTGGCTCTACGATTTCGAATGGGTGAACAAGACCCTGTTCTCGGGGCTGTACGACCGGCTGACCAGCTATTTCAACGCCGAGGGCTTCCGCTCCTCGGGCGTGCCGGAGGGCCTTGAGAAGGATCTGCTGGAGCCGTTCCGCGGCCAGGTGCCGGACGCGCTGTTCGACACCCCCTTCGCCCTGCCGAAGACCGACGGCAGCGGCACCATGCGCGACAACATCCGCACCGCGCTGCGCCTGTTCAAGGAGGCCGGCTGGGAACAGCGCGACGGGGTGATGGCCAACACCGCCACCGGCGCGCCGATGACGTTCGAGATCCTGTCGAACCAGCCCGTGATCGAACGCGCGACCCAGCCCTTCATCGACCGGCTGCGGCAGGTCGGTATCCAGGCGACGATGCGCACGGTGGATTCGGCGCAGTACCAGACACGGTACCAGGCCTTCGATTTCGACATCATCGCCTTCGCCTACACCTTCTTCCCGCCGCCGGGGACGGAGCTGCGCAACTATTTCGGCTCCGAAGCCGCGGGGATCGACGGCTCGGCCAACCTGATGGGCATCCGCAACCCGGTGGTCGACGCGCTGATCGAGAAGGTCGCCACCGCCCGCGACCTGTCGTCGCTGCAGGCGGCGACGCGCGCGCTGGATCGCGTTCTGCTGTGGAACAGCTACGCCATCCCGCAATGGGGAAAGACCGACGCCTGGATCGCCTACTGGAACCGGTTCGGCCTGCCGGCCAAACAGCCGTCCCACCGGTTCGGCGATGCGAATGGCATCGGCTTTCCCTCGACCTGGTGGATCGATCCGGCGAAAGATGCGGCACTGAGCCGACCAAACGGACAGAGGTAGGGATGATCACGCGGCGCCAATTCTCCATCGGTTCGATGATCACCATGGCGGGGGCCTCCCTGCCGCTGCCGCGCGCCTTCGCCCAGACGGCGGCGGGCGAAGCAGGCTATGGCGCGCCGACCTACTACCTGCCGATGCTCGACCTGAAGGCGGCCTATCCCAAGGACTTCCCGCATTGGAACTATGTCCGCCCCGACGCACCGAAGGGCGGCAAGATCATATTGGGGGTCTTCGGCACTTTCGACACGCTGAACAACCTCACCACCGACGGCACCGAGGCAGCCGGCCTCGGCGCCATCAATGACGCGCTGATCTCCACCAATCTCGATGAACTCGACACCTATTATGTCGATACCGCGGAGGCGCTGGAGGTTTCCTCCGACAAGCTGTCGATCATCCTCACCATGCGCGAGGGCCCGCGCTTCCACGACGGGCACCCGATGACCGCGGAGGATGTCGCGTTCACCCATCAGTTGCTGCGTGAGAAGGGCGCGCTGCGCCTTCGCGCCCGCTTCTACGACGATATGGACGGCATCGAGGCGCTGGACGGCCGCAGGGTCCGGTTCACGGCAAAGACGCTGAAGAATCCGCAGCTGCTCAAGGCCGTCGCCAGTTTCCCGATTCTGCCCAAGCATTGGTGGGAAAGCCGCGACTTCGGCGGCCTGACGATGGAACCGCCACTCGGCAGCGGTGCGTACAAGATCAAATCGGTCGACCCGGGCCGGGCGATCACGCTGGAGCGGGTCGCGGATTACTGGGGCAAGGATCTGCCGCAGAATATCGGCTCGGCCAATTTCGACGAGATCACCTACCAGTACTATCGCGACCAGGACGTTCTGTACGAAGCGTTCAAGTCGGGCGAGTTCGACTTCCTGGCCATCGGCAGGCCCCAGCAATGGGTGACCGGCTTCAAGTCCGTATCAGCGGTCCAGACCGGAGCGCTGAAGCTCGAAGAAATTCCGGATGCGTCGCCGCAGCCCTATCGCGGCCTGATGTTCAATCTACGCCGTCCCTATTTCTCGGATGTGCGGGTCCGGCGGGCGCTGAACTATCTCTATGATTTCGAGACGACGCAGAAGACCAGCTATTACGGGCTGTACAGCCGCATCCACAGTTATTTCCCGAACACGGACTTTTCGTTCAGCGGGCTGCCCGAGGGCCGGGAACTGGAAATCCTGGGCCAGTATCGCGGAAAGATCCCCGACGAGATCTTCACCACCGAGTTCAAGCAGCCGACGACGGATGGCAACGGCAACATCCGCGCCAATATGCGCGCGGCACTGGACCTGCTGAAGCAGGCCGGCTGGGAATCGCGCAACGGCAAGCTGACCAATGCCGCAGGCGAGGCGATGGCGTTTGAGATCGCCTATTTCACGCCGGAGATCGAGAAGACGATCCTACCCTTCGCCGAGAATCTGCGGCGGATCGGAATCCAGCCCTCGCCCCGGCTGCTCGACGTGCCGCAGTTCCGCAACCGCATCAACAATTTCGAATTCGACCTGATGCCGGCCGCCTTCACGCCGTTCTTCCCGCCGGGCGAAGCCCTGCGCGGCGGCTGGAATTCCCGCTACGCCGACCGGCCGGGCGACGAGAATTCGCAGGGGATCAAGGATCCCGTGATCGACGAACTGGTCGAGATGATCATCGCCGCCCAGACCTATGACGAGAAGGCGGCCACCTGCAAAGCCTTCGATCGCTACGCCACCTGGCAGTTCTATTCGATCGCCCTGTACGAGGACCCGGTCAACCGGGTCGGCTATTGGGATGTCTTCGGCCGCCCCGACACGCGCCCCAAAAACGATGTCGGCTTCCCCAGCACCTGGTGGTCCGATGAGAAGAACCCGAAAGCCGCGCGGGGGCAGCGCCGGTGACACGATTCCGTAGCGCACCCCCTCGCCGCCTTGCCCAGTTCCGGGCAGAAGGCTGACCATGCTGGCCTACATCATCCGGCGCCTGCTGCTGATCATCCCGACCCTGTTCGGGATCATGGTCGTCAACTTCGTCATCGTTCAGTTCGCGCCGGGCGGCCCGGTCGAGCAGATGATCGCCCAGATCCAGGGCACCGCCACCGATGCCACCAGCCGCATCAGCGGCGGCGGCAGCGACTTCAACCGCGCGCCCGATAGTTCGCAGCTGGGCGGCGGCGCCGCGGCCAGCAAATACCGCGGCGCCCAGGGGCTGGACCCGAAGTTTATCGCCGAGATCGAGAAGCAGTTCGGCTTCGACAAGCCGCCGCTCGAACGCTTCACCATGATGATGCGCGACTACCTGACCTTCGATTTCGGCCGCAGCTACTTCAAGAGCGCGCGAGTGGTCGACCTCGTCGTCTCCAAGCTGCCGGTGTCGATCTCGTTGGGAGTGTGGACCACGCTGCTGACCTATCTGATCTCGATCCCGCTGGGCATCCGCAAGGCAGTGCGCGACGGGTCGCGCTTCGACATCTGGACCTCCGGCGTGGTCGTCATCGGCTACGCCATCCCCAGCTTCCTGTTCGCCATGCTGCTGATCGTGATGTTTGCCGGCGGCCGCTACTTCGCCTGGTTCCCGCTGCGCGGCCTGGTGTCCGACGGCTGGGCCAGCCTGTCCTGGTGGCAGCTGGTGCTCGACTACCTCTGGCATATGGTGCTGCCGATTACCGCCATGGTCATCGGCGGCTTCGCCACCCTGACCATGCTGACCAAGAACTCCTTCCTCGACGAGATCGGCAAGATGTACGTGCTGACCGCCCGGGCCAAGGGGCTGACCGAGGGCCGGGTGCTGTACGGCCATGTGTTCCGCAACGCCATGCTGATCGTGATCGCCGGCTTCCCCAGCGCCTTCATCGGCGTGCTCTTCACCGGCGCCCTGTTCATCGAGGTGATCTTCTCGCTCGACGGCCTCGGCTACCTCGGCTACGAGGCCGCGATCCAGCGCGACTATCCCGTGGTCTTCGCCACGCTCTACGTCTTCACCCTGCTCGGCCTGGTGATGAAGCTGGTGCAGGACGTAACCTACACGATGATCGACCCGCGGATCGACTTCGAGGCCAGGAATGTCTGAGGCCGCGTTGTCCCACGAAAAGGATTTCGCGCATCCCCGGGTGCTGGGTATCCGGGTGCGGCCGATCACCGCCCGCCGCGTCGCCAATTTCCGCGCCAACCGCCGCGGGCTGATCGCGCTATACCTGTTCCTGGCGCTGTTCCTGGTGACCCTGTTCGCGGAGTTCCTGGCCAACGACCGGCCGCTGCTGGTGAAATATGAGGGTCACTACTTCGCCCCGATCTTCGCCACCTATCCCGAGACGGCGTTCGGCGGCGAGTTCGAGACCGAGGCCGACTATCGCGACCCCTATGTCCGCGACCTGATCAGCGCCAAGGGTTGGGCGGTGTGGCCGCTGATCCCGTTCTCGTACCGCACCATCAACTACGATCTCGGCCAGCCCGCCCCCTCCCCGCCCTCGGCCGTGAACTGGCTGGGCACCGACGACCAGGGCCGCGACGTGCTGGCCCGGCTGATCTACGGCCTGCGCATCTCGATCCTGTTCGGCCTGACCCTGACATTCTTCGCCTCGATCATCGGCATCTTCGCCGGCGCCGTGCAGGGCTATTTCGCCGGCTGGACCGACCTGATCTTCCAGCGGGTGATCGAGATCTGGTCGGGCATGCCGCAGCTGTACCTGCTGATCATCATGTCCTCGATCTTCGTGCCCGGATTCTGGACCCTGCTGATCATCTTCCTGCTGTTCGAGTGGATGAGCCTGGTCAGCGTGGTGCGGGCCGAGTTCCTGCGCGCCCGCAACCTCGACTATGTCCGCGCCGCCCGGGCGCTGGGCCAGCCGGACCGGGTGATCATGTGGAAGCACGTGCTGCCCAACGCGGTGGTGGCGACCATCACCTTCCTGCCCTTCAACCTGACCGGCGGCATCAGCCTGCTGACGGGCCTGGACTTCCTCGGCCTCGGTCTGCCGCCCGGGTCGCCCTCCCTGGGCGAGCTGGTCAGCCAGGGCAAGGCCAACCTGCAGGCGCCGTGGCTGGGCTTCACCGCCTTCTTCTCGCTCGCCATCCTGCTCAGCCTCCTCGTCTTCATCGGCGAGGCGATGCGCGACGCTTTCGACCCACGCAAGGCGATGGCCCCCTCCGCCCCGGCCCCGGCGGCCGCCCCGCCGCCCCTCGACAGCAAGGCCCAGACGCCATGACCGACGCCATCACGTCCGGCGCCCCTGTATCCGGCGAAAGGCTGCTGGAGATCAGCGACCTGGCGGTGGAGTTCCAGGTGCCCGGCGGCGCGGTGCCGGCGGTCCGTGGCGTGTCCCTGCATCTCGACCGCGGCGAGACCCTGGCCCTGGTCGGCGAGAGCGGATCCGGCAAGTCGGTCACCGCCCTGTCGGTGCTGCAGCTGCTGCCCTATCCCAGTGCCCGCCATCCGCGCGGCAGCATCCGCTATCGCGGGCAGGAGCTGCTGGGCGCTCCGGAGAAGGTGCTGCGGACCGTCCGCGGCAACCGCATCGCCATGGTGTTCCAGGAGCCGATGACCTCCTTGAACCCGCTGCACACCATCGAGAAGCAGGTCGGCGAGGTGCTGTCGATCCACAAGGGCATGGGCAAGGCCCAGGCCCGTGCCCGGGTGCTGGAGCTGCTGTCGCTGGTCGGGCTGCCCAACCCGGAGCAGCGGCTGAACGCCTATCCGCATGAGCTGTCGGGCGGGCAAAGGCAGCGGGTGATGATCGCGATGGCGCTGGCCAACGAGCCCGACATCCTGATCGCCGACGAGCCGACCACGGCGCTGGACGTCACCATCCAGGCCCAGATCCTGGAGCTGATGAAGAGCCTGCAGGCCCGCTTCGGCATGGCGCTGCTGCTGATCACCCACGACCTCGGCGTGGTCCGCAAGATGGCGGACCGGGTCTGCGTCATGAACAAGGGCGAGATCGTCGAGCAGGGCGAGACCGAGGCGGTGTTCCGGGCGCCGCAGCACCCCTACACCCAGCGGCTGCTGGCGTCGGAGCCCAAGGGCAACCCGGCGCCGCCCCCGGCCGACGCCCGCACGGTGGTCACGGCCAGCGAGATCAAGGTCTGGTTCCCAATCAAGGCGGGGGTGATGCGCCGGGTGGTCGACCATGTGAAGGCGGTCGACGGCATCGACGTCACCGTGCGCGAGGGCCACACCGTCGGCGTGGTCGGCGAAAGCGGGTCGGGCAAGACCACGCTGGGCCTCGCCTTGCTGCGCCTGATCTCGAGCAAGGGGTCGATCCGCTACGGCGACAAGGAGCTGCAGGGCCTGCAGTTCCGCGACATGCGCCCGCTGCGGCGCGAGATGCAGATCGTGTTCCAGGATCCCTACGGCTCGCTCAGCCCCCGCATGTCGGTGGCCGAGATCATCGAGGAGGGGCTGCAGGTCCATCATATCGGCGGGTCGGCCGCGGAGCGCGAACGGATGATCGTCTCGGCGCTGGAGGAGGTCGGTCTCGACCCGGCCAGCCGGCACCGCTACCCCCATGAGTTCTCCGGCGGCCAGCGCCAGCGCGTGGCCATCGCCCGGGCCATGGTGCTGAAGCCGAAATTCGTGGTGCTGGACGAGCCGACCTCGGCGCTGGACATGTCGGTCCAGGCCCAGATCGTCGACCTGCTGCGCGGGCTGCAGGAGAAGCACCGCCTGGCCTATCTGTTCATCAGCCACGACCTGAAGGTGGTCCGCGCCCTGTCGGACGAGGTGATCGTGATGAAGGCCGGCAAGGTGGTCGAGCACGGGCCGGCGCAGCAGATCTTCGACGCGCCGCAGCACCCCTACACGCAGGCGCTGCTGAAGGCCGCCCTCGAGCTCAAGGCGGCGGACACGCCCGAAGTGGCGAACTGAACCGCTGGGTTCGCGAGAGCGAACCCAGCCTGGGATGGATCAGCCCTGCCGCCCCGCGCGGCGGTGGATGGCGGCGAGGGTGGCGACGCCCAGCGCGGTCTTCAGGGCCGTGCCGAACAGGAACGGCGTAACGCCGGAGTCCAACGCCACGTCGGAGCCGAACAGCGCCGTCAGCCAGGTCGCGCCCAGGGCCAGGATCAGCGCATGGCCGAACAGCAGCGTGGCGGTCGACCGCAGGACGTCGCTGGTCCAGCCGCGTTCGGACAGCCAGCCGATGAGGCCGGCCGCGATCGGAAAGGCGAAGAGATAGCCGGCGGTCGGGCCGACGAAATGCACCGCGCCGCCGGCGCCGCCCGACAGCACCGGCAGGCCGATCGCCGCTTCGGCCAGCCAGGCAAGGACGGTGGCGGCGCCCAGGCGCCAACCGCACAGGGTGCCGACCAGCAGCACCGCGAAGGTCTGCATGTTCATCGGCACCGGGATCATCGGGATCTCGATCCAGGACGACGCGGTCAGCACCAGCGTGCCGACGGCGACCAGCACGGCCTTGGTCGCCAGCGACGCCCCGTGGAGCCGGAACGGAACCAGCGCCGAGGCCGGCAGGGTTTCACGGGAGGACATCGGAAGACTCCGCAGACTCATCATGACGAGACAGCGGCATAGCCGAACGGGGCCGGGTGCACCATCCGGCCCCGTTCGGGGTCAGACCAGCGCGTCCTGCGGCTGCGGCGCCGGCCTCGTGTGCGCCCGGGCAGCCGCCGCCTTGGCGCCCTGGGTCACCGAGAACATCTCCAGCGTGTCGAGCTCATCCTCGGTCACCGGCGTCAAAGCCAGGTCGTGATAGGCCTTGCGGTTCGGGTCGGCCTTGATCTGCCGCCGGATCCGGTTGAAGCGCCACCACAGCCGCAGCAGCGCCCAGTGCTTGGCCACGGTCTCGCCGGCATAGCCGAGATAGAACGGGATAGCCGCCTCGCGCGGCAGGCCGGGGCGGCGGTCGGTGCGTGCCTTGCGGCGGAGATAGCCGCCTTCCAGCGGATGCAGCTTCTCGACCGAGATGCAGCTGTAGAACCACAGCAGCAGGAATAGGATCTTGCCGACGCTGATGCCGGTCGCCGCCGCCCGGCGCATCACCGTCTCCATATGCGCCGGCGAGTAGTAGGTGTCCCAGGCCAGCTGGTAGACCCGTTCCCACTCCGCCCGCGGCATCAGCGGATGGCCGGTGGTGGTGTGGTTCAGATCGTAGCGGTTCATGTCGGCATCCATGGCGATGCCGGACTGGAACAGGTTCTTGTGGTCCTCCGACCCCGGCAGCGGCGTCAGGAAGAAGAATTCCAGCAGGTCGACCGGCAGCTCACGCTGGATGATGCCGATGTCGCGGACGATGGTCTCCGCCGTGTCGGTCGGGAAGCCAAGGATGTAGCCGGCATAGGTCATCGCCCCGATCGACTTCCAGGCCAGCAGCATCTTGCGGTATTCGGTGATCTTGTTCTGCCGCTTCTTGGCGCCGACCAGGCTGTCCGGGTTGATGTTCTCCAGCCCGATGAACACCCGCGTCACCCCGGCCCGCCCCGCCTTCTCGATGAAGTGCGGGATGCGATGGCACATGGTGTCGACCTGGATGATCATGCGGAACGACAGCTTCTCCCGCTCCCGCAGCTCGATCAGCCGGTCGAAGATCGGCTCCCAATCCTTGTTGCGGGCGAAGTTGTCGTCGGTGATGAAGAAACGGCTGATGCCGTTCCGCACATTCTCGCGGATGATCTGTTCGACATCGTCGGGCGACCGGCGGCGCGACTTGCGGCCCTGCACGTTGATGATGGTGCAGAAGGAGCATTGGAACGGGCAGCCGCGACCGGCGTCGAAGCTGGCATGCTGGCCCGCGGTGCGACGCACCCGCGCGATCGGCAGCACCGGCATCGGCACGCCTTCGATGTTCGGCAGGTCGTCCATGAAGTTGTAGAGCGGCTGCAGCCGACCGGCGAAGGCGTCGATCAGCACCGCATCGAGCCGCCCCTCGGCCTCACCGGCGAACAGCGAGATGCCCATCGCCTGGGCGGCCGCCACCTCCGGCTGCAGCCCGGGCAGCATGGCGATGGTGCCGGAGACGTGGAAGCCGCCGATGCCGACCTGGAGACCCGCATCCCGCAGCGGCCGGGCGATGTCGACGGCCCGGGGAAACTGGTTCGACTGGACCCCGACCAGCGCCACCATCCCGGCCCCGGCGCGCCGGATGCGGCGGATGATGGCCTGGGGCCGGACCCGGGTGTTGGTCTCGTCGATCGCGGTGATCGCGATCTCGACATCGGGGCCGAGGATGTGGCGCTCGGCGCAGTCGCGGGCGAGGCCGTACAGCACCGCCAGCGTGTTCGACGGAATCGCCGACCGCAGCCATTGGATGACATAGCCGTCATCGTCGTAATGCGACGGCTTGATCAGAATCAGTTCGAAAATCCGTTTCGCGCTCGTCCCAGCCGCCATATCGGGCGTCCCCCTTTGTGGGTCGTGCTGGACCTGAATACCACGATCCGAGGCCAGAGGGCGACGGCGCGTCCACCGATTGCCGCCGCCGCCGCCGAAGTTCATATAGGGGAGAGGCACCACCGCGATGGCCGTTTCGGGATTCATATGATGGCGAGCGTCGATCTGAACTGCGACATGGGCGAAGGCTTCGGCGCCTGGGAGATGGGCGACGACGCGGCGATGCTGGAGATCGTCACCTCGGCCAATGTCGCCTGCGGCTTCCATGCCGGCGACCCGACGGTGATGCGGCGGACCCTGGTGCTGGCCCGCGACCGGGGCATCGGCGTCGGCGCCCATCCCGGCTTCCTGGACATCTTCGGCTTCGGCCGGCGCGCGATCCAGGGCCAGACGGCGGAGGAGATCGAGGCCCAGACGGTCTACCAGATCGGCGCCATCCAAGGCATGGCCAAGGCCGTCGGCCACCGGGTCACCCACGTCAAGGCGCATGGCGCGCTGAGCAACATGGCGATGGTCGACGACGCCATGGCGCTGGCCATCGGCCGGGCGATCCGGTCGATCGACCCGGCGCTGGCCTACATGGTGCTTCCCGGCACCGCGCTGGAGCGCGCGGCGGTCGAGCTCGGCCTGCCGGTGGTGCGCGAGGTCTTCGCCGACCGCACCTACGAGGATGACGCCACCCTGACCCCCCGCAGGATCGCCGGATCGGTGATCCACGACCCCGACCTGGCGGCCGAGCGGGTGCTGCGCATGGTCGAGGAGCAGGCGATCACCAGCCGCGACGGCAAGCGCATCCCGGTGCCGGTCGACACCGTCTGCGTCCATGGCGACACCCCGGGCGCGGTCGGCATCGCCCGCCGCATCCGCGACCGGCTGGAAGCGGCCGGCATCAGCCTGGTCGCGCTCAAGGACCGGCCGGCGTGAGGCAGACGCCGCCCGGCGGCGCAAAGAATTCGGCTCGATTATTCCAGATGAATCCACATCGCGCCGGCACATGACCCTTGCCGAAAGGGCTCTTGTAACCGAACGTTCACGCGTCCATCTCCGGAACCGCAGACTGCCAGTCCTGAGGGCAAGCCCGATGCCGCCCCTGCCCGTCCGGAGACGGAAATGATCCTCGATCGACGCCGCCTACTCGCCAGCGTCAGCCTCGCCCTCGCCGGCCTCTCCGTGGCCGCGGCCGCCGACCCGGACGGCGTGATCCGCAGCGCCGAGGGCGAGGCGCCGGTGAAGCCGGGCATCGTCTATGCGCTGGGCGAGAAGCGGGATGGCGGCTTCAACGAGGGCGCCCTCCACGCGCTCGAATTCTTCCGCAACGAGACCAGCGAGCCCTTCCTCGAAGCCGAGATCCACCAGGTCGAGGAGTTCGGCCCGGCCGTGGCCGGAATGGTGCAGCAGGGCGCCAACCTGATCATCGCCGTCGGCTTCTACTACGCCGACCCAGTCGCGACCGCCGCCGCGGCGAATCCCGAGCTGCGCTTCGTCCTGGTCGACGGCGTCGCGGAGGGGCCGAACATCCGGTCGATCGTGTTCCGCGAGCAGGAGGGCGCCTATCTCGTCGGCGTGCTGGCGGCCCTGGCATCGAAGACCGGCACCATCGGCTTCGTCGGCGCCATCGACGTTCCGCTGATGCACAAATTCGTCGACGGCTTCGCCGCCGGCGCCAAGGCCACCCGGCCCGAGATCGCCACCCTGGTCGACTATATCGGCACCGACGCCACCGCCTTCCACGACAAGACCCGGGCCTCCGAGATCGCGCATGGCGAGATCGACCGGGGCGCTGACGTGATCTTCGCCGTCGCCGGCGAAGCCAATCTCGGCGTGTTCCAGGCGGCGCGGGCGGCCGAGAAGCTGGCGATCGGCGTCGACAGCAACCAGAACGGCGTGGTGCCCGGCACGATCCTGACCTCGATGCTGAAGCGCGTCGACATCGCGGTGCTGCGGGCGCTCGACGATATGCGGGCAGGCACCTGGACCCCGGGCGAGATGACGCTGGGCGTGCGCGAACATGGCGTCGGCTGGGCAATCGACCAGAACAACCGGCCGCTGGTGACCCGGTCGATGGAGGACGCGGTCGAGACCGCCCGCCGCGCCATCGCCGACGGCACCATCAAGGTGCCGGACCCGACTTCGCCCTGACACCGGGCCGACCGGTCTCGTGATCTCTCTCCGGGAAGAGCAAGGTCAGGGCTCGTCCGGCAGTTCATCCAGGCGGCGCTGCAGGAACCGGCGTTCCGGCTCCTGCAGCGCCAGGTCGAGCGCGCGCCGGTAGGCGATGCGCGCCTCGGCCGTCCGCCCCAGCCGACGGCACAGATCGGCCCGTGCTGCATGGGCCAGGTGGTAGTCGGCGAGGTCGCCCTCCGCCAGGATCGCGTCGATCAGGACGAGCCCCGCCGCCGGGCCGTCGCGCATCGCCACCGCCACGGCGCGGTTGAGCGCCACCACGGGCGATGGCTCGATCTCCGCCAGCAGGTCGTACAGCCCGGCGATCTCGGCCCAATCCGTGGCCGCGGCCTCGGGAGCGTCGGCATGCACCGCGGCGATCGCGGCCTGCAGCGCGTAGGGCCCGGGCGGGCCGGAGGACAGCGCCTGCACCACCAGTGCCGCCCCCTCGGCGATCTGGTCCCGGTTCCACAGCGACCGGTCCTGGTCCGGCAGCAGCACCAGGTCGCCCGAGGGCGAGCTGCGCGCCGCCCGCCGAGACTCCTGCAGCAGCATCAGGGCCAGCAGCCCGATCGTCTCGGGCTCCGCCGGCAGCAGTTCGACCAGCAACCGGCCCAGGCGGATCGCCTCACCCGACAGGTCGGCGCGCGTCAGCGCCGGCCCGGATGACGCCAGATATCCCTCGTTGAACACGAGGTAGATGACGCGCAGCACGCTGTCCAACCGCTCCGGCCGCTCGGCCGGCGGCGGCACCTGGTAGGGAATGCCGGCGTCGCGGATCTTCGCCTTCGCCCGCACGATGCGCTGGGCCATGGTGGACGGCGCGGTCAGGAAGGCGCGCGCGATCTCCTCGGTGGTCAGGCCGCACATCTCACGCAGCGTCAGCGCCAGCTGGGCGTCCGGCGACAAGGCGGGGTGGCAGCAGGTGAAGATCAGCCGCAGCCGGTCGTCCTCCACCTCGCCCTCCTCCCGCTCCTCCGGCTCGGCCGCCTCGCCGTCCAGCTGTTCGGCCATCGCGGCCAGCGCCGCATCGAAGCGGGCGCGGCGGCGCAGCCCGTCGATCGCCTTGAACCGCCCGGCCGAGACCAGCCACGCCCGCGGGCTGGCGGGCACGCCGGTCCGCGGCCATTGCTCCGCTGCGGCGCGGAAGGCCTCGTGCATCGCCTCCTCGGCCAGGGTGAAGTCGCCGAGCAGGCGGATCAGCGTGGCCAGCACCCGGCGCGAGTCCGTCCGGTAGACGGACTCGATCGTCTGCTGCATCGCCCGGGCGGGATTCACGGTCATCGGTCGCCACAGAACTCCCGCACCGGCCGGACTTCGATGCTGCCCATCCGCACCATCGGGATGCCGGCCGCGAGCTGCAGCGCCTGGTTCAGGTCCCGCGCCTCGATCATGATGAAGCCGGAGAGATGCTCCTTGGTCTCGGCGAAGGGCCCGTCCGTGGTGGAGAGCCGGCCGCCGCGGATCCGCAGGGTGGTGGCGGCGCTGGTCGGCTGCAGCGCCTGGGCGGCGACGTAGTGGCCGCGGCGGCGCAGCTCCTCGTCATTGGCCAGGGATTCGCTGATCAGCGCGTTGAACTCCGTGGGCGACATCGCGTCCAGGGTCCGCTGCTCCATATAGACCAGGCAGAGATACTTCATCGCCGTCTCCTCTCGGGTTCGCTGGATTGTGGACGGGAGTGGTCGTCCGGCGAAGGCCGGAATCGACATCCGGTCCTCGCCTTTTCGCCGTCGCGGTTTACGGCGCGGCGCCGTGCGCCTAGAAGAACGCCATGGCACAGACGCTCGATATCGGTTCCGTCGCGGTTCCCGGACGGGTCTGGATCGCCCCGATGACCGGGGTGTCCGACCTGCCGTTCCGCCGCGCCGCCTCGCGGCTGAGCGCGGCCTATGTCGCGACCGAGATGGTGGCCTGCGCCGAATTCGCCCGTGGCCGGCCGGATGTGCTGCGGCGCGCGGCGGTGGGCGACGGCCTGCCGTTGATGGTGGTGCAGCTGGTCGGCCATGAGGTCGCCGCCATGGCCGAGGGCGCGCGCCTGGCCGCCGCCGCCGGGGCCGAGATCATCGACCTCAATTTCGGCTGCCCGGCGCGCGAGGTGACCGGGGTGCAGTCCGGCTCCGCCCTGATGCGCGACCCGGACCTGGCCGAGCGCCTGGTGGCGGCCGCCGCCAACGCCGTGGATGTGCCGGTCACGGTCAAGATGCGCCTGGGCTGGGACGATGCCAGCCGCAACGCGCCCGACTTCGCCCGCCGGGTCGAGGCGGTCGGCGCCCGCGCCATCACCGTGCATGGCCGCACCCGCTGCCAGTTCTACAAGGGCGTGGCCGACTGGGCCGCCGTGCGCGACGTGAAAGACGCGGTGTCGGTCCCTGTCATCGTCAATGGCGACATCGTCGACGGCGCCACCGCCGGCGATGCCCTGGCGCGATCCGGCGCCGACGGGGTGATGATCGGCCGCGGCGTCACCGGCAAGCCCTGGATCGCCGCGGCGGTCGAGGCTGCCCTCGACGGCGGTGACGGATTCCGGGAGCCTGACCGCGACCAGCGGCTGGCCATCGCGCTGGAGCATCTGCGCGAGACCCTGGCCTTCTACGGCGACGGCCACGGGCTGCGCATCTTCCGCAAGCACCTGGCCGCCTATATCGAGGCCGCGCCCTGGCCGGCCACGGCGGAGGATCGCCGTGAGGCCCGCCGAGTGCTGTGCCAGGCCGATGCGCCGGGCGCGGTCGAAGCCGGCCTGACCGCCCTGTGGACCGATCCGGGACACCGTCTGGCCGCCTGACAGCAGGCCGGTACAAGACGCCGGCCCCCTTGCAGCCCACAACTCCGGTCCCGAGACACGGAGTTGCCCGATGCCATCCCATCCCGCCAAGCCCTGCACCGCCATCAACTTCACCGAGAAGCTCTCCCTCTTCTCCGAACAGTGGCAGCCCAAGGTCATCGCCGAGCTGAACGACATGCAGTTCAAGATCGTGCGGATCGAGGGCGACTTCCTCTGGCACGACCATCCAGATACAGACGAGGCGTTCATCGTGCTCGACGGCGAGCTGCGGATCGACTTCCGGGACGGATGGATCACGGTGCGCCCGGGCGAGATGGCGGTGGTGCCCAAGGGCGTCGAGCACAAGCCGTTCGCCGAGAAAGAGGTCCGGATGCTGCTGATCGAGCCGCGCGGCACCCTGAACACCGGCCAGGCCGGCGGCGAGCGGACGGCGCAGAACGACGTCTGGATCTGATGCACCGAGCCTGAGCATCCGGTGCAGCGGCGAGGCATTCGCTAACATATAGATATCGAATGATTCGATATCTATATGTTTGCCCATGAGACCATCCCAGCCGCCCATCGGGCTCCTGCTCGCCCGCACCGCCAAGGCGGTCAGCCGCGCCTTCGACGACGCACTGACCGCGGCCGGCGGTTCTCTGCCGACCTGGCTGATCCTGATGTCGCTGATGCGCGACGGCCGGCTGAGCCATGGCGAGCTGGCGGAGCGCGTGGGGGTGCAGGGCCCGACCCTGACCCATCATCTCGATGCGTTGGAGCAGCGCGGCCTGGTGCGCCGCGAGCGCCTGCCCGACAACCGGCGGGTCCAGCTGGCCAGCCTGACCGAAGCAGGCGTCGCTCTGTTCCACCAGCTGCGGCAGGCGGCGCAGGCGCATGACGCCCGGCTGCGCGACGGCATCGCCGCCGACGACCTGGACCGGCTGCGCGAGGTGCTCGCCCGGCTGGCCGCCAATGCCACCCGAACCGATGAGGAGGACCCGTCCCATGACCGCTGACAACGCTGTTGCCCAGCTCTGGCGGCGCTGGCCGATCCGGACGGCGGCCTGAATGGCGGCGCTCCGTGTCAGCGACGGCCGCTCCCGCGCCATCGGCCTTGTGCGCCCGGTGCTGGCCATCGAGGCGCTGGCCTTCACCCTCGCCTCCCTGGTGCATCGTGGCTGGATCATGGCCGGCTATGCGCATGGGGCGGCGGCGACCGCCGAGACCGTCATCGCCGCGGCCCTGCTGACAGGGCTCGCGCTGAGCATGATCCGGCCGGCGCGGGCGCAGGTGGTCGGGCTCGCCGTGCAGGCCTTCGCCCTGCTCGGCACCCTGGTCGGCCTCTTCGCCGTTCTCCGCGGCTTCGGCCCGCAGACGCAGGCCGATCTGGTCTATCACGGCGTGATGGTGGCGGCCCTGGTCGCCGGCCTTGCGGCCGTTGCCCGGGCCGGCCGGCCGGCGGCGGCTTGACCCCTCGTTCCCTCTCTGTTCTTATGTCAGCTATGTTCGACCGCGCCGCCGCTGCCCCTTCCCCTCCGCCCCTGCCGGGCCGATATTGATGCCATGACCTCGGCCACCCGCCCCGCCCCCGACGCCGCCCCGTCCTCCCCCGTCGTGATCCATCGCCCGGCCCTGCCGGAGAAGGACCGCTCGACCCCGTTCAAGATCGTGTCGGACTACACGCCGGCGGGCGACCAGCCCGAGGCGATCGCCGAGCTGATGGCCGGGCTGGAGAAGGGCGAGCGCGACCAGGTGCTGCTCGGCGTCACCGGGTCGGGCAAGACCTTCACCATGGCGCATGTGATCCAGAAGCTGCAGCGCCCGACCCTGGTGCTGGCGCCGAACAAGACCCTGGCCGCCCAGCTGTACGGCGAGTTCAAAAGCTTCTTCCCGGAGAACGCGGTCGAGTTTTTCGTCAGCTACTACGACTACTACCAGCCGGAAGCCTACGTCGCCCGCACCGACACCTATATCGAGAAGGAAAGCCAGATCAACGAGCAGATCGATCGGATGCGCCACGCGGCGACCCGGGCCCTGCTCGAGCGGCACGACTGCATCATCGTCGCCTCGGTCTCCTGCATCTACGGCATCGGCGACGTCGAATCCTACAGCGAGATGACGATCCCGCTGGAGACCGGGCAGCGGCTGAACCGCCAGGCCCTGCTGAAGCATTTGGTCGACATCCAGTACCGCCGCAACGACACCGCCTTCGCCCGCGGCACCTTCCGGGTGCGCGGCGACACGGTCGAGATCTTCCCGGCCCATCTGGAGGACCGCGCCTGGCGCATCTCCTTCTTCGGCGATGAGATCGATTCGATCCACGAGTTCGACCCGCTGACCGGCGAGAAGTTCGCGGCCCTGAAGATGGTCCGCATCTACGCCAACAGCCACTACGTCACGCCCAAGCCGACGTTGCTGCAGGCGATCAAGGGCATCCGCGAGGAGCTGAAGGAGCGGTTGGCGGAGTACAACGCCACCGGCCGGCTCTTGGAGGCGCAGCGGCTGGAGCAGCGCACCCAGTTCGACCTCGAGATGATGGAGGCGACCGGCGCCTGCGCCGGAATCGAGAACTATTCCCGCTACCTGACCGGCCGGGCGCCCGGCGAGCCGCCGCCGACCCTGTTCGAATACCTGCCCGAAGACGCCCTGCTGGTGGTCGACGAGAGCCATGTGATGGTGCCGCAGATCGGCGGCATGTTCCGCGGCGACCGGGCGCGCAAGGATATCCTGGCCGAATACGGCTTCCGCCTGCCCTCCTGCCGCGACAACCGCCCGCTGAAGTTCGAGGAGTGGGAGGCGATGCGGCCGCAGAGCGTGTTCGTCTCGGCCACACCCGGCCCCTGGGAGATGGAGCGGACCGGCGGCGTCTTCGCCGAGCAGGTGGTGCGCCCGACCGGACTGATCGACCCGATCGTGCTGGTCCGCCCGATCGCGAGCCAGGTCGACGACGTCATGGCCGAATGCCGCGAGGTCATCGCCCGCGGCATGCGCATCCTGGTCACCACCCTGACCAAGAAGATGGCCGAGGCGCTGACCGAATACATGACCGAGGCCGGCATCAAGGTCCGCTACCTCCATTCCGACGTCGAGACGCTGGAGCGGATCGAGATCATCCGCGACCTCCGGCTCGGCGTGTTCGACGTGCTGGTCGGCATCAACCTGCTGCGCGAGGGGCTGGACCTGCCCGAGGTCGGGCTGGTCGCCATCCTCGACGCCGACAAGGAAGGCTTCCTCCGCAGCCGCACCTCGCTGATCCAGACCATCGGCCGCGCGGCCCGCAACATCGAGGGCCGCGCCATCCTGTATGCCGACACCATGACCGGCAGCATGACCGCGGCGCTGGAGGAGACCAATCGCCGGCGCGAGAAGCAGCAGGCCTACAACGTCGCCAACGGCATCACGCCGGAGAGCATCAAGAAGCAGATCGGCGACATCCTCGACAGCGTCTATGAGCGCGGCGACCGGGTCACGGTCTCGACCGGCGACAGCGGCGCCAAGCACCTGACCGGCAAGTCGCTGAAGGAGCATATCGGCGACCTGGAGAAGCGGATGCGCGAGGCCGCCGCCAATCTGGAATTCGAGGAGGCGGCGCGGATCCGCGACGAGCTGCGTCGGCTGGAGGCCGCCGAGATGGGACTGGGCGGCCCGGGGCAGGTGGGAGACCCCAGACATGTGGGCGGTGCCGGGCTGATCGTCCATGCCCGGGTCGGATCGCACGGCCATGCCGCGGCGCTGGAGGGCATCCCGATGTCGATCGCCAAGCCGACCGAGCGGCCCAAGAAGGGCGGCCGCCGCCGCAAGGGACCGTGATGTCCTGCCCAGGCATGCGGGCCGGTGAGATGCGCGGCGCAACCACCATCGCGGCCGGGCAGATCGTCTCAATCCTGGGAGCGATGATGCTTGACCCTGGCACCCCGGCGCGCCAGGGGGCGATATCCCCGTCCCTGCGCTTGGTCGCCGCACCAGGACGGCTCTGCGGTAGCCGCTACCGCGTTGACATTCCTGGCGTCGCCGCTTCGTTGCGACCGGCAGTTGTGCACAGGCGAAATACGAATCGGAGATGGCGGCAATTTTCTAGCGCGGACATATCGTGTGATGCTTCTGTTTCAACTTGACTTGGAATTTATCCAGTATTTTCAGAAGCTTAGATTTTTTGCCTAGTTTTTGGGCAACGATGATGACAATTAGGCGGCGCCTCGGTTACGGGACCTTCTCAGGCACTTCCCCACAATGTTATCCACAGATTCGGTGGATATCATCGAAGCGTCATGGCGCGGCGAACAGCGACTCATGGGCCCTCCGACGATGTGCCTTGAAGCCGGGGCCGGACCGTCCGAAATTGCGGGGATGAGCGACACTCTGACGGACGCCCCGCCCAGTTCCCCGCCGGACAACCCGAAGCCCCCGGGCCGGGCGAAGGCGCGGGTGCGCAACGTCGCCGAGGGCGTGGCGGTGATCCAGGCGCATCTCCGCACCCTGCCGAGTTCGCCGGGCGTCTACCGCATGCTCGACGACGCCGGCAACGCCCTCTATGTCGGCAAGGCGCGCAACCTGAAGAAACGCGTCTTCGCCTACACCCAGACCGGCAAGCAGCCCGCCCGTCTGCTGCGCATGATCGCCGAGACCATCACCATGGAATTCGTGGTGACCCGGTCCGAGGTCGAGGCGCTGCTGCTCGAAGCCAACCTGATCAAGCGGCTGAAGCCCCGCTACAACGTGGTGATGCGGGACGACAAGACCTTCCCGCACATCATGATCTCGGGCGACCACGCATTCCCGCGCATCGCCAAGCATCGCGGCGCCACCGGTGCCAGCGGGCAGTTCTTCGGTCCCTTCGCCTCGGCCGGATCGGTCAACCGCACCATCACTGCGCTGCAGCGCGCCTTCCTGCTGCGCAACTGCACGGATTCGATCTTCTCCACCCGCAGCCGGCCGTGCCTGCAGTACCAGATCAAGCGCTGCACCGCCCCTTGCGTCGGCTACGTCACCGAGGCGCAGTACGCCGAGCAGGTGGCGAGCGCGGTCGACTTCCTCAGCGGCCGCAGCCAGGCGGTGCAGGGCCGCTTCGCCGAGCAGATGATGGCGGCCAGCGAGCAGCTGGACTTCGAGCAGGCGGCGCGCTGGCGCGACCGCATCCGCGCCCTGACCAATGTCCAGTCGCACCAGGACATCAATGTCGAGGGCATCGGCGACGCCGACGCGCTGGCGATCCACGAATCGGGCGGCCACAGCTGCATCCAGGTCTATTTCTTCCGCGGCGGCCGCAACTACGGCACCCGCGCCTATTTCCCCAGCCATGACAAGACCGCGGAGCGGGCGGAGATCCTGGCTGCCTTCCTGAGCCAGTTCTACGACAGCCACCCGCCGCCGCCCTTGGTTCTGCTCAGCGACGAGGTGGCGGAGACCGAACTGCTGTCTGAAGCCCTGACCCTGAAGGCCGACCGCAAGGTCGAGATCGCGGTGCCGAAGCGCGGCGACAAGCGCCGGCTGATCGAGCATGCGCTGAACAACGCGCGCGAGGCGCTGGGCCGGCGCATGGCCGAAAGCTCGAGCCAGGCGGTGCTGCTGGAGGGCGTGGCCCGGGTGTTCGGGCTGGACGCGCCGCCGCGGCGGATCGAGGTCTACGACAACAGCCATCTGGGCGGCACCAACGCGCTGGGGGCCATGATCGTGGCCGGGCCGGACGGGTTCAACAAGGCGCAGTACCGCAAGTTCAACATCAAGGGCCCGGTCACCCCCGGCGACGACTACGCGATGATGCGCGAGGTGCTGACCCGCCGCTTCGCCCGCGCCCTGAAGGAGGACCCGGACCGCGAGCAGGAGGGCTGGCCCGACCTGGTGCTGATCGACGGCGGGCAGGGCCAGCTGACCATCGTCCGCGAGGTCTTCGCCGAGCTCGGCATCACCGACGTGCCGCTGGTGTCGATCGCCAAGGGGCCGGACCGCGACGCCGGGCGCGAACGCTTCTTCATGCCCGACCGGCCGCCCTTCAGCCTGGAGCCGAAGGACCCGGTGCTGTACTTCCTGCAGCGGATGCGCGACGAGGCCCACCGCTTCGTCATCGGCGGCCAGCGCATCCGCCGCGCCGGCGACATCGCCCGGTCGCCGATCGACGAGATCGGCGGCATCGGCCCGCGGCGGAAGAAGGCGCTGCTGCTGCATTTCGGGTCCGCCCGCGCCGTCAGCCGGGCCAGCCTGCAGGACCTCGAGGCGGTCGAAGGCATCAGCGGCACCGTCGCCCGCCTGATCTACCAACATTTCCACCCCGACGCCTGAGGCGCCATGTGCTAGCGTTTCCCTGCCCCTGAAGTCAGTGTCGTCGCCATGGTCACCAGCCTCCCGAACCTCCTGACCTACTCGCGGATCGCGGCGATTCCCGTGCTGATCGCGCTGTTCTACGTGCCCGACGCCTGGGCCTCCTGGACCTGCCTGGTGATCTATGCCGCGGCGGCGATCACCGACTATCTCGACGGCAAGCTGGCGCGCGCCTGGGGCGCGACCTCGATGATCGGCCGGCTGCTGGACCCGATCGCCGACAAGATGCTGGTCACCGCGGTGCTGTTCATGCTGGCCGCCTTCGGGCGGCTGCAGGGCTGGTCGGTCCTCCCGGCGGTGATCATCCTGCTGCGCGAGGTGCTGATCTCGGGCCTGCGCGAGTTCCTGGCCGGCATGAACTCTCGCGGCCTGCCGGTGACCTCGCTGGCGAAGTGGAAGACCGCGATCCAGATGCTGGCGATCGGCTTCCTGATCGTCGGCGAGACCGGGACCCGCGCCTTCGACGGCCGGCTGCCGGTGACCGAGATCGGCATCGCCGGGATCTGGATCGCCGCGGTGCTGACCCTGGTGACCGGCTGGAGCTATCTGCGCGAGGGCGTGCGCCAGGCCATCACCGAGGACGATCCCCGTGCCCCCCCGCCGGCAAAGGCCGCGGGCACCTTCGGCTGAGGGACGCGGACCGTGCAGGTGCTGGGCATCGCCGGCTGGAGCGGCAGCGGCAAGACCACGCTTCTGGCGAAGCTGATCCCGGTGCTGATCGGGCGCGGGCTGCGCGTCTCCACCATCAAGCACGCCCATCACGAATTCGACGTCGACCAGCCGGGCAAGGACAGCTGGCGGCACCGCGAGGCCGGGGCGACCGAGGTGCTGGTGTCGTCCAGCCGGCGCTGGGCCCTGATGCATGAGCATCGCGGCGCGGCGGAGCCGTCGCTGGACATGCTGCTGGCCAAGCTGGAGCCGGTCGATCTGGTGCTGGTCGAGGGCTTCAAGCGTGATCCGCACGCCAAGCTGGAGGTGTGGCGGGCCGAGACCGGCAAGCCGCCGCTCTATCCCGAGGACTCAGCGATCATCGCCGTGGCCAGCGACCGCCCGATCAGCGATCCGGCCCGGCTGCGGCTGGCGATCGACGACATCGAGGCGATCGCGGATTTCGTCGTCGCCTTCGCGCGCCGCAAGGCGGCCTGAGCCATGGGCCGGCTGCCTGACGCCTCGTTGCCCGACGACTGCTTCGCCGTCGGCGACCGGCTGCTGTCGATCGAGGAGGCCCTGGCCGAGTTCCAGGCCCGGCTGGCCGTGGTCACCGGCGTCGAGACCGTGCCCCTGGCCACGGCCGAAGGCCGGTTCCTGGCCGAGGATCTGGTGGCCAGCCGGTCGGTGCCGCCGCACGCCAACGCCGCGGTCGACGGCTATGCGGTGCATTTCGACGACCTGCGGCCCAACGCCCCGGTGACGCTGACGGTGACCGGCCGGACCGCCGCGGGTCATCCGCTCGGCCGCGCCGGCGGCCGCGGCGAGGCGATCCGCATCTTCACCGGCGCGCCGATGCCCACCGGGCCGGACACGGTGGTGATGCAGGAGGATTGCGCGGTCGCCGGCGACGCCGTGACCATCCCGCCCCGCCTGCCCCGCGGTGCCAATGTCAGGCAGGCGGGCGAGGACATCCGTGCCGGCGACACGGTGCTGACCGCGGGCTGCCGGCTGGGGCCGGCAGAGATCGGCCTCGCCGCCTCGCTCGGCCGTGCCGGCCTGCCCGTGCGCCGGCCGCTGCGCGTCGCCCTGTTCTCCACCGGCGACGAGGTGCGCGACCCCGGCATGCCGACCGCCGACGGCCAGATCTACGACGCCAACCGCTTCGTCCTCGCGGCCCTGCTGCGTCGCCTTGGCTGCAGCGTCGACGACCGCGGCATCCTGCCGGACCGGGCGGCGGCCATCCAGTCGGCGCTGGCCACGGCGGCAGGCGCGGCCGATGCCATCGTCACCTCCGGCGGCGTGTCGGACGGCGACGAGGACCACGTCAAGGCGGCGCTGGAGGCGGCCGGCGGCCGGCTGCACCATTGGCGCCTGGCGATCAAGCCGGGCCGGCCGGTGGCGCTGGGCCAGATCGGCGGCGTGCCGCTGCTGGGCCTGCCCGGCAACCCGGTCGCGGTGATGGTCACCTTCCTGCTGGTGGCCCGGCCGATCCTGCTGCGCCTGGCCGGCGCCGAGATCCCGCCGCTGCGCCGCTTCGCCGTCGCCGCCGGCTTCACGCACAGCAAGAAGCCGGAGCGGCGCGAATTCATCCGGGCGGTGCTGGAAACCGATCCGGCGGGCACCCTCGTCGCCCGCCGCCACGGCGGCGAGGGCTCGGCCGACCTGACCTCGATGGCCGGGGCCGAAGGGCTGGTCGAACTGGGCGAAGACCTGACCCGCGTGGCACCGGGCGATGCGGTGGCCTTCATCCCGATGGCCACGCTGCTGTAACGTCCATGATCAAGCACACGGGCTCGCACTCGTCCCCCGAGACTCCGAGCCAGGAAGGGCGCCCGCTCGAGGTGGACTCAGCGGCATGGACCGGAATGCTCCCGCCCCACCCGCCGGAGCCTTCGCCCGCACCCCGGCCGCTGCCGCGGATTCCCGTGGCACCGCAGGTGAAGCGAGCCGGTTTGCTGACCCTCTCGTGCTTCGCGGCGCTGGTGGCCTACACGGCCCTGATCGGCGGCATGGATCCACCCTCCGCGCTTGCCCTTGCGGACTGGTTGGCACCGCTGACACGCCTGATGAAGCGACTCGTGCCGGCGGTCTCGATGGTCGAGACCGGCCTGCAGGATGAAGGGCTGCCGGCGCGCGCCACCATCATCGCCCACGCCTATGCCATGCAATGGTTCCTGGCCTACGCCAGCCTGCTACTTCCCCTGCCCGATCTCTGGCGCGGGCGCGGCTACCTGAAGGCGCTGGTTGCACGCGTCGGCAGCGCACCGGGCGCCCAGCGGCCCGGATTGCGCGTCTGGGCCGGCATCATTTTGGTTCTCGCCCTGTTTGCCTTCCTTCCGTTCTTTGGCCCGTCAGCGGCCGACGGGCAGTACGAGTTTGATCTTGCGCTGTCGAACGCCCATCTGTTCGAAAGGCTGCTCTTCCTCAGCCTGTGGATCATCACCGGTTTCGCGGCCTGTGTGGCCGTTATCTGCAAGCTCACCCGTCCCGACGCCATGCCCCGTCCAGAGTCATCCGCCCCATGAAGCTCCTGTATTTCGCCTGGGTCCGCAGCAAGATCGGCATGGCCGGAGAGACGGTGTCGCCGCCGGAGACGGTGCGCGACGTCGCCGGGCTGCTGGACTGGCTGAAGGGCCGCGGCCCCGGCTATGCCGACGCGCTGGCCAACCCGGCGGTGGTCCGGGTCTCTGTCAACCAGCGCTTCGCCAGGCTGGCCGACCCGATCGCGCTGAGCGACGAGATCGGGCTGTTCCCACCGGTCACGGGGGGCTGAGATGACCGTCCTGGTCCAGGAGGCCGATTTCGATCCCGGCGTGGAGATGGCGGCACTGTCCGCCGGCCGCACCGATGTCGGCGGCGTCGCCTGCTTCGTCGGACTGGTGCGCGACATCGCCGGCGGCGCCACCGTCACGGCGATGACGCTGGAGCACTATCCCGGCATGACCGAGCGCCAGCTGGAGGAGATCGAGGCCGAGGCCCGGTCGCGCTGGCCGCTGCAGGAGGTGCGCATCCTGCACCGCCATGGCCGGCTGCTGCCGGGCGACCGCATCATGTTCTGCGGCGTCGCCTCGGCCCATCGTGGCGCCGCCTTCGAGGCCTGCGCCTTTCTGATGGACTGGCTGAAGACCAAGGCCCCGTTCTGGAAGCGCGAGGAGACGCCCGAGGGCGAGCGCTGGGTCGAGGCCAAGGCCGAGGACGACGACGCCGCGGCGCGCTGGCGCTGACGGCCGTCCTTCCGACAGCAGTCCTGCTGACGGCAGTCCTGCGGACTCCGCGCTTCCCACCGTGCCGGCGGCGGTGTAGCCCCGACGGCAACGATGGGGGAAACGCGGCATGGTGCAGGCATCGGCACAACCGGCGGCTGGCTGGGCGGATCTGCTCGCCGAAGGACGGCTGCCGCAATTCGCCATGGTCTGCCTCGGCATCTGGCTGAACGCGGCCGATTCCCTGGTCACCGCCACCATCATGCCCAGCGTCGGCGCCGACCTCGGCGGCTACGCCTATTTCAGCTGGGCCACTGCCGGCTTCCTGATGGGCGCCATCCTGGCCGGTGCCAGCGCCGGGCGGCTGGCGGAGCGGTTCGGGCTGCGCTGGGCCTCGGCCATCGGCGGCCTGGCCTTCGCGCTCGGCTGCGTGCTCAGCGCCGCCGCCCCAACCATCGGCGTGTTCCTGGGCGGCCGGCTGCTGCAGGGCATCGGCAGCGGCTGGGTGGCCGGCTTCTCGATGGTCGCGATCGCCGTGCTGTTCCCCGAGCGCCACCTGGCCCGGATGTTCGCCGTGGCCTCGGGCATCTGGGGCATCGCCACCATCCTGGGGCCGCTGGTCGGCGGCCTGTTCGCCCAGGCCGGCGACTGGCGCGCCGTGTTCTGGCTGTTCACGGCGCAGGCCCTGGTCTTCGCCGCCGCCTCGCCCTGGCTGCTGAAGGGCACGGTCCGCAGCGGCGGCCAGCCGGGCGTGCCCTGGCCGCAGATCGGCGGGCTGGTGCTCGGCGTCGGCGCCATCGCCATGGCGGATGTCATCCCGAGCCCGGCCGCCGCCCTGGCGCTGGTCGCCGCCGGCCTGGGCATCCTGGTGCTGGTGATGCGGATCGATGCGCGCGCCGCGACGCGCCTGCTGCCGCGCCAGGCCGGCAATCTGCGCACGGTCTGCGGCACCGCCTATGCCGCCCTTTTCGCCCTGATGGCGACATCGATGGGGCTGAACGTCTACGGCCCCGCCATCCTGCAGACGCTGCACGGCCTGTCGCCGCTGTGGGCCGGCTATGTCGTGGCGGGGATGGCGCTGTCCTGGACCCTCGCCGCCTTCGTCGTCGCCGGCGCCACCGGCGCCGGGGAACTGCGCTGGCTGCTGCGCGGCGCCGTCTGCATCCTGGCCGGCGCGGTGCTGCTGGTGCTGGTGATGCGCGACGCCTCGCTGGCTTGGATCGTCGCCGCGTCGCTGCTGATGGGCGCGGGGTTCGGCTTCTCCTCCAGCCTGCTGAACCGGCGGCTGATCGGCACCCTGGCCGATGACGACAGGGCGATCGGCAGCTCTGCCCTGATCGCGGTGCGCCAGACCGGCGGCGCGGTGGGCGCGGCCATCGCCGGCGCCACCGCCAACCTGGTCGGCTTCGGCGCGGGCCTCACGGTCGAAACCGCCCGGGCGGCGGCGCTGTGGGTGTTCGTCACCGCCTTGCCCCTGGCCGTGTTCGGCGCCTGGGCGGCCTGGCGGCTGACCGTCGCGGCCAGCCGCCCCTCTTCTCCTTAGATCAGGCCGCCACAGCCTTCGGCGCCTTCCGCACTTCGTCGGAATACGCGTCCATCACGGTCTTGCAGATCTGCGCCGGGGCGAAACGGTGCTGCCCGATCTCGCCGACCGGTGTGATCTCGGCGGCGGTGCCGGTCAGGAACACCTCGGTCGCATTCGCCAGCTCCTCCGGCTTGATGTGGCGCTCGACCACCTCGATGCCGTTGCGGCGCGCCAGCTCGATCGCGGTCTGCCGGGTGATGCCGTTGAGGAAGCAGTCAGCGGTCGGGGTGTGCAGCTTGCCGTCGATGGCGATGAACACGTTGGCGCCCGTCGCCTCGGCGATGTAGCCACGGTAGTCGTACATCAGCGCGTCCTGGTAGCCCTCGGCCTCCGCCTTGTGCTTGGCCAGGGTGCAGATCATGTACAGCCCGGCCGCCTTGGCGTGCACCGGCGCCGATTCCGGCGACGGGCGGCGCCAATCCGACAGCGTCAGCCGGATGCCCTTCATCTTGGCTTCGGCCGAGAAGTAGCTGGGCCATTCCCACACCGCGATGGCGACATGGATGGTGTTGGCCTGGGCCGAGACGCCCATCATCTCCGACCCGCGCCACGCCACCGGGCGCAGATAGGCGTCGGTCAGCCCGTTCTTCTCCAGCGTCAGCTGCTTGGCCGCGTCGAGTTCCGCGGTGCTGTAGGGCAGCTTCATGCCGAGGGTGGTGGCCGAGAACTCCAACCGCTTGGAATGCTCGGTGCCCTTGAAGATGCGGCCGTTGTAAGCGCGCTCCCCTTCGAATACAGAACTGGCGTAGTGTAGCCCGTGAGTCAGGACGTGGATGTTGGCGCTACGCCACTCGACCAGCTTGCCGTCCATCCATATCCAGCCGTCGCGGTCATGGAAGGGAGTCGTCGACATGATGGGGCCTTTCCCGGATTGTCGTTATGTGTCGTTGTCGGACCGCGAGCGGTAACATTCGGGGCCAAATCAAGTCAACATGGCTGACATAAAATCACCCGTAAACCCGCTCTTCCTCCGCGAGGAGGAGATCCGCCAAGGCATTGAATTGCTATTCTACGCCTATCGCGGCTTCACTGCCGAGCCCGATGCGCTGCTCGCAACCCTGGGTCTCGGCCGGGCCCACCATCGTGCGGTTTATTTCATCGGACGGCACCCGGAGATCACGGTCAGTGCGCTGCTGGCGATTCTGCGCATCACCAAGCAGAGCCTGGGCCGGGTCCTGAACGACCTGGTCGAGCGCGGTTACGTCGAGCAGCGGCAGGGCCAGCGCGACCGGCGCCAGCGGCTGCTGGCCCTGACCGGCAAGGGCGCCGACCTGGAGCGCCAGCTGTTCGAGAGCCAGCGCCGGCTGATCGGCCAGGCCTACCGCAACGCCGGTGCGGATGCGGTCGACGGCTTCCGCAAGGTGCTGGACGGGCTGATCGCCCTGAGCGAGCCGGCCGACGCGGCGGAGGAGCCGGAAGCGCCGGTCCCCGCGCCCCGCGTCGCCAGCCGGAGGTAGGCCCATGGCGATGACCGCGGACGAGGCGGCCCACATACTGGTCGTCGACGACGACCGGCGGCTGCGCGAGCTCTTGCGCAAATACCTGGTCGAGAACGGCTTCCTGGTGACCGTCGCGGTCGATGCCGCGGATGCGCGGGAGAAGCTGGCGGCGATCGCGTTCGACCTGATCGTGCTGGATGTGATGATGCCGGGCGAGACCGGGCTGCAGCTGACCGGGGATCTGCGCCAGCGGCTGACCACCCCGATCCTGCTGCTGACGGCGATGAGCGAACCGGAGGACCGGATCGCCGGGCTGGAGAGCGGCGCCGACGACTATCTGCCCAAGCCGTTCGAGCCGCGCGAGCTGGTGCTGCGGATCAACAGCATCCTGCGCCGCCTCGCGCCGCCGCCGCCGCGCACCGCCGGGACCATCCGGCTGGGCAGCTTCACCTTCGATATCGAGCGCGGCGAATTGCAGCAGGAGGGCGAGCGCATCCGCCTGACCACCGGCGAGGAGAACCTGCTGCGCCTGCTGGCCCAGCATGCCGGTGAGACCGTGTCGCGCGAGGCCCTGACCGAATCCGGCATGATCGACGGCGGCGTCCGGGCGGTCGACGTGCAGGTGACACGGCTTCGGCGTAAGATCGAACCCGATCCGCGCCTGCCCCGCTACCTCCACACCGTGCGCGGCGAAGGCTATGTGCTGAGACCGGACGGATGATGCGTGCCCCTGCCCTGCCCCGGCTGTCGACCCCGTTGCGGCTGCGGGCCCGGCTGAAGCGGTTCCTGCCGCGCACCCTGTTCGGGCGGACGCTGGTCATCATCGTCACGCCGGTGATCCTGGCCCAGGCGATCGCGACCTACGTCTTCTTCGGCCGCCACATCGACGTCGTCACCTTCCGCTTCGCCCGCACCGTCGCCGGCGAGATCTCGCTGACCCTGGACGAGATCGGCGAGGGCGTGTCGCCCACCCGGCGCGAGGCGATCTTCAACCGGGCGCAGAAGAACACCGCCCTGTCCTACGTCTTCACCCCCAATGCCGAGCTGGGGTCGACCAGCACCCCCGGCCTGGACGACAGCCAGCGCGCGCTGGCCCAGGCGCTGCGCATGCGCCAGTCCTACGACTTCACCATCGCCAGCACCGAGGACGACGACAACGAGATCGTCACCATGCAGCTGCCCAACGGGGTGCTGGCCGTGACGGTGCCGTCGACCCGGCTGACCAACTACACCACCACGGTCTTCATCGTCTCGATGCTGGGGTCGACCCTGATCCTGTTCGCGGTCGCCATCGTCTTCATGCGCAACCAGATCCGGCCGATCCGGCGGCTGGCGATCGCCGCAGACCGCTTCGGCAAGGGTCGCGACCTGCCGGGATTCCGGCCGCATGGGGCGGAGGAGATCCGGCAGGCGGCCGAGGCCTTCATCGGCATGCGCGACCGCATCCGCCGCCAGATCCAGCAGCGCACCGAGATGCTGGCCGGGATCAGCCACGACCTGCGCACGCCGCTGACCCGGATGAAGCTGCAGCTGGCCATGCTGGGCGACGGCCCCGACATCGACGAACTGCGCGCTGATGTCGATGAGATGCGCCAGATGATCGATGCCTACCTCGCCTTCGCCCGCGGCGAGGGCACCGAGGAGACGGTGCCGACCGACCTGACCGCCTTCCTCGAGGAGGTGGTGGTGGCGGCGCGCCGCGAAGGCGCCGACGTGGTGTTGGACGCGCCGGAGAGCCTGGTCCTGCCGCTGCGGCGCGAGGCGATGCGACGCTGCCTGATGAACCTGCTGTCCAACGCCCGGCGCCATGCCGACCATGTCTGGCTGTCCGCGGTGCACGACGCCGACGCCGCGTCGCTGGTGGTGGATGATGACGGCCCCGGCATCCCCGCGAAGCAGCGCGAGGAGGCGATGAAGCCGTTCGTCCGGCTGGACGAGTCGCGCAACCAGGACACCGGCGGCACCGGCCTCGGCCTCGCCATCGCCCTCGACGTCGCCCGCAGCCATGGCGGCGACCTGGTCCTGTCGACCTCGCCGATGGGCGGGCTGCGCTGCACCGTGCGACTGCCGCTGTAGCCGCATCCGGCAAGGGAGAGGAGCCGATGGGGACGCTCAAGGAGATCGTGTTCGACTGCCGCGCGGCGCCGGCGCTGGCCCGGTTCTGGGCCGCGGTCCTCGACGGCTATGCGGTGCGGGACTACGACCGGGCGGAGATCGACCGGCTGGCCGCGCTGGGCCTGACGCCGGAGACCGATCCCACCGTCATGGTCGACGGCCCCGGGCCGAGCCTGTGCTTCCAGCAGGTGCCGGGCCGCAGCCGCGAGAACAACCGCGTGCACCTGGACATCGCGGCCGCCGACCGCCCGGCCGAGGTGCGGCGGCTGCTGGCCCTGGGCGCCACCGTCGAGCGCCAGGCGCCGGGCTACACGGTACTGCTGGACCCGGAAGGCAATTCGTTCTGCGTCGCCGAGGCCCCACCCGGCTGACCCGCCTGCGCCAGCATCCATTCGCGAAAGGCGAGGATGCGGGGGTCCTGGGCGAGGTTGTCGGGGTAGACCAGGTGGTAGGTGGCGCCCCGCGCCACGCCAACGCCGATGTCGAACAGCCGCACCAGCCGGCCCTGGGCCAGGTCACCGGCGATCATGGCGAGGTCGGCCAGGCCGACGGCGCCGGCCTCGGCAACCGCCTGCACCACCTGGCTGGTGTCGGAGAACGCCACGCACCGGCTGTCGTCGAAATCGTCGATTCCGGCCGCCGCCATCCACATGCGCCAGTTCGGCCAGACCATGTCTCCGGTCTTCCAGTCCCTGTAGCACAGGGTGTGGCGGACCAGGTCCCGCGGCTCCTCCAGCCGGGGGCCGCTCTCCAGCAGCCTCGGGCAGCAGACCGCGACGACGACGGTGTCGAACAGCCGGTCCGACCGCGCATGGTCGTGGCGTCCGGTGCCGAAGCGGATCGCGACATCGATATCGTCGGCCTCGAAATCCCGGATCTGGTCGGTGATGTCGAATGTCAGTTCCAGGGTTGGGTTCGCGGCCCTGAACTGCGACAGCCTGGGCAGCAGCCAGTTGGTGGCGAATCGCGCGCCCAGCGACACGCGCAGTTGCGCCGACCCCCGCACCATCCGGCGGGCGCGGCCGGCGGCGCGGTGCAGCGTGTCCAACGCCTCGGCGGTCGCCTCGAACAGCACGGCGCCGGCCGGCGTCAGCCGGATGCTGCGGCTGGTGCGGGTGAACAGCACGACGCCCAGCTGATCCTCGATGTCCTTGATCTGGTGGCTGACCGCCGCCGGCGTCAGCCCCACCTCCTCCGCCGCCCGCGTGAAGTTCAGATGCCGCCCGGCCGCCTCGAACGTCCGGAGGGCTCGCGTTCCGGGCAGCATGCGGTTCATCGATCTTCAAATCCAGCTTGATGATCCGTCGAGAATTACTCGTTTTTTCAGCGGTCGGTCAACGCGGGATGATTGCCCGAATTGACAATCATGCCTGCCGGGACATGGCCATCGCCGCGTCCCGGGCCGGCCCCCTGGAGTGAAGCGATGTCGGCGAGCCTGACCCCATACGAAGAGCGACCGGAGGGAGGCGCCCTGGCGGCCCCCGCCGGCCGCAAGGATCCCCTGCGCTGGCCGGCGCGGTCTTGGGTCGCGCTGCTGATCTTCAGCGGGGTGATCCTGCTCGACGGGCTCGACATCTCGATGATCGCGGTGGCGATCCCGGAGATCCAGCGCGAGTTCGGGATCAGTGCCGCCGCCGCGCAATGGCTGGTCAGCGCCTACATCCTGGCCTTCGGCGGCTTCTTGCTGCTGGGCGGGCGGTGCGCCGACCTGTTCGGCCGGCGGCGGGTGCTGGTGACGGGGCTGGCCGTGTTCGCGCTGGTGTCGCTATTCGGCGCCTTCATCGGCGATGCGGTGCTGCTGATCGTGTCGCGCTTCCTCAAGGGCATGAGCGCGGGGTTCACCGGGCCGGCCGCCATGTCGCTGCTGGCCACCACCTTTCCCGAAGGCCCGCACCGCAACAAGGCGTTCGGGATCTTCAACCTGTTCGAAGCCTCGGGATACTCCTCCGGCCTGTTGATCGGCGGCCTGCTGGCGGCGCTGGACTGGCGCTACATCTTCCTGCTGCCGGCCCCGATCGCCCTGCTGCTGCTGACCGCCGCGCTGCGCTTCCTGCCGCCGGACCCGCCGCGCAGCGAGCGGCTGCGCATCGACCTCGGCGGCGCCGCGACCCTGGTCGCCGGGATGCTGCTGCTGGTCTTCACCGTGGTCTCGGCGGCGGATGCCGGCTGGACGTCGCTGCGGACGATCGGCGGATTCGCCTTGTCCGGGCTGCTGCTCGCCGGCTTCCTGGCGATCGAGCGTAGCGTGAAGCAGCCGCTGATCCGGCTGGGCATCTTCCGCAACCGCAGCCTGGTGGCGGCCAATGTCAGCGCCGCCCTGCTGTATGGCGGCGCCATGGGCTTCCAGTTCCTGATCGCCCTGTACCTGCAGAACCTGCTGGGCTGGCAGCCGCTGCAGATGGCGCTGGTGCTGCTGCCGGCGGGGCTGATGGTGGTCGTCCTCGGGCCCAAGCTCGGGCCCCTGATCAGCCGCTTCGGGGTCACCCGGGTGCTGCTGGTCGGGCTGGTCGCCTTCGTGCCCTGCTACCTGCTGATGCTGCGCATCGGCCCGACACCGGACCTGTGGACGGTGCTGCTGCCGGCCTCGGTGCTGTGGGGCGTGGGCTTCGCCCTCAGCATCTCGGCGCTGATGGTCGCCGGCACCAGCGGGGTCGACGACCACGAGCAGGGGCTGGCCGCCGGGCTGCTCAACAGCTCGCTGCAGGTCGGCGGCGCTTGCGGCCTCGCGGTCGTCACCGCGGCGATCGTGCCCGGCACGGAGCTGGAGATGCTGACCCCCGGCGTGGTCGCCATCCTGGCCTTCGCGGTGCTGACGCTGCTGGCGCAGCTGATCCACTGGCGCCGCTGACCCGCCGGCAAAGGCGGCCGCGCCGCGTGGCCGCGCCAGGGAGGGCCCGCTTGACAATCCCGCAGGCGGCGGGCGACTGACCGGCCATGACCTCCGGTCGCTCCCTCTTCGCGAAAGCCAAAAAAGCCCCGCTTGCGGGGACCGGAGATCACTGCCCGCGGTAACCCGCCGCGCGCTTCAGGATCCACCAGACCCCGCCGGTTCGGACGGGGTCTTGTCATTTCGGCACCATCCCCGTCTCCGGCCCCAGGAGACGAACGATGCCCCTTCTCAATCCCAACGGCCTCTGGCTGCCGCTGATCACCCCGTTCCGCGACGGCGTGCTGGACGAGACCTCGCTGCGCCGGCTGGTCCGGCACTATGCCGCCGGCCCGGTCGACGGGCTGATCCTGGCTGCCACCACCGGCGAGGGCATGACGCTCGATGCCGGGGAGACCGAGCGCGTGGTCGCGATCGCGGCGGAGGAGTCCATGCAGCCGCTCATTCTCGGCCTGTCCGGCAGCGACACGCGCAAGCTGGTCAAGGAGATCGCCCACACCGCCGACTGGCCGATCGCGGGAACCCTTATTGCCTGCCCGTATTACGTCCGCCCGTCGCAGGATGGCCTCATCCGCCACTTCTCCGCCCTGGCCGACGCGACGGACCGGCCGATCCTGATCTACAACATCCCCTACCGGACCGGCGTCAACCTGGGCAACGAGGCGATGCTGCGCCTGGCCGAACGGCCGAACATCGTCGGGGTCAAGGATTGCTGCGCCGATGCCCGGCAGTCCTTCGAGCTGCTGCGCGACCGGCCGGCCGGGTTCTCGGTGCTCACCGGCGAGGATGCGCTGTTCTACACCGCCCTGACCCAGGGCGCCGATGGCGGCATCCTGGCCTCGGCCCATGTCGAGACCGAAGCCTTCGCCGCGATCCGCAACCGGCTGCTGGCCGGCGACCAGCCGGGCGCCCTCGCCGCCTGGCGGGACCTGTCCGAGCTGCCGCCCCTGCTGTTCGCCGAGCCGAGCCCGGCGCCGATCAAGCATTGGCTGTGGCGCACCGGCCTGATCGACAGCCCGGAGCTGCGCCTGCCGATGACCGGAGTCAGCGACGCCGTCGCCGCCCGGCTCGACCGCGAGATCGACCGCCGTCGGCCGGCCGGCGGCGTGGCGCGAGCGGGGGACCGGCAGCCGGGCCTCGTTCCCGCCTGAACCTGCGGGTCAGCCCGGCCCGGGCCGGGCGATCAGCCGGTCGACCTCATGCGGCTGCAGCCGGGCGTCGATCACCAGCCAGGCGGCGCCGAGCAGCCCCGCCCCCTCGCCCGAGCGGGCGGCGACGATGCGCAGATCCTGCGTCGCCAGCGGCAGGCAGCGCTGGTAGACCAGCTCGCGCACCCCCGCCAGCAGGTGCTCCCCGGCACGGGACAGGGTGCCGCCGATCACGATGATGCTGGGGTTCAGCACGCTGACCACGTCGGCCGCGACCTCGCCCAGCACCCGGCCGGCCTGGCGCACCAGGCTGATCGCCTCTGGCCGGTTGCGCTCGACCAGGGCCATCACGTCGCGGGCGTCCCGGGCGTCGAAGCCGCGGGCGCGCAGGTCGCGGGCGATGGCCCAGCCGGCGGCGTAGGCTTCGACGCAGCCCAGCTTGCCGCAGCGGCACAGCGGCGCGTCGGCATCGCGCAGCTGGATGTGGCCGATATCGCCGGCGGCGCCGCGGGCGCCGCGATGCATCCGGCCGTCGGTGATGACGCCGCTGCCGATGCCGGTGCCGGCCTTGATGAACACCAGCTGGCGCTCCTCAGGCCAGAACTGGCGGTGCTCCGCCAGGGTGCGCAGGCGGACGTCGTTCTCGGCGAAGACCGGCGCCGCATACTCCCCCGCGAACCAGCCGGGCACGTCGAAATGGTCCCAGCCGGTCATCACCGAAGGCCCCACCACCTGGCCGGCGGCATGGTCGACCGGGGCCGGCAGGCTGAGCCCGATGCCCAGCACCTCGGCCGCCGGCCGGCCGATCTCCGCCAGCAGCTCGCGGAACTGGGCCGCGATCCAGGTCAGGATCGGCACCGGCCCGCTGCCGACGCCGAGCGTGCCCAGCCGTTCGGCCAGGATGGTCGGGCCCAGGTCGGTGGCCGCCACCCGGATCCGGCTTTCGCCGATATCCGCCACCAGCGCCACGCCGAAGGCCTGGTTCAGCTTCAGCACCCGCGCCGGGCGGCCGCCGCTGGCCTGGGTCTCGCTGGCCTCGTGCAGCAGCCCGGAGTCGAACAGCACGCCGAGGCGCTGGGCGATGGTGGCGCGGGAGAGGTCGGAGATCCGGGCCAGGTCGGCCCGCGACTTCGCCTGGCCGGACAGGATCAGCGACAGCACATGGCCGGCGCCGGCGGTGCCCAAAGCGTGGATCTCGGGGGCTGTCTGTCGCATCGCGCTTCCTAGCAAGGCGCGCCGGGGAAGGCCATCGGCCATTGACGCCATAATGATCGTTTTTGATCAAAAGATCCATAAGATCGGATTGACTCTCAGCAAAAGTCCGATTTATCGTCTGGCGTCGGACAACCGTCCGGCCAATGGTCGGCGCCGCAGAAGCGGCGACCCGCAAACAGGAGGAAACCGCGATGATCCGATCGCAGACGCCCGTGGTTGCGCTTGTCCCGAAATCCCATCGCCTCGCCGGCCTGCTCGCCGCCGGCGCGGTCGCGCTCGCCCTGATGGGCGGCAGCACCGCCGCGCTGGCCCAGGAGGCCATCGTCGGCCTGGTCACCAAGACCGAGGTCAACCCGTTCTTCGTCAAGATGCGCCAGGCCGCCGAGGCCGAAGCCAAGGCGAAGGGCCTGAAGCTGATCGCCCGCGCCGGCAAATTCGACGGCGACAATGAAGGCCAGGTGGCGGCGATCGAGGATTTGATCAGCGCCGGCGCCAAGGGCATCCTGATCACCCCGAACAACTCCAGCGGCGTGCTGGGCGCGGTCAAGAAGGCCCGCGACGCCGGCATCCTGGTGATCGCGCTGGACACCGCGACCGACCCGGCCGACGCGGTCGACGCCACCTTCGCCACCGACAACTTCCAGGCCGGGGTGCAGCAGGGCCAGTACGCGCGCAAGGCCCTGGGCGACCGGGCGCCGAAGCTGGCGATGCTGGACGGCACGCCGGGCGGCACGGTCGACACCTTCCGCCATGACGGCTTTCTCAAGGGCTTCGGCATCGCCGAGGGCGACGCCGCCATCGTCGGCAAGCAGAACACCAACGGCGCCCAGGACAAGGGCCAGACGGCGATGGAGAACCTGCTGTCGGCCCATCCCGACATCAACGTCGTCTACACCATCAACGAACCCGCCGCCCAAGGCGCCTATGCCGCGGTCAAGGCGGCCGGCAAGACCGACGACGTCGTCATCACCTCGATCGACGGCGGCTGCCTGGGCGTGAAGTACGTCAAGGACGGGCGCGTCGCCGCCACGGTGATGCAGTTCCCGTTCAAGATGGCGCAGATGGGCGTCGATGCCGTGGCGGAGTACGCCAAGAGCGGCAAGAAGCCGAGCGGCTTCGTCGACACCGGGTCCTTCCTGATCACCGGCAAGGCGCTGCCGGGGCTGGAGTCGAAGGATCTCGAATTCGGAGAGAAGAACTGCTGGGGCTGATCGCCAGCGCGATCCGGGCGGGCCACGGACGGCCCGCCCGTTCCACTCCCTCCGATCCGTGAGAGAGCGATGGCCCCTCCCCCTTCGTCCTGGATCGGTCGCACGGCGCGGGTGCTCACCACCCCGCCGCTCGGCCCCCTGATCGTGCTGGTCGCCTTCGGCGCCGTGTTCACGGCGATGAGCGACCGCTTCCTGACGCCCGGCAACATCTCGCTGATCGTGCAGCAATCGGTGATCATCGGCACGCTGGCGATCGGCCAGACGCTGGTGATCCTGACCGCCGGCATCGACCTGGCCAACGGCGCCATCGCCGTGCTGGGCACCATCGTCGCCGGCAAGCTGGTCGATCAGGGCCACGACGCGCTGCCGGCGCTGCTGCTGGCCGTTGCGCTGTGCAGCCTGGTCGGGCTGGTCACCGGCACACTGGTCAGCCGGCTGAAGCTGCCGCCCTTCATCGTCACGCTCGGCCTGCTCGGCATCGTCACCGCCGCGACCCGGCTGTTCTCCGGCGGCGGCGCCTTCCCTGTGATGGACGACTTGCTGGGCTGGACCGGCAACACGCTGCGCCTGGGCAGCGCCGTCGTCACCTACGGCATGGTCATCATGCTCGGGCTCTATGCCCTCGTCTGGTACATCCTGACCCAGACCGCCTGGGGCCAGCACATCTACGCCATCGGCAACAGCCCGGAGGCGGCGCGTCTGGTCGGCATCCCGGTGCGGCGGCGCATCCTGTCGGTCTATCTGTTCGCCGCCTTCCTCTACGGCATCGGCGCCTGGCTGGCGCTGGGGCGGATTCCGAACGCCGACCCCAACGCCATGCAGAACGCCAACCTGGACAGCATCACCGCGGTCGTGATCGGCGGCACCAGCCTGTTCGGCGGCCGCGGCAGCCTGATCGGCACGCTGATTGGGGTGCTGATCGTCGGCGTGCTGCGCAACGGCCTGACCCTGATCGGCATCGACCCGCTGTGGCAGGACCTGGTCACCGGCGTCCTGGTCATCACCGCGGTCGCGCTGGACCAGCTGTCGCGATGGAGGCGGGTATGACCGATGTGGTGCTGGAGGCCCGCAATGTGGTCAAGCGCTACGGCCATGTCGTGGCGCTGGGCGGGGTCGATTTCGAGCTGCGCGCCGGCGAGGTGCTGGCGGTCATCGGCGACAACGGCGCCGGCAAGTCGACCCTGATCAAGATCCTGTCCGGCGCCATCACCCCGGATGAGGGCGAGGTGCTGCTGGACGGCGCGCCGGTGCGGTTCCACGGGCCGCTCGACGCCCGCCGCCGCGGCATCGAGACGGTGTACCAGGACCTGGCGGTGGCGCCGGCGCTGGACATTGCCGCCAACCTGTTCCTGGGGCGCGAGCTGCGCCGGGCCGGGCCGCTGGGGCAATGGCTGCGGCTGCTGGACAAGCCGCGGATGCGGCGCGACGCGCAGCGCCATATGGACGAGCTGCGCTTCCGCCTGCCCTCGATCGGCCATGCGGTCGAAAGCCTGTCTGGCGGCCAGCGCCAGGGCGTCGCCGTGGCCCGCGCCGCGGTGTTCGCCCGCAAGCTGGTGATCATGGACGAGCCGACGGCAGCGCTGGGCGTGCGCGAGACCGGCCAGGTGCTGGACCTGATCCGCACCATCCGCGACCGCGGCCTGCCGGTGGTGCTGATCAGCCACAACATGCCGAACGTGTTCGAGGTCGCCGACCGCATCCACGTCATGCGCCTGGGCCGCCGCGTGGCCGTGACCACGCCGCAGCGCCACAGCATGGCCGAGGTGGTGGCGATCATGACCGGGGCGATGCCGGGCGACCAGCCCGCCCCGAACGAGACGACCACATGACACCCCTTTTCCTCCCCTGACCGAAAGACGAGAGAGCGAGCATGACCCGCCTGGACGAGAAGCTGGCCCGCATCCGCGCCGGCCATTACAAGCGCAGCGACTTCATCATCGCCGATGCCAAGGACGGCGACATGGGGCCGAGCCTGACCTCGACCGGCCCGAAGCGCGCGCCGGACGGCAGCTGGACCCGCTACCGCACCCGCGACGAGTTCCTGGACACCATCCGCCAGGTGGTCGAGCAGGACATCGTCGACATCATGCTGGTCTCGGCCTCGAACCTGGAGCGGCTGGTCGAAAGCGGCACCTTCCGCAATAGCAAGGTGAAGCCGGCGATCCGCGCCAACGACACCACCGATGTCTGGGTGGTGCGCGGCTGCAGCTATCCCCAGCAGCCCTCGCGCCCGTTCCGCTCGGCCCTGCTGCCGCGGGTGAAGCATGGCGGCCTCGCCCCCGACCCGAAGGCGCCGGTGACCGGCACCGATCTCGGCCTCTACTCCGTCACCTTCAACAACGACCTCGACTCCGACATCCGGTCGCTGGAGGCCTTCGCCGAATTCCGGGCCGACTGCGCCGCCAACGGCTTCAAGTACTTCTTCGAAGTGTTCAACCCGAATGTCTCGAGCGGCATCGACCCGGCGCTGCAGCCGCATTACCTCAACGACTGCATCCTGCGCTGCCTGGCCGGGGTGATGAAGGCCGACCGGCCGGAATTCCTGAAGATCCCCTTCAACGGCCCGAAGGCGCTGGAGGAGCTGGCCGGCTTCGATTCCAGCCTGATCGTCGGCGTGCTCGGCGGCGGCGCCGGCACCACCCGCGACTGCTTCGAGCTGCTGCACCAGGCCGAGAAATACGGCGCCCGCGTCGCCCTGTTCGGCCGCAAGATCAACCTGGCGGAATCGCCGCTGGCGATGGTGAGCTTCATGCGCCAGGTGGCGGACGGCACCATCGCGCCGGAAGAGGCGGTGCGCGCCTATCACGGCGAGCTGCAGAAGCAGGGCATCACCCCGCTGCGTCCCCTGGCCGACGACGTGCAGACCACCGAAGCCGTGCTGAAGCAGGGCTGAGCCGTGGAGCAGCGTTCGGGCATCATCTGCGGCGGCACCATCTGCATCGACGTCAACAAGGTGCTCGACCGCTTCCCGCCGCAGGAGCACGTCGCCAGGATCCTGGAGGAGACGCCGGATTCGGGCGGCCCCGGCTTCAACATGGCGGTCGACCTTGCCCGGCTGGGCGCCAGCTTCCCGATCGAGGTCGTCGGCGTGATCGGCGACGACCCCTACGGCCGGCTGGCGCTCGAGGTCTGCCGCGACCACGGCATCGGCGCCGGCCGGATCGCGGTGCTGCCGGGCGGACGCACCGCCTACACCGACGTGATGATCGTGGCCGAGGGCGGGCGGCGGACCTTCTTCTACCAGGAGGGGGTCAACGCCCTGCTCTCGCCCGGGCATTTCGACCTGACCGGGTCGACCGCGAAGATCTTCCATGTCGGCTCGCCCGGCGTGCATGCCCGGATGGACGCGCCGCAGGGCAACGGCAACGGCTTCACCGAGGTGCTGGCCCGCGCCCGCGCCTCGGGCCACCGCACCAACATGGAGCTGGTCGGCGTGGCGGGGGAGCGGCTGCGCGACCTCACCGTGCCCTGCCTGCCGCTGCTCGACAGCATCATCATCAACGAGCTTGAGGCGACGGCGCTGACCGGCGTCGAGACCCACCGCGACGGCCGGCCGGACTGGGCCCTGGTCGAGGCGGCGGCGGCGGCGCTGATCCGCATGGGCGTGTCGACCCTGGCGGTGGTGCATTTCCCGGACGGCGTGGTCGCCGCCGACCGCGACGGCCGCCTGTGGCGCCAGGGCGCGGCCTGGGTGCCGGCCGAGGCGGTGAAGAGCACCAACGGCGCCGGCGACGCCCTGGCCTCCGGCGTCATGCTCGGGCTGCACGAGGGCTGGCCGGTGGAGAAAGGCCTTCGGCTGGGCGTCTGCGTCGCGGCGCTCAGCCTCGGGTCCTACAGCACGTCGCGGGCGATCCCCTCGGCGGAAGAGTGCTTCGCGTATGGCGAGAGGGCGGGGTTCAAGCCGACGAGCTGACCGGCAGGCACCGCGCCACCCCCTCACCCTCCCGGCCCAAGCGGGCCGGGCTCCTCCCTCTCCCCAAGGAGAGGGATTCGTCACCTCTCCTTGGGGAGAGGTCGAAATCGCACCGCGATTTCGGGTGAGGGGGTGGCCCGCCCTCTCCTCCCCGCTCACCCCGGGATCGGGAACCGCCGGGCGAAGTCGCGCACGGCGTTGGCCAGCGCCCCTTCCGGCCGCGCGCCGGTGACCGCGTCCACGATCAGATCCGCCAGCGTCGCCATCTGGCCTTCGCGCATGCCGCGGGTGGTGACGGCCGGCGTGCCCAGCCGCAGGCCGGACGGGCGCAGCGGCGGTCGGGTGTCGTCCGGCACGACCTGCTTGTTCGAGACCAGGCCGATGCGGTCGAGGCGCTGCTGCGCCTCGTCGCCGTCGATGCCGAAGCTGGCGGCGACGTCGACCACCATCAGGTGGTTGTCCGTGCCGCCGGTGACCAGCTGCGCGCCCCGCCCCTCCAGCGCCTCGACCAGCGCCTTGGCGTTGTCCAGCACCCGCCTGGTATAGGCCTGGAACTCCTCCTGCGCCGCCAGGTGCAGCGCGGTGGCCAGCGCCGCCACCTGGTCCATATGCGGGCCGCCCTGCAGGCCGGGGAACACCGCCTGGTCGATCGGCTTGCGGAACGGCTCGCGGCACAGGATCAGTCCGCCGCGCGGGCCGCGCAGGGTCTTGTGCGTGGTGGTGGTGACGACGTCGAAGCCGGCCGCCAGCGGGTTCGGCAGCGTCTTGCCGGCGATCAGCCCGCCGATATGCGAGACGTCGGCCATGGTGATCGCCCCGACCTCGTCGGCGATCGCCTTGAAGGCGGCGTAGTCGATGTCGCGCGGGTAGGAGGAGAAGCCGGTGATCAGCAACTTCGGCCGCTCGCGCCGCGCGGTCTCGCGGATGGCGTCGAAGTCGAAGCCGCCGCCGGCCACGGTGCCGTAGCGGATGAAGCGGAAGATCCGGCCCATGGCCGAGACCGGCGCGCCATGGGTCAGGTGTCCGCCATGCGACAGGTCCATCGCCAGGATGGTATCGCCGGGCTGCAGCAGGCCGAAATACACCGCCTGGTTCATCGGCGACCCCGACAGCGGCTGGACATTGGCGTGCTCGGCCCCGAACAGCGCCTTGGCCCGCCCCTGGGCCAGCCACTCGATCTCGTCGGCATGGCCGTTGCCGCCGTAGTAGCGGCGCCCCGGCTGGCCCTCGGCATACTTGTCGGCGAAGACCGAGCCGAGCAGCGGCCGCAGCTCGGGGAAGGCGTGGTTCTCGGAGGCGATCAGGGTCAGGCCCTGGTGCTGCCGGCGCTCCTCGCGCTCGAGGATCGCGGCGGCCTCGGGGTCGGCGGCGGCCAGCACGGCGCGGGGGTCGAGATCGGCCGATTCGGGTTGGTGCTGCATGGGAGTCTCCGTTTCGATGCCCAGAAAACAAAAATCGCCCGACCAGCTTCCAGGAGAAGGCTGCCCAGGCGAACGGCATCGAAACGGTCTTCCGCGCTCCCTCGGGGTGATCCCCGTCTCGCCAGTCACGCGGAAGGTATGGCTGATCTCGCGACCGCTGGGATGATCGGCGGGACTCGCCTTCGCGTCAACTGCCGATCAGACCGGCCCCTCGCAGCTGTCGGCGAGATAGGCCCGCCGCGCGGCGTCGTCGCGGCCGGAGCGGAGGTAGCGCCGCCACGCCTGCTGCTCGTGCCACACCGCGCCGAGCTCCCAGACGCAGAAGGTGCCGCGATGCGGCCCGGGCAGCGGGAACAGCCGGAAGTCGGGCTGCTGCCGCCCGTCCTTGGCGTAGACCGTCTCCCACAGCTCGTTCTCGTTGTGCCAGGTGCTGACCAGCAGGAAGTAGAAGTCGGCGCCGCAGCGATGCAGGATGGCGAAGCCGAGATCGCCGGAGACCTTCAGGGCACCGGCCCGGTCTTCGCGCAGCACGAAGTCACGGGCCAGGGCCCGGATCCCGGCCGGAACCGGCGCGTCGGCCAGCGCGATGTCGTACCATTTGAGCCGGGCGCCCGGCAGCGCCACCGGCGCGCCCGGCGTGATCAGCTTGTCGCGATGGATGTAGCCGGCGGCGACATTGGTGACGGCCGGCAGGTCCGCGGCGGCCGATGTGTCGGGCATCCGATCCTCCTTGCTAGGGTCGGATCAGGAGAACATAAAGCGAACATTCAGTCAAGGATCGGGACAGCCCACGGCCCTAGTACAGCCGCCCGCCATTCGGCACCGGGCGCTCGATCGCGGCCAGCACGACATTGCCGTCGGCGTCGGGGAAGCCCAGCACCAGGATCTCGGACATGAACTTGCCGATCTGCTTCGGCGGGAAGTTCACCACCGCCGCGACCTGGCGGCCCAGCAGCGCCTCCGGCGTGTATAGCGCCACCAGCTGGGCCGAGCTGCGCTTCCGCCCGATCTCGGGCCCGAAATCGACGGTCAGCTTGTAGGCCGGCCGGCGCGCCTCGGGATAGGGGTCGACCGCCACGATGGTGCCGACCCGGATGTCGACCTTGGCGAAATCGTCGTAACTGATCGTCATGCTGCCCTCTGCGCTGCCGGCGCAGACTGCCGCGCCGGATCCGGCAGGGCAAGACGCAGAAGGCCGCCCGGAGGCGGCCTTCGATCGCGACGTCGGAACAGCCGGGTTCAGCGCTTGGCCGGGGCCTTCAGCACGCCCTTGAGCTCGTCGAAGCTGGCGCTGACGCGCTTGCTGACGATCTCGGCCGCCTCGGTGTTCGACTTGGCCAGCAGCTCGGCCAGTTCCTTCATGTCGGTGATCGCCTTCTCGAAGGCGGTCTTGGCCAGCTCGGTCTGCTGCGCCAGCTTCTCTTCCGGCTTGCCCGGGGCGGCGACGGAGGAGAACTGGGCCTGCAGCTCGGTCAGGTTCTGGCGCAGGATCTCGCCCTGGCGTCGGGCGAAGGCCTGGAGCCCCTCGGCCGCGGTGCGGTTGGCGGCGGTCAGCGCCTCGATGTTCTTGCGCTGGGCCTGCAGCACCGCGTCGACATCGACGCCCGGCAGCTTGAACTCGCCCAGCACCTTGGTGAAATCGACGTCCCAGACCGGCGGCTTGCTCATGGCCCAACTCCTGATTGCACAAGAATGCAGCACCTTACACGCGCCGCCCCTGCCGCAAAAGGAAAATTGTGCACTGCAACAAAGCCGTCACTTCAATGCAGTGTCGGCTCCTGCCCTTCCACCGCCTCGGGCGCCACCCCCGCGGCAGCGCGGCGGGTGCCGCGACCGCGGCCGAAGGTGTTCTCCAGCTGCTCGGCCTGGCGCAGTCGCTGGTCCAGCGCCTTCATGGTGCGGTCCAGCTCCGGCGAATCATCCTGCTCCCACACCCGCAGCACCAGGAGGTAGACGAGCCCGAGCGCCCGCACCCGGGCCCGGCCGAACAGCCCGGCGGTGGGGATGCCGGCGGATTGCAGCGTCCAGCGCATCGACAGTTCGAGCTGGCGGGCCTGCGCCAGCGCCGACAGCGGGTCGAGCCGCAGGTCGCGCAGGATCGCCTTGACCCCGGCGCGGTGCGCCGTCAGCACGTCGAAGCGGCGCATCAGCAGGTCGAACAGCCGGTCGCGCGGGGCCTCGTCCTCGCCCGGCAGCGCCTCGGACAGCGCCGCCTGGTCGATCAGCCGGCCCAATCCGGCCAGCAGGTCGGTCTTGCTGGGATAGTGGCGGTACAGCGCCGACATCGGCACCCGCGCCGCCTGGGCGACATCCGCCAGGGTCAGGGCGCGCCAGCCCCTCTCCGCCGCCAGGTCGACCGCGGTGGTGACGATGTGGTTGGGCACGTCGGCCTTCTTCGCCATGCTTCCCGGCTCCTCGAGGATCAGGCCTTCCAGGCCGCATAGGGCCCAATCTAGCGCAATTCGGCAGCAAGGCGAGCCCGGTTACTGGCAGACCGCCTCCAGCTTGTGGCCGTCCGGGTCGAACACGAAGGCAGCGTAGTAGGCCGGCCCGTAATGCGGCCGCAGCCCGGGGGCGCCGGCGTCACGGCCGCCCTGGGCCAGGGCTGCGGCATGGAACCGGTCGACGGCCTCGCGCGTCGGGGCGTTGAAGGCGAGGTGGAAACCCGGGCCCGGCGGAACCACCGGCCCCGGCTGCCGCTTCAGCGCAAGCTTATCGTTGCCGCCGGGCGGGCCGTAGCCGGCGGCGGTGTCGTCGACCCACACCCGCACCATGCCGACCGGGGCCAGCACCGCATCGTAGAACCGGACGGCGCGGTCGAGGTCGAAGACGCCGAAGGAGAGATGGCCGATCACGGCGTCCTCACGCCCGGCGCTGGGCGATGTCCGCGACGACGCCGCCGGTCAGTGCGACCAACTGGTCGGGCGTCAGGGCGAAGACCGAGTTCGGCGTCCCGGCCGCGGCCCAGATCGCCGGCAGCGCCAGCAGGTCGCGGTCGATCACCACATGCGGCGGCGTGGCGTGGCCGACCGGGGCGACGCCGCCGATGGCGAAGCCGGTGGCATCGCGCACGAAGCCAGCATCGGCCCGTTCGATCCGGGCGCCGCCGAGGCGGTCGGCCAGGGCCGCGGCCACCGCCGCCTCGTCGACCCGGTTGACCCCGCTGGCGATCACCAGCACCGGCCGGCCGCTGCCGCGGGCGCGGAACACCAGCGACTTGGCGATCTGCGCCACGTCGCAGCCGATCGCGGCGGCGGCATCGGCCGAGGTGCGGGTCGATTCGCCGAACACCCGGATGTCGGGCTCGTGGCCCAGCGCCTGCAGCGCCGCGGCGACGCGCTCAGCACTGGTCGCCACTACGCCAGCTCGCGTCCGCGGCGGGCGGCGGCGGCGACGGCGCGGGTCATCAGCGGCTGCAGCCCGTCCGGCGCCATCAGCACGTCGAGCGCCGCCTGGGTGGTGCCCTTCGGGCTGGTCACCGCGATGCGCAGCTCGGCTGCGCTTTCGCTGGCGGCGCCGGCCAGGGCGCCGGAGCCGACCACGGTCTGCCGCGCCAGCCGCATCGCCAGGTCGGCGGGCAGCCCGGCGGCATGGCCGGCCGCTGCCAGCGTCTCGATCAGGTGGAAGACATAGGCCGGGCCGCTGCCGGACACGGCGGTGACGGCATCCATCAGCGCGTCGTCGTCGATCCAGGCGGTCTGCCCGGCGGCCTGCATCAGCGCCTCCGCGCGCTGGCGCTGCGCCGGCGTCGCCAGCGGATTCGCCACCAGCACGGAGATGCCCTGCCCGATCGCGGCCGGGGTGTTGGGCATGGCGCGGACCACCGCGGCCTCGGGCCCCAGCCCCTGCTCCAGATACGCCAGGGTGCGGCCGGCGGCGATCGACAGGAACAGGGTGCCGGGCCCGGCAAAGCGGCGATAGGCCGGCAGCGCCTCGAGCATCATCTGCGGCTTGACCGCCAGCACCACCACCTCGGGCGCCAGGTCGGCCGGCAGGCCCGCGGCGTCGCGGACATGGTGCAGGCGCGGATCGGCCAGGGCGACATCGGCCGGCTCGACCGCCCAGATGTGGTCGGCGGCCTTGCCCGCCAGCCAGCCCTGCACCAGCGCGCTTCCCATCCGGCCGCAGCCGACCAACAGAAGATCGGTCACCCCATTGCTCCCCATATCGTCAGGCCGGCCATCATGGCGCCACGGCCGGGCAGCGCAAGCGGTATCGGGAGAGATGCCGGCATGCGTCGTCTTTCCCGCCGGCCCCCGTCATTGCGAGCGCAGCGAAGCAATCCGTGGCGCCGCCTGGCATGGATTGCTTCGTCGGCTACGCCTCCTCGCAATGACAAAGAGGGGCGTGCGAGGGGCGATGCTGACAGTCTTGATGGGAATCGGAAGAACGCCCACAGCATCGGCTCAGCTGCTGTTCGGCGGCTTGCGGGCCGGTCGGCCGGCCTCTTCCGCATCTGCGGAGGGCTCGGGCGCTTCGGGGGGCGGGTCGGTGAGCGCCTCGTCGAGCGGTTCGGCCGCCTCGTCCCCGGCGATGACCTCGTCCCAGCCCTGGGGCAGCCGGCCCGGCTCGCGGCCGAGGCGGCGGCAAATGCGCCGCACGATCTCGTCGATCGGCAGGGTGTCGAGTTCGACGTCCAGCGGCTCGGTCTCGGTCAGGCTCTCGCGCGGTGCGGCGGCCGCCTTGGCACCGGCCGGCCGCTCGGGCCCCAGCGCCACGGCCACGGCGCGGGCGACCTGCGCCCGCCGCCGCTGCCGGCGCTCCTGGATCTCGGCGGCGGCTTTCTCCGCCGCGTCCTTGCGGGTCCGGTAGGCCTCGCGGATGCGCTCGGTCATGGCGATGGTCAGGCGCACCGCACGGGCGATGCGGGCCTGCGACAGCGCGAAATCGATCACCGGCGGCTCGAACCGGTTCCCGGCCACGATGTGCTGGCCCTCGAGCCGGCGGGCGGTGCGCATGTCGATGTCGACCAGCTCGCGCAGCGTGCCCAGCGCCCACACCGTCCACTCCCGGTCGGGGTCGACCGGCTGGGTCTCGGCTGGGGCGGCGTCGATCGGCGCGTTGTCCATGGAACATATCATGAACAAACTGGACCGCTTGCGCAATGAACAAGGCGTTTACGGTCCGGGCCACGCGTAGCCTCTCCCGCTTGCGAGACCTTTTCAGAATGCCTCCGAACCGTCCCGGCGGCTCGCAACGACATTGGCCTAGGTTAAAATGAGTCCCCCCTCCCCTCGCGGGAGGGGGTAGGGGGAGGGGGTTTTCGATGCCCAGAACCGGCCCTGACTCTGGCAATTTGGCTCCGACGGCGAAGCCTGTCCTTTGCGTATTCATGCGCGGACGCGCGCAGACCCCTCCCCCTACCCCCCTCCCGCAAGGGGAGGGGGAGCAAGAAAGGAGCGGGCTCGGTCTATTCCGAAAAGGTCCCGCAAGCGGGAAAGGCTACGCGTCAGCTCGATCTGACGACTTAGGCCACCCGCAGCAGCGGCGCGGCCTTGGCCGGGGTGCGGAGCGCCTCGGGGATCCACTCGCCATGGGCGGCGAGCAGCTCGTCGACCAGCCGCCAGATCTGGTCGAGATCCAGCTCCGCCGCGGTGTGCGGGTCCAGCATGGCGGCGTGGTAGATGTGGTCGCGGTTGCCGGTCAGCAGCGCCTCGACCGCCAGCGACTGGACGTTGATGTTGGTCTGCATCAGCGCCGCCAGATGCGGCGGCAGCCGGCCGAGGCCGATCGGCTGCACCCCGTTGCGGTCGACCAGGCACGGCACCTCGACCGTGCAGTCGGACGGCAGGTTGTCGATCAGCCCGTGGTTCTGCACGTTGCCGTAGATCACCGCCGGCGTTCCCGTCTCCTTGGCATGGATGATGGTCGAGCCGTATTCGACGCTGCGCTTGATCTCCAGCGGCACCGACGGGTCCTGCAGCTGCGCGCGCAGGGCGCCCCATTTGTCGATCTGGCGCTCGCAGCGGGTGATGTACTCGTCGAGCGGGATGTTGAAGCGGTCGACGATCTCGTCGCGCCCGCGCTTGATGTACCAGGGCACGTATTCGCTGAAATGCTCGCTGGATTCGGTGACGAAGTAGCCGAGGCGCAGGAACATGTCGTAGCGGACGCGGTTCCACTCCGGCACCCGGCCCTCCTCCACCACCTTGCGGATCAAGGGGGTCAGGTCTTCGCCGTTGCGTTCGAACGTCAGGTAGAACGCCATGTGGTTGATGCCGCCGCAGACATAGCTGATCTCCTCGACCGGCACGCCGATGTCCTCGGCGATCTCGGCCGCGGTGCCCTGCACGCTGTGGCACAGCCCGACGGTCTTGATCCTGGTCGCCCGGTTCAGCGCCCAGCAGTTCATCGCCATCGGGTTGGCGTATTGCAGATGGGTCACGTCGGGGCACAGCCGCTCCATGTCGCGGGCATGGTCCAGCAGCACCGGCACGGTGCGCAGCGCCCGCATGATGCCGCCGATGCCGAGCGTGTCGGCGATGGTCTGCCGCAGCCCGTAGGTCTTCGGCACCTCGAAATCGGTCACGGTGCAGGGCTTGTAGCCGCCGACCTGGATCATGGTGATGGCGTAGTCGGCGCCGTCCAGCGCCCGGGCACGGTCGGTGGTCGCCTCGATCGTCGCTGGCGCCCCCAGCGTGTCGGCGATGCGGTGCGCCACCGTTTCCGACGTCGCCAGCCGCTCGGGATCGATGTCGAACAGGGTGATGCGGGCATCCGCCAGGTCCGGATAGGACAGGATGTCGCCGATCAGGTTCTTGGCGAAGACGGTGCTGCCCGCGCCGATGAAGGTGATCTTAGGAGAGGTCATGGTCGGATCCCGGTTGGCGGAAGGGCCCGCGGCCAGGGCGGCCGCGGGCCGGGTTGGAATGGCTATTGGAACAGCGCGTTGACCTGGTCGTTCGCATCCTTGAGCAGCGGCGCGACCGGCACGTCCTCGAGGAAGATCCGGTCGAAGGCCACGTTCATGATCGACAGGATCTGCGGCGAGTAGTCGGTGATCGGGTACAGGAAGGTCTGGTCCGGCGTCGCCTCGCTGGTGAAGGCGGTGACATCCTGGCCGCGGCCGGCGAAGGCCTCCTGCGCCAGCTTGGCCGCCGACGGGATCGCCGGGAACACCACGCCGGCCTTGCCGATGATGTCCTGGCAGTCGGTCGACCCCAGGAACTTGACCCATTCCCAGGCCTCGTCGGGGTGCTTGGTGCCGGTCCAGATCGAATCGCCAAGGCCGTTGAACATGCTCTTGCGGCCCTGCGGCCCCTGCGGCAGCGGCACGAAGCCATAGGGGAAGGACACGTTCTTGGCGTACCAGGTCGAGTTCCAGGACCCGTCGGAGACCAGCGCCCCCTTGCCGGCGCCGAGCAGGGCGGTGCCGCCGAGGGCGCCGACATCCTTCTGCGGGATGGCGTAGCCCTTCTTCAGCGACAGGTCGCGCAGCCAGGTCAGGGTCTCGGCCAAGACCGGGTCGTCATAATGGTAGGCGGTGCCCCAGGGCCCGTCGGTGAACTTGAAGCCGGCGGAGACGGCGAGGTAGCTCCACTGGGTCTGGCCGTAGCCGTCGATCTTGGGAATGATCAGCCCGTACTGCACGACCTGCTTGGGGTCGAAGCCGGCCTCGTTGCCGCGCTTGCCGTTGGCGTCGAGCGACAGCCGCGCCAGGATCTTCTCGAAGCTGCCGCCGTCCTTCGGGTTCCAGGTCGCGGCGCGCAGCTCGTCGACGGTCACGCCGGCCTTGTCCAGCATCGCCTTGTTGTAGACCAGGGCGACCGTGTCCCAGTCCTTGGGCATGCCGTAGACCTTGCCGTCGCGGGTCCACAGGTCGAGCAGCCCGGGGCTGAAGATGCCGGTGTCGACCTTGTCGCGCTGGATCAGCGGCGTCAGGTCGGTGATCTGGCCGTTGGCGACGAATTCGGGGTAGGAGCGCAGATGGTCGGCGAAAACATCGGGCGCCTCGCCGGAGACGAAGCCGGTCGACAGCGTGGTCCAGTAGTCGAGCCAGCCATACTGCGTCACCTTGACGGTGATGTCGGGGTGCTTGGCGTGGAAGGCGTCGCCGCAGGCCTGGTAGTGCGGCGCCTGCAGTGCGTCCCACAGCCAGTAGTTCAGCGTGGTCTCGGCCCGGGCCGCCCCGCTGGTCGCCGCCAGCGACACGGCTGCCGCCGCCGACAACAGGAATTTCGACAGCTTCGCGTTCATCTCAGGCCTCCTCCGATGGTGTTTGTTGGCACGCGGGTCATTTCAGCCCGCTGAACTGCAGGGATTCGACGACGCGCCGGCCGAACAGCACGAGCAGGACGATCACCGGCACGATCGACAGCACGGTGCCGGCCATCATCCCGGTCCAGTCCGGGTTGCCGTTCTGCTGCTGGGTCTTGAAGGCGGACAGCGCCACCGACATCACCCGCACCTCGGCGTCGCGCCCGACCAGGAACGGCCAGAAGAAGTCGTTCCAGGCGTTGATCGACAGCAGGATCGACAGGGTGGCGATGGCGCTCTTGTGCACCGGCAGCACCACGCTCCAGAAGATCCGGAACGGCGAGGCCCCGTCCATCCGCGCCGCCTCCTCCAGCTCGCGCGGGGTCGACAGGAAGAACTGGCGCAGGAAGAACACCGCGAAGGGCGACATCAGGATGGTCGGCGCCACCATGCCCTGGAAGGTGTTCAGCCAGCCCAGCTCCTTGATCAGCACGAAGTTCGGGATGAACAGCACGATCGCCGGGATCATGGTGGCGGCGATGAACAGGTAGAAGATCACCGTCGACCCGACGAAGCGGATGCGGGCGAAGGCGTAGGCGGCGAGCGCCGAGAAGAACACCTGCCCGCCGACCGTGAGCAGGGTGAAGATCGCGCTGTTGCGCAGCGCCATGGCGAAGTTGATCGGCGAGGACGGCGTCGACGGGTCGACCGGCGCCAGCCCCAGCACCCGGCGGAAATTGTCCAGGGTGATCTCGGTGGGCACCAGCAGGGTCGCCTGGTCGAACAGCGTGGCGGTCGGCACCAGCGCCGTCTTCAGCGTGATCCACAGCGGGAACAGCGAGCAGACGATGAAGCCGGCCAGCATGGCCCAGGCGACGAGCCGGCCGGGCGAGAACCGGAAGGACGATGGGCGCGGCAGGGCGAAGGTCGCGGTCATGGCGGCGCCCCTATTCGAGGTCCGAGCTGCCGGCGCGCAGCGCCCGCATCTGCAGGATGGTGATCAGGATCAGCACGGCGAACAGCGCCACCGACATCGCCGAGGCGTAGCCCATCTTCGAGAAGCGGAAGGCGCTTTCGTAGACGTACCAGATGATCGCGCTGGTCGAATTCGCGGGCCCGCCCTGGGTGGCGACGGCGATGGTGTCGAACACCTGGAACGACCCGATCACGCTGGTCACCAGCACGAACACCAGCACCGGGCGCAGCAGCGGCAGGGTGACCCGGCGGAACACGGTCCACTCCCCCGCCCCCTCCAGCCGCGCCGCCTCCTGCAGCGACCGGGGGATCGCCTGCAGCCCGGCGTAGAACAGCAGCGCGGTCAGCCCGACATGGCGCCAGATGTTGATCGCGGCGACCGAGACGATGGCGAGGTCTGGCGATGCCAGGAAGGCCTGGCGCGGCACCCCGATCAGGCCGAGCGCGACATTGGTCATGCCGAGCAAGGGGTCGAGCAGCCACAGCCAGATCAGCGCGGCGATGACGTTGGACAGCAGGTAGGGCGCGATCACGATGGCCCGCACCGTCACGGATTTGCTCAGCCGGTCCATCAGCAGGGCCAGGCCGAGGCCCAGCACGGTCTGCAGCGGGATGTTGTAGAGCACATAGGCGATGGTGATGCGCACCGACTGCCAGAAGCGCGGGTCGTCGATCAGCTTGGCGTAGTTGTCGAGGCCGATGAACTTCGGCGCCCGCATCAGGTTCCAGTCGGTCAGGCTGATCTCGACCGCCCGCAGGGTCGGGTACAGGTAGAAGACGGCGAAGCCGATCAGCGCCGGCAGGATGAACAGCCAGCCGGTCAGGTTGCGCTGCAGCGCCGCCCGCAGCTTCGGCCGCGACCGCAGCCAGCCGATGCTGTGTGCCGGCTTGCCCCACTCCGCTGCCACCATCTGACATCCTCCCGGGATCGGACCTCTGCGTTGGCCGCAAAGTCCTCTGTCTGTCGGATGACACGTGTCACTTTCGTTACTAACACGTGTTAGCTATACTCAAGCGCCAGTCGGATCGCTTGTCAAGCGGAAGCCGGCATGGCAACAGGGCGGCGGGAACACCCTCCCCGAGGTGGGTCGGACCCGACGCGGAAGACCGGAGCGGAATGGAACGACGCAGGATCACCAGCCACGATGTCGCCCGCCGCGCCGGCGTGTCGCGCGCGACCGTGTCGATGGTGCTTAACCGGTCGGCCGCGGTGACGATCAGCGCCGAGACCCAGAAGCGCGTGTTCGAGGCGGCGGAGGCGCTGGGCTACCGGCCGAATTCGGCGGCGCGGATGCTGGTGCGCGGCGACACCGAGACCATCGGCCTCGTGGTCACCGACCCGCAGGTGCTGGCGGTCGACGGCTTCGTGCCGCAGCTGCTGTACGGCATCACCCAGGCGACGCGGGAGAGCGGCTACCGCATCCTGCTGGAGGGGGTGGAGCCCGGCGCAGGGCCGAACGCCTATGGCGAGCTGGTCGAGAGCCGGCGGATCGACGGCATGATCGTGCTGAACCCGCCGACCGAGGCACCGCAGATCCATGCCCTGATCGACCAGGGTTTTCCGCTGGTGCTGCTGGGGTCGGTGCGCCACCCGCGCGAGCATGCGTGCAACTTCTCCACCCGCCGCGCCATCCGTCGCTCGATGGACCATCTGGTCGGGCTGGGGCACCGGGCGATCGCCCATATCGGCTTCTCCCCGGCCGGCTTCGTCGCCACCGATGCGCGGCTGAACTCCTATCGCGAATCGCTGATCGCCCATGGCATCGAGCCCGACGACCGGCTGGTCGCCTATGGCGCCTTCAGCGCCGAGAGCGGCCACCGCGCCATGCGCGAGCTGCTGGACCGCGGCGGCGAATGTCCGACCGCGCTGCTGGCCGGCAACGACACCATCGCGCTGGGCGCCATGGCGGCGATCAGCGATGCCGGGCTGTCGGTGCCGGACGACATCGCCATCGTCGGCTTCGACGACCTGCCCTTCGCCGCCCAGCTGCGCCCGGCCCTGACCACGGTGCGCAACCCCGGCGTCGAACAGGGCCGCCAGGCGGCGCAGCTGCTGATCCGGCTGCTGAAGGGCGAGACCGTCGACCAGCGGCGCATCGCCCTGCCGACCGAGCTGGTCATCCGCGAATCCTGCGGGGCGAAGCGGCGCGGCGGCGTCTGATAGCGCTGCATTTTGCCACAATTTGATGTATTCTTGATGCGCGCCTCCGACCGACGGCGGCGCAATATTATGCGAAGGATACATTATGAGGAATTTTGGGAAATATTTGATCGCGCTGGCCGCAACCTGCGGCTTGGCCGCCATCACCGGCCCGGCGATGGCGGACGACCTGGAATTCACCCTGACCAATGCCACCTCGGTCAGCGCCACGGAGTTCTACGTGTCGCCGGCCAATGTCGACGATTGGGAAAGCAATCTGCTGGACGGCAAGTACCTGCCCGCCGGCAACGAGGTGACGGTGACCATCGGCGATGGCCGCCGCACCTGCACCTATGACCTGAAGACGGTGTTCGAGGATGGCCGGACGGCGCAGAACGACGGTGTCGACCTCTGCCAGACCGGCAAATACACCGTGCACGAGTGAGCGACAGCCGGGGCGGTGCCGACGCACCATCCCGGCTAGACCCGTCAGGGGGTTGAGGCCGGGCAGCCCTGCCGGTCGAACAGCGCGGCAAGGCCACAGGCCGAGGTCAGCATCCGGTCGCCGTCATGGCCGACGCCCGGAACCAGGCTGAGGCTCTGCCGCAGGCCGTCGGGGTGGCGGCCGCGCAGGTACTGGACATAGGCCTCGCCACGCGCCAGCCGATAGGAACCTTCCGCCTCGCCCATGCAGGTCTTGTCGAGCGCCGGGTGGTTCGGGTCGGTGTCGGCGGTGCCCAGCAGGTAGACCACGTCGCGGGCGACATAGGCCCGCTCCAGCGCCGCCGGGGTCGCCGCCCCGGCATAGTGCGGCAGGTCGGCCATGCCGTATTTCCAGTGATCGTATTTCGGGCAGGCGGCAGTGCCGGCGAAGGGCGCGAAGCCGCCATGGCCGTCCGGCCGGTCGGCGCTGAAATAGGCGTAGGAGGACGGGTTGGCGACGACGTAGCGCACGGCGATGCCGGCGGCCTTCAGCGTCGCCTCGCCCTTCGCCAGGATGGCGTAGCGCTGCACCACCTGGCCGCCGCCGGAGTGGCCTGCCACCACCACCGTCTTCAGGTTGGGAAACAGCTTGCGGTCGGCCAGCCGGGCCAGGATCGCGTCGAGCGCGTCGAAGGAGCTGATGGCGGCCGGGCCCCTGGCGTCGGCGCCGCCCTCCCAGCCGGTCGTGCCCCAGCGCAGCGTCCCGGCCGGCAGGTGGAACGCCGCGGCATCGATATCGGCCAGGAATTGCGGCACGACCAGGATCGCCGACTGGCCGGCCTCCCCCGCCGCCGCCTGCGCCTTCTCGGCCGAGGCATTGTAGACGTCGGCGTTGCGCAGCCGGCCGTGGATCACGATCACCGCCCGGGTGACGCCCGGCTGCGGCTTCGACCAGTCGCGCGAGACATAGAGCGCCAGCTCGCCGGTTCCGGCCGGGGTCGTCACCGTAAGGCGCTGGTCGGCCACCACCTTGACCGGGTGCGGCCTCTCATCGGCGGCCCGCAGGGGCAGGGCCGAAAGCATCAGGCAGGCCGTCGCGGCGATGCCGAGGACACGTCGAAGGACCACGCTGGGTCTCCTTGCCGATCACGGGTCCTACACGGCGACCGGGCGGCGGACCGTCGGTCCGCCGCCTGGCTTCTTGCTATTCCGCCGGGGCGGGCGCCGTGCCGTCGTCGAGCGCCGGCAGCGGCTCGCCGGCGAGGGCGGCCCGCAGGCGGTCTTCGTCGAGCGCGCCTTCCCAGCGCGCGACCACGACGGCGGCCACGGCGTTGCCGATGAAGTTGGTCAGCGCCCGGCATTCCGACATGAAGCGGTCGACGCCGAGGATCAGCGCCATGCCGGCGACCGGCACCGTCGGCACCACCGACAGCGTCGCCGCCAGGGTGATGAAGCCCGAGCCGGTGACGCCGGCCGCGCCCTTGGAGCTGAGCATCGCCACCAGCAGCAGCAGGATCTCGTCGCCCAGCGACAGATGCGTGTTCGTCGCCTGGGCGATGAACAGCGCCGCCATGGTCATGTAGATGTTGGTGCCGTCGAGGTTGAAGGAATAGCCGGTGGGGATCACCAGGCCGACCACCGACTTGGCGCAGCCCGCCCGCTCCATCTTCTCGATCAGCGACGGCAGCGCCGCCTCCGACGAGCTGGTGCCCAGCACCAGCAGCAGCTCGGCCTTGATATAGCGGATCAGGGCCAGGACCGAGAAGCCGTTGTAGCGGGCGACGGCGCCCAGCACGACCACCACGAAGATGATCGAGGTCGCGTAGAAGGTGCCGACCAGGAAGGCCAGGTTGATCACCGACCCGATGCCGAACTTGCCGATGGTGAAGGCCATGGCGCCGAAGGCCCCGATCGGCGCCACCTTCATCAGGATGTGGACGACCTTGAACACCGCGCCCGACACCGCCTTCAGGAAGCTCAGCACCGGCGTGCCCTTCTCGCCGGTCATGGCCAGGCCGACGCCGAACAGCACCGAGACGAACAGCACCTGCAGGATGTCGCCGCCGACGAAGGCGCTGAACATCGTGGCCGGGATGATGCCGGTCAGGAAGCCAACGATCGACTGGTCATGCGCCTTGGTGGCGTAGCCTTCGATCGCCTTGGTGTCGAGCGTGGCCGGATCGATGTTCAGGCCGGCGCCCGGCTGGACCAGGTTGGCGATCACCAGGCCGACGATCAGCGCCAGGGTCGAGAACACCAGGAAGTAGCCCAGCGCCTTGGCGCCGACCCGCCCCACCTTCTCCAGGTCGTGCATCCCGGCGATGCCGGTGACGACGGTCAGGAAGATCACCGGCGAGATGATCATCTTCACCAGGCTGATGAAGCCGTCGCCGAGCGGCTTCATCGCCGCGCCGAGCTCGGGGTAGAAGTGACCGAGCAGAATGCCGATCACGACGGCGATCAGGACCTGGACATAGAGATGCCGGTAGAACGGTAGGGACGGCCGCGGAGCGGCGTCGGCTTGCCGAGTGGCCATGGGGCTTGCACTCCTTGTGGCCCGCACCGCCGATGACCGAGGGCGCGGCTTCCTGGGTTTCCTGCCACCCCGGGGATGATCCCCTTCTTACGGATGGCTGGGCCATACGCAGCAATTGCCGTGCCATATTGCACCGGCACGAAATCTCGTCGCCATCGCATTGATGGCAAAGCGCTATTTCTCTCGCCGCCGATCCGATCGGCCGCGCGCATGGCTGGAATTCCGCACGGATCGCCACAGTCGCGTGCGGAGATCCGCACAACCTCCGGGGAAGGCAGCTACGCCGCAAGCTGCTAGACTGGTGCACCCCGGAACCAGGCCGCATGACCACGACCGCCAACCCTGACATCGCCACCCCTCGCCCCGCCCCGGCGGGCAGGCCGGGCATCGCCGCGCCCGTGCGGGTGCGGCGGGACTGGGCCGTTTTCGCGCTGATCGGCCTCGCCCTGTTCACGGCGGTCACCTGGCTGGCCGGGCCGGTCGGGCGCGACCGGGCGCTGGGCGACATCGCGCGCTCGGCCGAGGCGGCGCTGGGGCTGCATGTCGCCATGCTGCGCAGCGAGCTGGAGAAGCAGCGGTCCCTGCCCTTCGTGCTGGCCCAGGATCCCGATGTCCGCGCCGCGCTGGGGGCCGCCAACGACCGCCAGCGGCTGGACGGCATCAACGCCAAGTTCGAGGCCCTGAGCCAGGGCACGCGGACGGCGGTGATCTACCTGCTGGACCGCAGCGGCACGGCGATCGCCGCCAGCAACTGGCGCGAACCGATCAGCTTCGTCGGCCAGCACTACGCCTTCCGTGCCTACTACCTGCAGGCGGTCGATGCCGGCGCCGCCGAGTTCTTCGCCATGGGCACGATGAGCCGGCGCCCGGGGGTCTATCTGTCGCGCCGGATCGACGGGCCGAACGGCCTCTTGGGCGTGATCGTGGTCAAAGTCGAGTTCGACGCGATGGAGGAGGCCTGGGGGCGCTTCGCCGAGACCGCCTTCGTCACCGACGAGCGCGGCGTGGTGCTGCTGACCGACGTGCCGGAATGGCGGTTCCGCAGCCTCGGTCCGCTGCCGGAGTCCGACCGCGCGGCGGTGCGCGAGAGCCTGCAATACGGCGCGGCGCCGCTGGAGCCGCTGCCGATCGCGCCCGATGCCGACGCCGGCCGGCCCGATGCCGTGGTCGCGACCCTGCCGGACACCCGCGGTCCGGCCCCGTTCCTCGCGGTGGCCGCCGCGGTGCCGAGTACAGGCTGGACCCTGCATCTGCTGGCGCCGACCATGCCGGCGGCGGGGCGCGCCGCCTTCGACACCCGGCTGATCGCCGGGCTGGTGACGCTGCTGGTCCTCGCCGGCGTGGCGGCGCTGCTGTACCGCCGGCACCGCGCCCTGGGCCATGCCGCCCGGCAGGCGGCGGCGCGGGCCGAGCTGGAACGCCGCGTCGCCGAGCGCACCCACGCGCTCAACGACGCCAACCAGCGGCTGACCGGCGAGATCGACGAGCGACGCCGGGTCGAGCTCGTGCGGCAGCAACTGCAGGAGGAGCTGGCCCAGGCCAACCGCCTGGCCATCCTCGGCCAGGTCGCCGCCAGCGTGGCGCATGAGATCAACCAGCCGGTCGCCGCCATCCGCTCCTATGCCGACAATGCCGCCGTCTTCCTCGACCGCGAGAAGCCGGCGGCGGTGCGCGACAACCTGGCGATCATCGCCGGGCTGACCGACCGGGTCGGCGCCATCACCCAGCATCTGCGCGCCTTCTCGCGCAAGGCGGCCAACCGGATCGAGGCGATCTCCTGCGCCGCCGCGATCGAGGGCGCCCTCATCCTGACCCGCCCGCGCCTGCGCCGGCAGTCGGTGCGGCTGGCCCAGGACCTGCCGCCGGCGGATGTGAGGGTCGTCGCCGAACGGGTGCGGCTGGAGCAGATCCTGGTCAACCTGCTGCAGAACGCGCTGGACGCCGTCGACGGGCTGCCGGAGGCGGAGATCCGCATCGCGGTGAATGTCGAGGGCGATCGGGTTAGGATCGCGGTGTCCGACACCGGCAAAGGCCTCGACCCCGCGACCATGAAGGCGCTGTTCATCCCCTTCGCCACCAGCAAGCCGGCAGGGCTCGGCCTCGGCCTGGTGATCTGCCAGGACATCGCGCGCGAGTTCGGCGGTGCCATCGCGGCCGACAACCGTGCCGAGGGCGGCGCGGTCTTCACCGTCACGCTGAAACGGGCGCCATGAGCGCCGCGGGACAGGTCGTCTTCGTCGACGACGAGGCCGAGATCCGGCACGCCAATGTGCAGAGCCTGGAGCTGGCCGGCTTCGAGGTCGCGGCGCTCGACTCGGCCGGCGCCGCGTTGGCCGCGGTCGACCGCGACTTCGCCGGCGTCGTCGTCACCGACATCCGCATGCCCGAGACCGACGGGCTGGCCCTGTTCCGGCAGCTGCGCGCGCTCGACCCCGACCTGCCGGTGATCCTGATCACCGGCCATGGCGACATCGCCATGGCGGTGGCGGCGATGCGGGACGGCGCCTACGACTTCCTGGCCAAGCCCTACCCGGCCGACCGGCTGGTCGACAGCGTCCGCCGGGCGCTGGAGAAGCGGCGGCTGGTGATCGAGAACCGCCGGCTGCGGGCGGCGCTGGAGGGCGCGGACGGCGTGGCCTTCCTCGGCGACACGCCGGAGATCGAGCGGCTGCGCCGCACCGTGCGCGACGTGGCGGATGCCGATGTCGACGTGCTGGTGCTGGGCGAGACCGGCTCGGGCAAGGAGGTCGTGGCCGAGGCGCTGCACCGCTGGAGCCGCCGCCGAACCAAGCCGCTGGTCGCGCTGAACTGCGGCGCGCTGCCGGAAAGCGTGATCGAGAGCGAGCTGTTCGGGCATGAGGCCGGCGCCTTCACCGGGGCGCAGAAGCGCCGCATCGGCCGGATCGAGCACGCCGATGGCGGCACCCTGTTCCTCGACGAGGTCGAGAGCATGCCGCCGGCATTGCAGGTGAAGCTGCTGCGGGTGCTGGAGGAGCGGGCGGTGGCGCCGCTCGGCACCAATGAGCGCCGGCCGCTGGACCTGCGCGTCGTCGCCGCCACCAAGATCGACCTGAATCAGGCGTCGCAGGATGGCCGGTTCCGCGCCGATCTCTACTACCGGCTCAATGTGGTGACGCTGCGGGTCCCGCCATTGCGCGAGCGCCGGGCCGACATCCCGCTGCTGTTCGCCCATTTCCTCGGCCGCGCCGCCGAACGCTTCCGCCGCGACCCGCCGGCGCTGGGCGATGCGGTGCGGCGCCGGCTGCTGGACCATGACTGGCCGGGCAATGTCCGCGAGCTCGCGCATTTCGCCGACCGGGTCGCGCTCGGCCTCGGCGATGCCGAGGGCCTGGAGGAGCCGGAGGTATCGGCCAGCCTGCCGGAGCGGGTCGAGCGCTATGAGGCGGCGCTGCTGCGCGAGGCGCTGGCGGCGCATAGGGGTGACGTGCGCGCCACGACCGAGGCCCTCGGCCTGCCGCGCAAGACCTTCTACGACAAGCTGGCCCGCTACGGCATCGATCCGAGCGCGTACCGGGCGGAGCCGATTGGGAAAAGAGTTGGCTAGAGACCGTCCAGCAGCGCCGGCAGGTCTCGCGCACCGTGCAAGATGCGGACGACACGCGGCGGCCGACGGGTAGCATTGTAGACGAGAATATAGGGAAAATCCCTCAGGACCAGGAAGCGGTATGGCGCACTCGCCAGATGAGGACGCAATACCCCGATATTGGCCTGGCTGCCGATGCGGGCAGCGGCGTCATCGACGGACTTCCGGAATGCACGGGCCGCGCCCGGATTGTCTTGCGCAATCCATCGCGCCGCATCGGTCAGATCGCGAAGAGCCTGTCGGGAGAGTGTGGCCTTCACCGCTCGGCTTCATCGATGATGCGGTCGACCTCGGCCAAAGCATCCTCAATGGAGACATCCCCGTCCCGATCGGTCTCTTCTTCCACCTGGCGCAGCATCGCCGTGAAGGCATGGCGGCGCTCCTCGGCCTCCTGCAGCAGGCGAAGGCCGGACCGCACCACCTCGCTGACATTGTTGTAGCGGCCCTCCGCCACGCATTCCCGAGCAAACCGCTCGAGCTCCGGCGTCAGATGCACATTCGTCGCCATGGCGCAAACCTATGTCAAACCTTGACATAGAATGGCGTGTACCCAGCCTGGGCACAAGCCGTTCCCGGACCTGCTCCCATGTCGCCTCACGGCAGCTTGACGAAATCCGCGTCGATCGTGCTCTCGATCTTGCCGTTCACCGCCCGGGTGTAGTGGAGCGAAAGCTGGCCCGGCGCGGTCAGGGTGCGACGGTAGGACTGCACCTCGGTCTTGCCGCCGGTCTTCGCCGTCAGCTCGGTGACCAGCGTCGCGCCGTCCAGCTTGGCCTTGGCCCGCGCGCCGGTCTCCAGCCGCGTGGTCCAGACGCTCGGGGTCTTGGACGGCGGGAACAGCACCGTGTTCTCGCGCATGCTCTTCGGGTCGATGTTGGCCGCGCCGTCCTGGCCCTCGGCGCTGCGCCAGCGCAGCAGCAGCGCACCATCGGCCGAAGCGTCGATCATCAGGGCGGCCGCGCGCTTGGCCTCGCCCTCGCCGTCGCTGGCCCCGACCCAGGAGCCGCGGAACGCCTCGATCCCGGCCAGCGCGGTGGCGGCCGTCGGCGGCGCCTTCACCGCCGGGGCGGCAGCCACCGGAGCGGCCGGCGCCTTGGTTTCGCCCGACGCCGGAACGCAGGCGCCCAGCATCGTGATCGCGGCCATCCCCAGGACGGCGTGCCGCAGCTTCATTGTATCCCCCTTCTCGCCCCCCACGGGCCGATTCGACCGCCCATCATGGCCGATGCGGTGCGACGGCAGCACGGGAAATCGCCAGAACCCTGGGAACGGGCTGCGTCGCCCACAGGTTCCATCCTGCCCTCGGCCCCCATCAACGCGAAAGGCCATCCCGAGGGGTCGGGATGGCCTTTCGCAGAGTCGTCGAAGCCGTGATGGGCTAGGCGCGCACCACGCCCGTGATCGGCGCGTCGAGGCCGAGCGCCGCCGCGGCGGTGGCGACGATGTGCTGCGCCGACAGCGCCGCCTCGGCGTATTGCAGCTCCGGCTTCTCATGGTCCTGGAAGCGGTCCGGCAGGGTCAGCGGCCGGATCTTCAGCCCTTGGTCCAGCAGCCCGCTGCGCGCCAGATGGTGCAGCACGATGCTGCCGAAGCCGCCCTCGGCGCCCTCCTCGACGGTCAGCACCACCGCGTGGTTGCGGGCCAGCTGCTCGACCAGGTCGGTGTCGAGCGGCTTGGCGAAGCGGGCGTCGGCGACCGTGGTCGACAGGCCCATGCCGCCCAGCGTCTCGGCGGCCACCAGGCATTCCTGCAGCCGCGTGCCGTAGCTGAGGATGGCGATGGTGGTGCCTTCGCGCAGCACCCGGCCCTTGCCCAAGGCCAGCGGCACGCCGCGGGCCGGCAGCTCGACCCCGACGCCGTCGCCGCGGGGATAGCGGAAGGCCGAGGGCCGGTCGTCGAGCGCGGCGGCGGTCGCCACCATGTGCACCAACTCGGCCTCGTCGGCCGCGGCCATCAGCACCATGCCCGGCAGGCATCCGAGATAGGCGATGTCGAAGGCGCCGGCATGGGTGGCGCCGTCGGCCCCGACCAGCCCGGCCCGGTCGATCGCGAAGCGCACCGGCAGGTGCTGGATCGCGACGTCGTGCACCACCTGGTCATAGGCGCGCTGCAGGAAGGTCGAATAGATCGCGCAGAACGGCTTGAAGCCTTCCGTCGCCATCCCCGCGGCAAAGGTCACCGCATGCTGCTCGGCGATGCCGACGTCGAAGGTGCGGCTCGGGAAGCGCTGGGCGAACTTGTCCAGCCCGGTGCCGGTGGGCATGGCGGCGGTCACCGCGACGATGCGGTCGTCGGCCTCGGCCTCCTGGATCAGCGCCTGGCCGAACACGCCGGTGTAACTCGGCGCGTTGCTCTTCGGCTTGGTCTGGGTGCCGGTGATGACGTCGAATCGGGTGACGCCATGGTACTTGTCCGGCGCCGCCTCGGCCGGGCCGTAGCCCTTGCCCTTCTGGGTGACGACATGGACCAGCACCGGCCCGTCATCGGCGTCGCGGACATTCTCGAGCACCGGCAGCAGGTGGTCGAGATTGTGCCCGTCGATCGGGCCGACATAGTAGAAGCCGAGCTCCTCGAACAGCGTGCCGCCGGTGACGAAGCCGCGGGCGTATTCCTCGGCCCGCTTGGCGGCACGCGCCACCGGCTTCGGGAACACCTTGGTGACGTCACGCATCAGGTGCCGCAGCGAGCGGTAGGAGCGCGAGGAGATCAGCCGCGACAGATAGGCGCTCATGGCGCCGACCGGCGGCGCGATCGACATGTCGTTGTCGTTGAGGATGACCACCAGGCGGCTCCTCAGCGCGCCGGCGTTGTTCATCGCCTCATAGGCCATCCCGGCGCTCATCGCGCCGTCGCCGATCACCGCCACGACGCGGAAGTCGTCGCCCTTGAGGTCGCGGGCCACCGCCATGCCGAGCCCGGCTGAGATCGAGGTCGAGCTGTGCGCCGCGCCGAACGGGTCGTACTCGCTCTCCGACCGCCGGGTGAAGCCCGACAGGCCGCCGCCCTGGCGCAGGGTGCGGATGCGATCGCGCCGCCCGGTCAGGATCTTGTGCGGATAGGCCTGGTGGCCGACGTCCCAGATCAGCTTGTCCCGCGGGGTGTCGAACACCCGATGCAGGGCGACGGTCAGTTCGACCACGCCGAGGCCGGCGCCGAGATGGCCGCCCGTGGTCGAGACCGCATCGATGGTCTCGGCCCTGAGCTCATCGGCGACCTGCTTCACATCGGACGCCGGCAGGCGGCGGAGATCTGCGGGGGAGTGGATGGAGTCGAGCAGCGGGGTGACTGGCTTCATTCAGCTTCGCTTTCGGCAGGCTTGATCCATTCGGTTCGGCGGCTTCGTCCTGTGGCGCCATGACGGCGGACGATCGATCGAACCACCTTAATTTCCTGCCCGATATAGTCCCCAAGTATAGGGGAGCGCCGGCGCGATCAAGGAAATCCGGTGTCGCAGCCCTGGCATGGCGCGAATTCGCCGCGCCTGCGTCCCCCCGGCCACGGAGCGTGCGAGACCCGTGATTGACAAGCTTTGTCCGCCCCCTTAAGAACCGCGGACCGAGCGGCATTGCCGCCCGGGACGGAGGGGTGGCCGAGCGGCTGAAGGCAACGGTTTGCTAAACCGTCCACGGGAGAAATCCTGTGCCCGGGTTCGAATCCCGGTCCCTCCGCCATCTTTCTGCCGCGGGCGATTCCCGCTTCGGCTGCCTTGGGTCGGCCGATACATTCCGTCGCGCCGCCTTGGCAGGGCCCGGTCATCGTATTAGATAAACGGGCTCCCGGGATCCTTCCCGGCTTTCCGGAACCGAGATGGACCCTCAGCCCGCGTCTTCCGCTCCCGGTACCCCGCCCGTCACGGCGGTGGCGGACACGTCCGCCCGGCCTGTCGTGGTCGGATCCTACAATGTGCACAAATGCGTCGGCCTGGACGGGCGCTTCGACCCGGCCCGCATCGCCGCCGTGGTGGCCGAACTCGGCGCCGACGTGGTGGCGCTGCAGGAGGTCGACCGCCGCTTCGGCCGCCGCTCCGGCCTGCTCGACGCCGAGATGCTGCGCCGCGACAGCGGGCTGCACCTGCTGCACGTCTCCGACCTGCCCGACGGCCATGGCTGGCACGGCAACGCGCTCTTGGTGCGCGACGGGTCGGTCACCCGCCTGCGCCGCCTGACCCTGCCCGGGGCCGAGCCGCGTGGCGCCATCATCACCGAACTCGCGCTGCCCGCCGGGCCGCTGCGCGTGGTCGCCGCCCATTTCGGGCTGCTGCGCCGCTGCCGCATGCGCCAATCCGCCATGATCCTCGACGCCATCGCCGAGGGCGAGACCATGCCGACCCTGCTGCTGGGCGACCTGAACGAGTGGCGCCCGGGGCGCCGGTCCTCGCTGCGGCCGCTCGATGCGCTGTTCGGCCCGATGGCCGCGAGCCCGCCGAGCTTCCCCGCCCCCCTGCCCCTGATCTCGCTGGACCGCATCCTGGGCTGGCCGCAGGGTATCCTGCGCCAGGTCCAGGTGCATCGCAGCACCCTGGCCCGGATCGCCTCCGACCACCTGCCGCTGAAGGCCTGGGTCGACCTGGATCCGGCGCGGCTCTCACTTCAGGACCGGCTGCCCGAAGCCGCCTGAGGCTCAGCCGACCCGCGGCGCGGCCGCTCAGCGCCAAAACGGTTTCGACAGCTCGTTCTGGCGGTCCGACCGGGTCCAGCCGGCGTCGATCAGTTCCCATTCGCTCAGCCCGGCCAGCTCGCGCCGCTGCCGGGCACGCTCCCAGGCATCCTCGAGCGCCAGCACCAGGCGCAGCGCGGCCGAACCCGCCGCCGGTGCGGGAGCCGGCCTGGGCGCCCCGCGGACATTGTCGTTCGCGCCCTGCCCGATCGGGGTGTCGGAGGCGCCGGGTGCGGTCGAAACGATGATGCCCATCTCAATCCTCGCGGAAACAGCAGGACCGGCTCGGTCGGCAGGCCCGGTTGTGGCCCGGGTCACAGCCCGGCCGAGCTCCGGGACCAAGCCCGCCCGCCGATCCTCCCGATGCTGAACCTCGGCGGCCAGGAGGGGAAGATCCAAGCGGGGCGCGCCGGGGAGACCAATCAGGCTCAGCCTCCCCGGCGCGATGCCGCGATGGTGCGACCGAGTCGGTCGGCCAGCGCCGTTCCCGGCGTTCCCAGGGCGGTGGCGATGCTCATGTGGTTCTCGCCCGGCAAGGTCGTGAAAGAGGCATCGACCCCCGCCGCCGCGAGATGGGCGGCAAAGGCCCGGCCCTGCCCCAGGAAGGGCGGCGTCTCGTCGGCGCCGACGACGATGTCCACCGCCCGCCCCGGCATCGGCGTCGCCGCCAGCGGCGACCATGCCGCCACCTCCGCCGCGGTCAGCGCGATCTCCGGCTGCAGGAAGCTGCGGGTGATCGGGCCGAGGTCGTAGATGCCGCTGACCAGCAGCAGCGACCGCACCGGCATGGCCGGCGCCGCATCCTCGCGCGCGCCGTGGCAGGCCAGGAAACTGGCGAGATGGGCCCCGGCCGAGGCGCCGCTGGCGCTGATCGCTTTGGGGTCGCCACCCCAGCGCCCGGCATTCGCGGCCACCCAGGCCACCGCCCGCCGCACCTGGTCGACCAGCACCGCCATCCGCGCCTTCGGCATCAGCGAATAATCGATGATCGCGGCGATCGCGCCCTGTGCCGTGACGGCATCCGCGACGAAGGCGTAGTCGGCCTTGGAGAACGCCCGCCAGTAGCCGCCATGGACGAAGACATGGACCGGATGCGACCCCTCCCCCTCCGCCGGCAGGTAGAGGTCGAGCTTTTCGTCCGGATGGTCGCCATAGGCGAGGTCGGGCACGCCGCGCAGGGTTCGGCGGGCCTGCTCGCTGGCTCGGCGGTAGGCGGCGAGATGGGTTTCGAACTCCGGCACATGGGCGCGGATCATGAAGGGGTCCAGTGGCTCGCTCATGTCAGGACAGCCTCGGTTTGGAGAAAGGGTTCGGTCTCGGGCAAAGCGAGGCCCTCCAGCGCGGCGCGGGCGGCCGGCAGGGCGCCGACCGGCACGCGCAACAGCAGCACGGCGCGAACCTGGCCGTCGAGGCCCAGCAGCGGCCGCGCGGCCTCGCCGGTGTCCGGGCAGGTCTCGCCGGCGATGCTGGCCACCTTCTGGTCGCCTTCGGCGCGGATCGCCGCCATCAGCTCGGGCAGGGTCAGCGGCTTGCCGGAGTCGCGGCGCGGCCGGGCATGGGCGGCCAGCAGCCAGCGCAGCCGCCGCTCCGGCAGCGCCGACACCAGCAGGCGCCCGGCCAGGGTCCAGTTGACCGGCGTGCGGCTGCCGACGGCGATCGGCGCGGCGCCGGGCGCGGCGCGGCTGAGGGCGATGGCGCAGCGTTCGCCCTGCAGCACCGCCAGCGCGGCGCTGCCGCCATGCGACCGCGCCAGCCCGTCCAGCGCCGGCTCGACCGCGGCGGCGAGGTCGGCGATGCCGAGGGCGGCGAATCCGGCCGCCCGCACCCGCGGCCCGGCCCGGATCCGGCCGCGCTGGCCGCGCTGCAGCAGGCCATGCCCGACCAGCGGGCCAAGCAGGTCGTGCAGCGAGGAGCGCGGCATCGCCACCGCCTCCAGCAGCTCCGCGGTGCCGGCCTCGCCGCCATGGGCCTTGAGCCAGACCAGGATGTCGAGAGTGCGCAGGATCGACCGCGCCGCCCCTTCCGCCGTTGCGCCCTTGCCCACCACGAAGGTGTTGGGGTCGTAGTCCTCGCCCATGCCGTGGCCCAGCACCAGGGTCGGCGGCCGGTCCCAGCGGACATGGTCCTCGACGAAGATGTCGGCGCGGACCGACGCCGTCTCCCAGCCGCGGCTGACCACCAGCGGGGTGTGGACCTCGATCCGCCGTGGCAGGGTGCGGCCGGCCAGGATGTCGAGCCCGACCTCGACCGCGCGGATGCCCATGGCCGGCGGGAAGTCCATCGCCGCCAGCGGCACGCCATGCAGCACCGCCAGCTGGTAGACCGCGTTCTGGTCGCCGCCGGTGTGCGGCGGCACCCGGCCGTCGCGCCCGGCATCGACCCAGGCCTGGATCGACCCGGCGCCGTGCAGCCCGCTGTCGCACCACACGCCGTCGATGGCATCGCCCCAGCGCTCGATCAGCCCGGCCATGGCGCGGCGGCCGGCGGCCACCAGCATCTCGGTGTGGACGGTCTCGAGGATGCGGATGCCCGGCGCCAGCGAGAACACCTCCTGCGCCGCCCGCGCCCGCCGCAGCAGCGGCCCGATCTCGGGCGCGCCGACCATCATCACCACGCTGCCGCGGCCGCCCAGGGTCTCGACCAACCATTGTGCCGGCAGCCGGCCAATCGCGGTGTCCGGCCCGGCGACCTGGATCAGCGAATGCCCGGCATCGCCCAGCAGCCGGTCGACCATCACCACCGGCAGTCCGGCGGCGCAAGCCCGGGCCAAAGGCGGCAGCAGCGCCTCGGTCTCCAGCGGGCTGACGATCAGCGCGTCGACGCCCATGGCCCGGAAGGCGTCGATGTCCCGTGCCTGCGCCGCCGGGTCGTCGTCGGCATTGGCGATGCGCAGGGTGGCGATGCGGTCGGCATGGTCGGCGGCGGCGAACTGGACGCCGTGGATCAGCCCCTGGCGCCAGAGATTGGCCCGCGAGCCGTTGGAGAAGCCGAAGACATAGGGCGGCGGCCGGGCATGGGGGGCCGCATCGACCAGCTCGGTGAAGTCAGGGTTCCACAGGAAGGACCGGGCCGGCGCCGTGGAGGTCTGCGGCCGCGCCCGGGCGGGCGCCGGCTGCGGGCCGGCCTCCAGCGCCACGGCGAGGTCGAACCAGGCGGCGCCGAGCCGGACGGTGCCGCGGCGCGGCGCGTCGAGCCAGCCGGCCGCCAGCATCGGGCGCAGCACCGCATAGAGGCTGGAGCGCGGCACGGCCAGGCCTTCGGCCAGGGCGGCGACCGCCGCCCCGCCCGGCGCCCCGGTCAGGCGGTCGACGATCCCGAGCAGGATGTCGACGCCCGATTGCCGCTGCCCGGTCACGGCGCCCCGGCCGTCACTCGGCAGCGGCCGCCGCCCGGGCTGCCGCGCGCGGCGACAGACGGTGCATCGCCCCGTCCTTCATCACCATGCGGATGGCGCCGTGGTTGTGGATCAGGGCGATGTCCTTCAGCGGGTCGCCGTCGACCAGGATCAGATCGGCGAGGAAGCCCTGCTTCACCTGGCCCAGCCGGTCGCCCATGCCCATCAGCTCGCCGCCGATCCGGGTGGCGCATTGCAGCGCCTCCGACTCGGTGTAGCCGAACAGCTTGACGAAATGCTCGACGTCGCGCGCGTTGGTGCCCTGCGGCGTCCAGGCGAAGCCGTAGTCGCCGCCGATCACCACGCGGATGCCCCGGCGCCGCATCTCGGCATAGGTGCGCTGGCTGGCCTCCAGGCACAGATGCATGCCGAGCTTGCGCGCCTTCTCCTCGCTGATGCCGTAGTCGCCGGCCTCGTGGATGGTGTTGTAGATCAGACCGATCGCCGGGCCGACGAAGACCTTGTCCTTCGCCGCCTCCAGCAGGTCCAGCGCCTCGGTATCGGCATGCTCGCAATGGTAGATCACGTCGACACCGGCGCGGATGGCGCGCTTCACCGCCTCGCTGGCCCGGGCGTGGCAGTTCACCCGCCGGCCGAAATCATGGGCGGTGTCGACCGCGGCCTCGACCTCGGCCTTCGACATCACCGTCATGCCGCCCTTGGCGGGGTCGACGAAATCGTCGCCGGAGATGTTGATCTTGATGTTGTCGACGCCCTCGCGGATGCAGACGCGGGTGGCGTGGCGCACCGCCTCCGGCCCGTCGCAGACCCAGCCGAAGCTGGAGCGCTGCAGGTGCAGCCGGCTCTCGTCGCCCAGGCCGCCGGTCACCGTGATCTCCGGGCTGGCCGCCTTGATCCGCGGGCCCTTCAGCCGGCCCTCATTGACCTTGTTGCGGATCACCACGTCCAGCCGGGTCTTGGCGCTGGCGGCGGAATAGGCGCTGGTGAAGCCGTGGTCGAGCAGCAGCTCGGCGTTCCACATGGTCTCCAGCACATGCTCCTCGGTCGGGACGTCGCCGAGGTCGGTGTTGGTACGGGCGCCGCAGAAGGACAGGTGGGCGTGGCCCTCGACCAGCCCCGGCAGCAGCGTGGCGCCGCCGCCGTCGACGGTCTCGCAGCCCCCGGCATCCAACCGCTCGCCCGCCGGCGCCACCGCGTGGATGCGGTCGCCGCGGACCACGACCTGGCCGGGATAGGGGTCGCGGCCGGTGCCGTCCCAGATCTTCGCGCCGGTGATATGATAATCGCCCATCGGGTCCTCCGGTCAGAGCGGGGGTGGACCCGAGCCCACCCCCAGCGCGTTGGCTATTTTCCGGTCCACCGCTGCGGGTAGTCCGGCATCCCTTCGCAGCCGCACATCGCGTAGTGCAGCGGCGGCATCTTCTCGTTGACGTATTTGTCGAGGTTGTCGGCCGTGATCGTCGGCTGCGGCAGCGACCAGGCCGGGCCCGGCACCGCTTCGCCCTTGAGCACGCGCAGCGCCGCGATGACGGCGGTGCGCCACTGGTAGGTCGGGTAGGTCGGCGCCACCGCCTTCATCCCCGACTGCTTCCACTTCTGCAGGAAGTCCTGCTGGTCCTCGCCGGTGACGATCGGCACCGCCATGCCCTGGTCCTCGAACGCCTCGATGGCGGCGACGCTGGTGGCGCCGGCATCCATCCACACGGCATCAAGCTTGCCGGTCCGGGTCAGGTAGTCCTCGACGATCGACTTGGTCTTGGCCCGGTCGCCATCGGTGAATTCGACGCCGACCACCTGAATACCCTTCTCATCGAAGATGCGCTTGGCCGCGGCCCAGCGGTTCTCCAGCACGTCGACGCCGGGCAGGATGCGCAGGGCCAGCACCTTGCCACCCTTCGGCACGTTGGCGGCGATGTAGTCGGCCGCGGCGATGCCGAAGGCGTAGCCGCCGATCGGCTTGACCACGGTGACCGGGCAATCCGTCAGCACGCCACGGTCGAAGATGATGACCGGCACCTGCTTGCAGGCTTCCTCCACCGCCGGGGTCAGCGCCGCGGTGGTGTTGGGCGACACGATCAGCACGTCGCATTTGCCGCTGGCCAGCATCGCCTTGATGTCGGAGATCTGCTTGTCGTCCTTGCCCTCGGCGTCGGCCACGGTGAAGGAGGCGATGTCGCTCTTGTGGATGTCGACCTCGGCCTGCATCGTCAGCCAGCCGACCACGCGCCAGGGATTGCCGACCCCGGCGTTGGAGAAGCACAGCTTGTAGGGCCCGGGCTTCTTGTACTTGGCGGTGTCGACCATGCCGCCGCCGATATGCTGCTCCCACGGCTTGTCGGCCGGGCCTTCCGCCTTCTCGGACATCATCGCCCGCTGGGCCGCGAACTCCTTGGGGTCGTCGAAGCTCTGCGCCTGCGCCGCGCCGCCGGCTGCCACGGCCAAAAGGGCAGTGGCGCCGATCATCGTCCCGATACGCATGACATTCCTCCCTCATTGTTCTGGTTCTTGGAATGGGTGCCGGAGCTACGCACCTCCCCTTCGGCGGCGCCAGACGCTCCAGCCGACGGCGCCGATCAGGATCAGCCCCTGGGCCGCGTCGCGCAGCGGCTTGGGCAGGCCGATCAGGTTGAGCAAAGTGAACAGGGCGGACAGGCTGAGCGCCCCGGCCACCGCGCCGGGCACGGTGCCGCGGCCGCCGAGCAGCTGGGCGCCGCCGATGACGATCGCGGCGATCGCCTGCAGCTCGTAGCCGTCGCCGACATTGGTCGAGACCCCGGCGAAGCCGCCGAGCAGGATGCCCGCCGTCACCGCCGACAGGGCCGAGACCACGAAGGCGATGGTGCGCACCAGGCGGACACGGGTGCCCGCCAGCTCCGCCGCCCGCGGGTTGTCGCCCACCGCCAGCAGCAGCCGGCCCAGCACGGTGCCGTGCATCAGCCACCACAGGATCGCGACCGTCACGATCATGACGATGACGGCCAGCGGCAGCAGGTCGATGCCGGGGATGCCGCGCCAGGTCAGCCGGCCGAAGTCGCGGAAGTTGTCGGGCAGGTAGCCCTGCGGCGACCCGCCGGACCAGGCCAGGGCAATGCCCTTCAGCGACAGCAGCGCGCCGAGCGTGGCGATGATCGACGGCACCTTGAGCCAGGACACCACCAGCCCGTTGACCAGGCCGACGGCGAGGCCGATGGCGTAGAGCAGGCCGATCACCCACCAGGTCTGGGCCGGGTCGCCCTGGATCAGCAGCGACGCGGCCATCACCACCAGGGTGATCAGCGATCCGACCGAGAGGTCGAAGCCGCCGACCACGATGACGAAGAGCTGCCCGGCCGCGAGGATGACCAGCGGCGCCGCCCGGCGCAGGAAGTTCATGTAGCCGTTGGGCTCCAGGAAGGCCGGGCTGGCCACCGTGATCGCCACCAGCAGCAGGATCAGCACCCAATAGGCCGGCCGGACCGCGGCGAGGCGGCGCAGCAGCGACAGCGCGGCGGGCGGGCGGCCGGCAAGGGCTGGGGCGGCCAAGGCTTGTGTAGCGGGCCGCGGCTCGGTGGTCTCGATCATGCCACATGCCCCCGGCTGCGATAGGCGTAGACCGCGACCGCGGCGATGACGATGGCGCCGCGCAGCACCTGCTTCACGAAGGCGTCGATGCCGATCATGGTGAACACCGCGTCGAGCGTGCCGAACAGGATGACACCGGCCAGCGTGCCCCAGACCCCGCCGCGGCCGCCGGCCAGGATGGTGCCGCCGATCACCACCACGGCGATGGATTCGAGGTCGTAGACCCCGTCGCGCCCGACCCAGGGCGCGCCCGAGCGCAGACGGCTGGCGAGGTACAGTCCGGTCAGCCCGGCGCCGAGGCTGCAGATGATATGCGCGCCTAGCGTCACCCGATGGGTGCGGATGCCGGCCAGGCGGGCGCCGTCCGGGTTGCCGCCGGTGGCGTAGAGATGCGCGCCGAACCGGGTCGAGCGCAGCACGAAGGCGGCGGCGGCGGTCAGCACGAACAGCCCGATCACCGGATAGGGCACCGGCCCGACCTGGCCATAGGCGAGGATTTGGAAGCTTTCCGGCACCGACCCGGCGAAGTTCTGGAACGAGGCGCTGAGCATCCCCTGCAGGATCAGCCCGACGCCGAGCGTGGCGATCAGCGGGTTGATCTCGAGCCGCGTCACCAGCAGGCCGTTCACCACCCCGACCAGGGCCGAGATGGCCAGCACCGCGGCCACCGCCGGCAGCATCATCGCCGGGTCGCCCTGCATCATCCAGGACGCCATCACCGCGGCGACGCTGACCAGGTTGGCGACCGACAGGTCGATCGACCGGGCCAGGATGACGAAGGTCTGGCCCAGCGCCACGAAGCCGAGCGCCACCACCCGTTCCAGCACCGCGATGACGCCGTCGGGCGACAGCTGGGCGGTCTGGCCGGTGGCCAGCGCGGTGACGGCGAAGGCGATCGCGGACCCGGCGATCAGGATCAGCGGCACCGGCAGCTCGGCGCGCCGTGGCCGCCCGGCGGCGACGGTCGCGCTCATGCCGCACCCGCCTGGATCGGGGCGGCATCCGACCGGTGGCCGGTGGCCAGCGCCATGATCTCCTCCTCGGTCGCGCCGGCCGGCCGTTCGCCGACGATCCGCCCGCCGCGCATCACCAGGATGCGGTCGGCCAGGCCCAGCGCCTCCGGCAGGTCCGAGGTCGAGACCAGGATGCCCTTGCCGCGGCCGGTGAAGCCGCGCATCAGCCGGTAGATCGCCGCCTTGGCGGCGACGTCGACGCCGCGGGTCGGTTCGGCGAAGACCAGCAACTCCGGGTCGCAGGCCAGCCAGCGCGCCAGGATCGCCTTCTGCTGGTTGCCGCCCGACAGCAGCCGGGTCTCCTGGTCCCAGCTGCTGGCGCGGACATCGACCGCCTGCAGCAGCCCGTCGATCGCCGCGGCCCCGACCGACTTGCCCTTCGGCCAGGCCAGCAGCCCGGCCAGGCCGCGCCGGGCCAACAGGCCGTTGTCGCGCACCGACTGCATCAGCGCCAACCCGTCGCGCTTGCGGTCGTCGGGGACGAGGCCGAGCCCGTGCGCGACCCCCGCCCGGGCCGATCCCGGCCTGGTCTCCCGCTCCGCGATCCACATCCGGCCGGACAGGAACGGATCGGCCCCGACCACGGCGCGGGCCAGCGCGGTCTTGCCCGACCCTTCCAGCCCGGCGATGGCGACGATCTCGCCGCGCCGCACCGTCAGGTCGATGCCGGACACCGTGGCGTTGCCGCAGGCCTCGACCCGCAGCACGGGGTCGCCGGGCGGATCGCTGGGCCGCGGCGGGAAATAGTCGCTGAGCGGCCGCCCGACCATCAGCCGCACCACCTCGTCCGAATGCGTCTCGGCCCGCGGCCGGGTGGCGACGTGGCGGCCATCCTTCAGCACGGTGACGGTGTCGGCGATGGCGAACACCTCCGGCATCCGGTGCGAGATGTAGACCACGGCGACGCCGGTGGCCTTGAGGCCGCGGATCAGGGCCAGCAGCCGCGCCGCCTCGACGTCGTCCAGCGCCGCGGTCGGCTCGTCCATCACCAGGATGCGGGCGTCGATCGCCAGGGCCTTGGCGATCTCCACCGTCTGCTGCTCGGCGATGGTCAGGTCGCGGGCCGGCGTCTCCGGGTCGATGCCGGAGGACAGGCGGGACAGCAGGGCGTGGGCGCCGTCGCGCATCGCCGCCCGGTCCAGCCGGAAGCGCCGCACCGGCTCGATGCCGAGATGGATGTTCTCCGCCACCGTGCGGTCGGGCAGCAGACTCAGCTCCTGGTGGATGATGCTGATGCCGGCGGCGCGGGCGGCGGCGGGATGCGGAAAGCGCACCGGTGCGCCATCGATCAGGATCTCGCCGGCGTCGGGGGCGTGGACGCCACCCAACACCTTGATCAGCGTCGACTTGCCAGCGCCGTTCTCGCCGCACAGGGCGTGGATCTCGCCGGCGCGGCAGGCGAAGGCGACGCCGTCGAGCGCGACCACGCCGAGGAAGGCCTTGCGGATGCCGCGCATCTCGAAGCGGGGGGCGGTGGCGCTCATGCCGCGGCCTCCCACTCTCGCCGGATCAGGGCGATGGACTCCGCGAACAGCGTGTCGAGGTCGGGGAACATGTCGCGCCAGATCCGGGTGGCCGCGGCCAGGTCCGGCAGCGACCGGCCGAAGGCCTCGACCGTCAGCCAGCCATCATAGCCGGTGGCGCGGATGGCGCGGAGGATCGCCGGGAACGGGATGTGCCCGCGGCCCGGGATGCCGCGGTCATTCTCCGAAATGTGGATGTGGGTGATGCCCGCGGCATGGGCGCCGATGACCCCGATTGGGTCGCGCTCTTCGATGTTGGCGTGGAAGGTATCGTACATGAAGCCGAAATTCGGGTGCCCGACCCGGGCGCGCAGGGCTTCCGCCTGCGCCATGGTGTTCAGGGCGTAGCATTCGAAGCGGTTGACCGCCTCGATCGACAGATGGATCCCGGCCCCCTGGGCGCGGCCGGCGGCCCAGTGCAGTGCCTCTGCCAGATTCGCCAGTTCGTCCTCGGTCGGGCCGGAACCCGAGAACACGCCGAGCGGCGAATGGTACGGGCCGCCCATCACGGTGGCGCCGAGGGCGTGGCCGCAATCGACCGCCCAGGCCAGCCGGTCGCGCGCCCGGGCCCGGATCGCGGGGTCCGCGCTCATCGGGCTGCTGTCCGGATCGGGGATCACGGTGGTGAAGGTGCGGGCCAGGCCGAGATCGTCGAGCACCCTGCCGAGCGCGGCGCAATCGGCGGCGGTGCCACCCATGACCGGCACCTCGACGCCGTCATAGCCGTGGCGCTTGAGGGATTCGAGCACCCGATGGTCGGCGGGCCCGATGGCCCCCCCGATCACCAGGAGGTTGAAGCCAATTTGCACGCGTTCCTCCCAGGGTCCGGGCCCGTGGCTGCTGCCCGGGCCCTGGCTCTTTTGTGGAAGGATGGCGGCAGCGCCGGCCCAGCGTCAACGCGGCGGCACGATCCGATGTCCGGTATTCTGGACAAGCGCCGTTCCGCTGGACGAGCGGCCAGGGATGGCCCGGCGCCGCTCAGGCGGCCGGCGCGCCCCGGGGCGGCGGGGCGCGGCGCAGGCGGACCACGGCGGCATCGAGCGCCGAGAGGAAAGTCGWTTTGTCCTTGGCCACCATCGGCTTGTTGCCGCCGCCGACTGTGCCCATGGCGCGCAGGTCGGCCATCAGCGCCCGGCTGGCCAGCGCCATGCCGATCGATTCCTTGGTGAAGGGCCGCCCGGTGTTGCCGATCACCGTCGACCCCGATTTCAGGCAGCGGTCGGCCAGCTGGATGTCGGCGGTGACGACGATGTCCGCCGGCCCGCAGCGCTCGGCGATCCAGTCGTCGGCCGCGTCGAAGCCGTCGCCGACGATCACCAGCTGGATGCGCGGGTCGCGCGGCACCATCACCCCGCCATTGGTGACGACGAAGACCGGCAGGCCGTAGCGCTCGGCGACGCGGTAGATCTCCGCCTTCACCGGGCAGGCGTCGGCGTCGACAAGGATGCGGATCGGGTCGGTCACGGGCTGCGGTCGGTTGCGGCGGGGACCGGAACCATAGCGGCGACGGCGCCGTTGCTCCAGCGCCCTTCCCGCCGAGGATAGCGCTGTCTTGCATGGCCGACGCCGCCGCATCGCCCGATCCGATCCCACCTGAGGAAGCGCGGGCGAACGGCCTGCGCTATGTCAGCGACGCCGATCCCGGCATCCGCCGCCGCCGCGCCGGCAAGGGCTTCGCCTACCGCCTGCCCGACGGCACGGCGCTGCGCGACCCGAAGGTRCTGAAGCGCATCGCCAGCCTCGCCATCCCGCCGGCCTACACCGATGTCTGGATCTGTCCGGACCCGCGCGGCCACATCCAGGCCACCGGGCGCGACCAGCGCGGGCGCAAGCAGTACCGCTACCACCCACGCTGGAAGGAGGCCCGGGCGGAGACCAAGTACGGCCGCATGGTCGCCTTCGGCCGCGCCCTGCCCCGCATCCGCAAGCGCGTCGACGCCGACCTGGCCGAGCGCGGCCTGACCCGGGCCAAGGTGCTGGCGGCGATCGTGCGGCTGCTGGAGGCCACGCTGATCCGCATCGGCAACGACGAATACGCCCGGACCAACAAGAGCTTCGGCCTGACCACGCTGCGCAAGCGCCATGTCGATGTCGAGGGCGGCGCCATCCGCTTCGAGTTCAAGGCCAAGAGCGGCGTGCTGCACCGGTCGGCCTTCCACGACCGCCGCATCGCGCGCATCGTCCGGTCCTGCCAGGACCTGCCGGGCCACCGCCTGTTCCAGTACGTCGACGATGCCGGCGAGCGCCAGGCGGTCGGGTCGGACGAAGTCAACCAGTACCTGCGCGAAATTGCCGGCCAGGACTTCACCGCCAAGGATTTCCGCACCTGGGCCGGGACCCTGCTGGCCGCCCAGCTGCTGTCCGCCGACCCCGACCCGGAGGCCGCGCCGACCAAGGCCGCGGTGGTGCGCTGCATCGAGCAGGTGGCAGTGCAGCTGGGCAACACGCCGGCGGTATGCCGGGCCTGCTACGTCCACCCCGGGGTGGTCAGCGCCTATCTCGACGGGCGCTTGGCCACCACCCTGCGCTGGCCGCCGGGCGACGATCCCGACGGCCGCCGCGGCGAGGCCGCGCTGCTGCGTTTCCTCAAGCGGCTGGATGGCGCGACGGCCTGACCGTCCTGGCCTGAACCTTACAAATTGGTCACAGGGCCAAAAGGCCTTGACCGCTTCGCTGCGCGGGTCGATATCGCCGGTGTCGGGGCCAGCCGCCGACGCAATCAAGGATCCGCCGCTCCCATGAGCACGCCCAGTCGACCTAGCGCGACTTTGCCGGCGCCGACGCTGCGAGCCTGACCCTCCGGGGATCCGGTTCCCCTCGTCGCGCGGCCAGGCCGCGCCGGTGCGAGGTGAACCATGAACCACCTGCCATTCGATCTTCGTCCCAGCTATCGGCGCGTCTCCTTGGAAGGCGACGACCGAAGGCCAGTCTGACGCCGGCTTAGAGCCGGACGTTCCGCGCCGCGCGTCCCCCTGGGAGGCGCGGTGACTGCGACTGCCTGCCCATCGGACGAAGACCATGACCCTGCACCACCCCGCCCTCGCGGCGGAGCGGCCCCGCTTCCTGCCCAACCTCTGGGACCTGGTGGCCTTTTCCCTCGTCTTCGGCGCCATCGTGCTGGTCGCCCATGGCGGCCGCGCGACCCTGGCGCCGCTGGCCAGCGTCCAGCAGACGCCGATCTCGCTCGACCCGCTGGCGCTGCCCGACTACGCCCTGCGCACCACCCTGCGCATGCTGGCGGCGATCGTCGCCTCGCTGGTCTTCACCTTCGTCTACGCCACCGCGGCGGCCAAGAGCCGGCGGGCCGAGATGGTGCTGATCCCGCTCCTGGACATCCTGCAGTCGGTGCCGGTGCTGGGCTTCCTGTCCTTCACCGTGGTCGGCTTCATGGCCCTGTTCCCGGGCCAGGTGGTGGGCGTGGAATGCGCCGCGGTGTTCGCCATCTTCACCTCCCAGGCCTGGAACATGACCTTCAGCTTCTACCAGTCGCTGAAGACCGTGCCGCGCGACCTGGACGAGGCCAGCCGCAGCTTCCGCCTGTCCGCCTGGCAGCGCTTCTGGCGGCTGGAGGTGCCCTTCGCCATGCCCGGGCTGGTGTGGAACACCATGATGTCGATGTCCGGCGGCTGGTTCTTCGTGGTGGCGTCGGAGGCGATCTCGGTCGGCGACACCACCATCACCCTGCCCGGCGTCGGCTCCTACGTCGCCCGGGCGATCGACCAGCGCGACCTGGCCGCCGTCGGCTGGGCGGTGCTGGTGATGGGCGCCGTGATCCTGGCCTATGACCAGTTTCTGTTCCGGCCGCTGGTGGCCTGGGCCGAGAAGTTCCGCTTCGAGCAGTCGGCCGGCACCACTGTGCCGCGGTCCTGGCTGCTGACCCTGGTGCAGCGCACCCGGCTGTTCCAGATCGCCCTGGCCCCGGTCGGCGCGGTGATCCGCACCGTGTCGCGGCGGCGCTTCGCCTTCATCCCGGCCGGCGACGGCCGCGGCGGCGCGGTCGCCCGGATGTGGTCCAGCCGCTGGGCCGACGGCGCCTTCGCCGCGGTGGTGCTGGCGGCGATCGCCTATGCCCTGTGGCAGATCGTCGGCTTCGTCGCCACCGAGCTGAGCTGGGCCGATGCCGGCGAGGCGGTGCTGCTGGGCTGCTTCACCCTGATCCGCGTCGTGGTGCTGATCGCGCTGGCAACGGTGGTCTGGGTGCCGATCGGGGTCTGGATCGGCCTGCGCCCGCGGGTCGCCGAGCGGGTGCAGCCGCTGGCGCAGTTCCTGGCCGCCTTCCCCGCCAACATCGCCTTCCCCTTCGCAGTGGTGGCGATCGTGCGGCTGGGCCTGAACCCCGACGTCTGGCTGGCGCCGCTGATGGTGCTGGGCACCCAGTGGTACATCCTGTTCAACGTCATCGCCGGGGCCAGCGCCTTCCCGACCGACCTGCGCGAGGCGGCGTCCAGCTTCCGCATCCGCGGCTGGAAGTGGTGGCGCAAGATCATCCTGCCCGGGATCTTCCCCTACTACGTGACCGGGGCGATCACCGCCAGCGGCGGGTCGTGGAACGCCAGCATCGTCGCCGAGGTGGCGAGCTGGGGCGACACCACCCTGACCGCGCACGGCCTCGGCGCCTACATCGCCCAGGCCACGGCGGCGGCGGACTATCCGCGCATCGTGCTCGGCATCGCCGTCATGTCGGTCTTCGTCTCGCTGTTCAACCGGCTGCTGTGGCGGCCGCTCTTCACCTTCGCCGCCCGCCGGCTGCGCCTGGACTGAGGAAAGATCATGTACGACACCACCACCCTCCCGCGCCCGGCTGCGAACGACAATCCGGTCCTGGTCGACATCGCCGGCGTCCGGCAGGCCTATCACAAGGGCGACAACGACCTGCTGGTGCTCGACGACGTGTCGATGACCATCCGCGAGGGCGAGATCGTCGGGCTGCTCGGCCGCTCCGGCTCGGGCAAGTCCTCGCTGCTGCGCATCATCGCCGGCCTGGTGCCGCCGACCGCCGGCGCCGTGACCTGGTGCGGCCGCCCCATCTCCGGCCCCTCCGAGGGCCTGTCGATGGTGTTCCAGAGCTTCGCGCTGTTCCCCTGGCTGACCGTGCTGGAGAATGTCGAGATCGGGCTGGAGGCCCAGGGCATCGCCACCGCGGAACGGCGGCGGCGGGCGCTGGAGGCGATCGACCTGATCGGCCTGGACGGATTCGAGAGCGCATATCCGAAGGAGCTGTCGGGCGGCATGCGCCAGCGCGTCGGCTTCGCCCGCGCCTTGGTGGTGCATCCCCGGCTGATGCTGATGGACGAGCCGTTCTCGGCGCTCGACGTGCTGACGGCGGAGACGCTGCGCACCGACCTGATCGAGCTGTGGATGGAGGGCCGGCTGCCGATCAAGTCGATCCTGATGGTGACCCACAACATCGAGGAGGCGATCCTGATGTGCGACCGCGTCCTGATCTTCTCCTCCAACCCCGGCCGGGTGGCGGCGGAGATCCGCATCGACCTGCCGCACCCGCGCAACCGCCTGGACCCGGTGTTCCGGCAGATGGTCGACGACATCTACGCCCGGATGACCAACCGCAGCCCCGGCGGCAAGGCCGAGCCGAAGGCGGGCTTCCCCGGCACCGGCATCGGCATGGAGCTGCCGCATGTCTCGACCAACCTGATGTCGGGGCTGATGGAGGCGCTGGCCGCGCCGCCCTATGCCGGCCGGGCCGACCTGCCGGACCTGGCGGCGACGCTGCAGATGGAGGCGGACGAGCTGTTCCCGATCGCCGAGGCGCTGCAGCTGCTGCGCTTCGCCGAGCTGGCGGACGGCGACATCCACCTGACCGAGCACGGCCGGCTGTTCGTCGAGTCCGACGTCGACCAGCGCAAGCGGCTGTTCGCCAGCCATGCGCTGGCGCATGTGCCGATCGCGGCGCTGATCCGGCGGGTGCTGGACGAGCGGCCGAGCCACCGCGCGCCGCGGCTGCGCTTCTCCGAGGAACTCGAGGATTTCATGTCCGAGGACCGGGCGGAGGAGACTCTTCGCGCCGCGATCTCCTGGGGCCGCTACGCCGAGCTGTTCGCCTATGATGGCGAGAGCGGCCAGTTCAGCCTGGAGAATCCGGCTTGACCGGCGGAGGTCCCAGATGGTGTTGGGATGCGCTACCAGTTCGCCATCGAGGCCTGCAGGATCCGTTCCAGGTCGCCGCGGCCGACCGGCCTGGGCGCGCCGACCAGCAGGCGCTGCTGCTTCAGCGCGCCGTCGACCAGCGCCGGGATGTCCGCCTCGGCATAGCCCAGCTCGGCGATGCCGCTGGGGGCGCCGACCTGCCGCATCAGCGCGATCAGCGCCTGCGGCAGGCTGTCCGGCCCTGGATCATTGACCGATCGACCGGTCAATAGTTCAGCCGCCTGGATGTGCTTCTCCGGCGCCGCGTCATAGGTGAAGCGGAACGCCGCCGGCGAGGTCACGATCACCGAATAGCCATGCGGCACGAAGGCGTGGTCGCGGCTGTAGCCGGCGGCATGGAAGACGTGCTTCAGCCCGGCGATCGGATAGGCGCAGGCGTGCGGGATGTGCACTCCGGCGGTGCCGAAGCCGATCCCGGCCATGGTGGCGCCCAGCATCATCGTGCCGCGCGCCTCGAGATCGTCGCCGTCGGCCACGGCGCGGGCCAGGAAGCGGCCGCCGAACTCGATCGCCTTGAGCGACCAGATGTCGGCGACGGGGTTGCTGCCCTGGTAGGGCGGCCGGTCGTCCGGCGAGGCCGGCCGCGGCCGCGCGTCGAAGGGCTTCGAGATGTAGGATTCGACGGCGTGGCAGACCACGTCGAGCCCGGCCGAGGCGGTGACGCCGGCCGGCGTGGTCCGCGCCAGCTCCGGGTCGACCACGGCCAGGGTCGGCCGGATGAAGCGGTGCGAGATGCCGGTCTTCAGCTTGAGGTCGGGGATGTCGAGGATGGCGACCGTCGTCGCCTCCGACCCCGAGCCGGAGGTGGTCGGCACCGCGATCAGCGGGAACAGCGGCCCCGGCGGCTTGCGACCGCCGCCGATCGGCGCGTTGACATAGTCCATGATCGCGCCGCCGTGGCGCTTGATCAGGTTGGCGACCTTGGCGGTGTCGATGGTCGACCCGCCGCCCAGCGCGACGAAGCCGTCGACATCGGCCGTGGCCGCGAAATCAGCGGCGCGCGACAGCGACTCGAGCGTCGGCTCCACCGCGATGTCCTCGAACCGGACGGTGCCGATGCCGGTGCGTTCGATGATGCCGGCGACCCGGTCGACCAGGCCGAATTCGTGCAGCGCCGGGTCGGCGACCAGCAGCACCCGGGCGACGCCCAGGCGCTTCAGGTCCCAGCCCAACTCCTCGACCGCGCCGGCACCGAACTTCAGCGGCGCCGCCTCGATGGTGAAGACGCTTTCTAGGGTCGTCATGGCCGCCATTTCCTCAGACGTCATTCCCGCGAAAGCGGGAATCTCTATCCGGTCAAAGCGTCGCGAGATCCCCGCTTTCGCGGGGATGACGAAGGTGTCTTAAAGCCGCTGCAGCGCCTGGTAGATCAGCTCGAAGAAGCCGGCGGCATCGATGTCGCGCAGCACCCGGCAGTTCTTCGGCCGGTCGGTGCCGCCCCACTTCCCGGCCATGCCCCACCAATCGACCACGGTCATGCCCAGCGTGTGCTCGCCCGACAGCTCGATCGCGACATGGCAGTCACGGCCGCCGAACAGCTCCGGCTTCAGCAGATAGGCGATGACGCAGGGGTCGTGCAGCGGCGCGCCGGTCGTGCCGTAGCGGTCCATGTCGAAGCGCTCGAAGAAGCCCAGCATGCCGACCACGCTCTTGGCCGCCGGCGTGCCCAGCGCCGCCACCCTGTCGAGCCACGGGCGGGTGGTCAGCGCCTTGTGGGTGACGTCGAGCGGCACCATGGTCAGCTTGATGCCGCTGGTCATCACCACATGGGCGGCGTGCGGGTCGACATAGATGTTGAACTCGGCCGCCGGGGTGGTGTTTCCGCCCTCGAAGAAACCGCCGCCCATGAACACGATCTCGCGGATCCGCGGCGCGATCCGCGGTTCGCGCACCAGGGCCGAGGCGATGTTGGTCAGCGGCCCGAGCGGGCACAGCGTGTAAGTGCCCTCCGGCGCCGCCATGATGGTGTCGATGATCCAGTCGACCGCATGACCCGGGACCGGCCTGGTGGTCGGATCCGGGAGGCCCGACCCGTCCAGCCCGGTCTTGCCGTGCACCGCCTCGGCGGTGACCAGCGGCCGCACCAGCGGGCGGATCGAGCCGGCGATCACCGGGATGTCGGTGCGGCCGGCCAGTTCGCACAGCTTCAGCGCGTTGGCGGTGGTGAGATCCAGCGGCACATTGCCGGCGACGGTGGTCAGGCCGGCGATCTCGAGCTCCGGCGAACCCATCGCCAGCAGGATGGCGATGGCGTCGTCCTGGCCCGGATCGGTGTCGATGATGATGCGCCTGGTCTCGGCCATTCCACCCTCCCGTTCAAACTGGTGTCGGAAGGCTGGCTAGCACCGCGGCGCGGTGTCGTACAGGGGGAGCCGGACGGTTATTCGGCGGCGAGCAGCACCGGCACGTCGTCCTGCTCGCGGTTGGCTTCGTTCACCATCTGGCGGATCGCGGTGATGCACTTGCCGCAGCGCGGGGCGCAGCCCAGCCCGGCATAAACCTGACCGGCGCTGCGGGCGCCGGAATCGACGGCGCAGCGGATCTGGGTGTCGTTCAGGGCGTTGCAGATGCAAATGTACATGCGCCGGCGGCTCCGAGGTCTCGCCGCTGGATGTAGATGATATTGCGAATGAGTGTCAATAGGCGCTCTATCCTGCCCGCGCGGCGCGCAGCCGCAGGGCGGTCAGGATCCCGAACACCGGCCCGCCGATGGCCGCCCCGACCAGGATATAGGGGAACAGCCCGAACCAGGCCGCGGGCGCGAACAGGTACAGCGTGTCGTCGAAGTCGAAGCCGAGGATGCCGACATAGGCCTTGGTCTCGACCGCCCCCGCGCTCTCCAGCCGTTGCGACAGGATCGACGCCGCCAGCACGCCGGCGCTGGCCAGCACGCCGAGCAGCGGCGCGATCCAGCCAAGGTCGCCGGTGCGCAGCCCGATGCCGATGCACAGGAACAAGAGCGCATTGACCGTGATGTCGCAGTAGTAGTCGTAGATGTGGCCGAAGGGCGACGACAGGCCCCCCAGCCGCGCCAGCTCGCCATCCGCCCGGTCGAGCAGGCAGGACAGCAGCCAGATCACCCCACCCCAGACCGTCCAGCTGGCATCGCCGACGGCGAAGGCGGCGCAGCTGGCCAGGCCGGTGACCAGCCGGCCGGTGGTCAGGTGGTTCGGCGTCACCCGGGTGCCGATCAGGGGCCGGACCATGATCCGGGTCAGCCGGTGGGTCCAGGAGGTGTGGGGCTGGGTGTAGATCGAGCTCATGCCTGTCCGCCGCGTGCGTCCTCCGGCGTCCGCAGCAGGCGCCGGCCTTCGAGGAGATACCAGATCAGCAGCGCCGGCGCATGCAGCACCAGTTCGCGGATACGCTTGACCAGCGACACCGACAGCCCGATCTCCGGCGGCAGGCCGAACATCACGCCGAGCGCCAGGAAGGCGCCGTCCTGCACGCCGAGCGCGCCGGGGATCAGGAAGGCGGCGGTGCGCACCGCCTGGCCCAGGCTTTCCATCACCAGGGCCTCGGCGAAGCCGATGTCGGCGCCGAGCACATGCAGGGTCAGCCAGACCTCGCCGGCGCCGAGCAGCCAGGACGCCAGGTGCCCGGCCGCGGCCTCGGCCATGGCCCGCCGGTCGCGGTAGATGCTGATCACGGTGTCGTGCAGCCCGGACAGCGACCCGAGCGCCGGCCAGTCGAACTGCTGCGCGATCCGGCCCAGCAGGCGTTCGAACAGCCGAAACATGCCCCAGCGCTGCGCCAGCACGAAGGCGATGCCGGTCAGGATGGCGACGGCCAGGCCGAGCCCGCCGAGGCGCACCATGTCGCCGCCGCCGATCAGCACCAGCACCGACAGGCCGATGGCGAAGAACAGGATCTGGGTCAGGAATTCGAGGGTGAGGTCGACCAGCATCCCCGCCCCGGCCTGCACCGTGCGGGCGCCATGCAGCGCCAGCACGCGGGCGCCCAGCACATCGCCGCCGACCTGGGCCACAGGCAGGACCGCATTGGCGGATTCGCGGACCAGCCGGGCCCACAGGAAGGTGCCGAAGCCGGCCGACCACAGCGGCCGCATCGCCGCGCGCCAGCCCAACGCCGAGCACATCATCGGCAGGATATGGGCGGCCACCACCAGCAGGATGCCACCGCTGGCGCCGAGCAGCAGGTTCAGCAGCGCCGCCGCATCCTGCGACGCGATCAGCACGATGATGCCGAGCAGCCCGGCGAGGCCGACCAGCGCCGTGGCGAATTTGATGGCCTGGCGCTTCATGCGCGGGTCCCCGTGCGCAGGCGGGCGCAATCCTTGGATGGTGACGTCACTCTGCGGCACCGGTCGTGGCGGTCGGGTCAAAGGCTGTGGCGCAATCGCGGCTCGACATGCCTGGGCGGCTCCGTTGGGGCGGGCGGATTAACAGGATAGGCCGGGCTTGTGTCAATCGATCGCGCGGGCAGGTCTGCGGGCGGATGCAGGCCGCCGGCCGACGCGGTTTCCGGATCACAATCGTTCAAACATCATACGATTTGGCGTCGACTGTTCCAAAATGCTGGCCTCCGCCGCGATCGCTCTTTATGGTGCGGCAAAGTTTGCGCAGTGGAGGAAACATGGCTGGCGTTACGCTCCGTGGCATTCGGAAGTCGTTCGGCGACATCGAGATCATCAAAGGCGTCGATCTCGACATCCGCGACCATGAATTCGTCGTCTTCGTCGGCCCGTCCGGCTGCGGCAAGTCGACCCTGCTTCGGCTGATCGCCGGTCTGGAGGACATCTCCTCCGGCGACCTCGCGATCGACGGGCAGAAGGTCAACGACCTGCCCCCGGCCGAGCGCGGCATCGCCATGGTGTTCCAGAGCTACGCGCTCTACCCCCACATGACGGTCTACGAGAACATGGCCTTCGGCCTGAAGCTCGCCAAGACCAACAAGGCCGAGGTCGAGCGCAAGGTCGGCGATGCCGCCAAGGTGCTGCAGCTCGAGCCGCTGCTGAAGCGCAAGCCGAAGGAACTGTCGGGCGGCCAGCGCCAGCGCGTGGCCATCGGCCGCGCCATCGTGCGCAACCCGAAGGTCTTCCTGTTCGACGAGCCGCTGTCGAACCTCGACGCGGCGCTGCGCGTGCAGATGCGGATCGAGATCGCGCGGCTGCACAACGACCTGAACGCGACCATGATCTACGTCACCCATGATCAGGTCGAGGCCATGACGCTGGCCGACAAGATCGTGGTGCTGAGCGCCGGGCGGATCGAGCAGGTCGGCTCGCCGCTCGAGCTGTACCACCACCCGGACAACCTCTTCGTCGCCGGCTTCATCGGCAGCCCGAAGATGAACTTCATCGAGACCACGGTCACCGCGGCCGACGGCGCCACCGCGACGGTCAACCTGCCGGGCGGCGGGTCGGTCACCGTGCCGGTGCAGCAGGGCCGCGCCAAGTCCGGCGACAAGGTCACCCTCGGCATCCGGCCGGAGCACATGTCCGTGGCCCTCGGCGGCGCCACCGGCCCGGCCTTCCCCGGCCAGGTCTTCGTGGTCGAGCGCCTGGGCGGCGAGACCTTCCTCTACCTCAAGACCGACGCCGGCATGATGACGGTGCAGACCGAGGGCGACAGCCGGGTCAAGACCAACGACCAGGTCTCGATCACCTTCGCGGCCGAGACCTGCCACCTGTTCGATGCCCAGGGCCAGGCCCTGCAGCGGGCCGAACGCCACCCGATGGCCGATCTGGGCCGCGAACCGGCGATGGCCCAGGCCTGACGTGACAACCGCCAGGATCCTCAAGATCCTGGCGACGGCCGGGGTCGCGCTGTTCTTCACCCTGGTCGCGATCGGCAACCTGACCGATTACGGCTCCAACTTCGCCTTCGTCCAGCATGTGCTGGCGATGGACACCACCTTCCGATCGCCCGCCCTGATGTGGCGGGCGATCGACGTTTCCTGGGCCGACCACCTCGCCTACGGGCTGATCATCGCCTGGCAGGTGGCGACCGCCCTGGTCTGCTGGATCGGCGCCATCCGCATGGCCGGCCGCTGGGACGCCCCCGCCGCCGTGTTCAGCCGCGCCAAGTCGACCGCCATGGCCGGGGTCGGCATGGGCTTCGGGCTCTACGCCTTCGGCTTCATCGCCATCGGCGGCGAATGGTTCGCGATGTGGCAGTCGCATGAGTGGAACGGCCAGGCCAGCGCCCACATCTTCCTGACCATCGCCGGCATTGTCCTGGTGTTCCTGAACCAGAAGGACGAGGACCTGCCCTACGACCTGCAGGACTGAAAAACTTAATAGAATCAACACTAAGGCGCCGAGAGGCGCCTTTTTCATGTGCCGCGCCGATTTCTGAGTCCGTCACAGAGAAAACCGAGCGTTTCCGCGGGTTACAAATCGTTGCGACGGCGATTCCCGATCGTTCGCGTATGTTCCATGTGACACGGGATGGCACACGGCGCATGGAATCCGTTCTGCTGATGTTCCCGATGGTGTCGGACCGTGAAGGGGATCATGATCGTCGCATTATGATGCAATTCATTGACCGGGCCATGAGTGCCGCCTTTTGGTTCCTGGTGCTCATGATGGCTTGGGGTGCGCTGCTCGGCTGAGCGATCCCGGCTGTTCAGTCGGAGCGTATTGCTCGATCACATTTCACGGGAGGATTTCAATGGCACAGCCAATTGTCAGCCAATATACCGAGGGCCACGGCGAACCTCACTGCCTTGAATTGCACGTCTATCGGTCCCCTAAGGACAAGGGGAAGATGTGCGCAATGATGCAAGGCATCAAACCAGGGCATCCGAATCCCGGCTATGGGGACGTCGCTGTGGCAATCGCGCCCTACCCCATCCAGGTGGTGAGCGACCGAGACAGTGCCATCAGGCTAGGGATGGAGACTGCAGAGCGTCACGGCTACCCCGTCGTCCTGTTGAAGGACGACACGAAGCGGAAATGACCCTCGCTTATGCGCGCTGTTCCGCGACGGATCACGGCTGCACGGACGGCGGATATTGCGTCCAGCCGCGGCGAGGTGGCCTGAACGGTCAGATATGGTGCGAGCATAAAAATGCCAAACCCAACCGAAGACGACCGAAAATATCTGATAGAGTATTCAGTCGCACAATTTAACGCTACGGCAAATTACCTGAACATCGTTATGGCGGTAGGATACGCGGGCTTCTTTGCAATTTGGAGTCTTACAAAGCAGTATATGTGCAAGACGGAAATGTTATTGTCCGGCACGCTCATGGCCGCATCTCTAATCCTATTTGTCCTGTATGAGGTGTTCAAAGTTGCGATGGGCAGCATCACCGCAGTCTCCGCTTACAAGAGCGCCGACAGCAATGATCCAGCTAAGTTGATTAGCTATTTAAAGAATTCGGAGGAAAACAAAAGAAAATGGGGCGTCGCTAACTCTTGGATATGGTTTGTATCGTTCGGAATATCGATTGTTACAGCTTTCGGCGCAATCGGAATTATTTTGTCCGCATTCATTAGATCACTTTTACAATAGAGAATATTATGAACAGAGACACCTTCGCGGTTGCGAATCAAATCGAAGACTTAAATGAAAAGGTGGCATGGCTTCACGCTGCTCTGCGCGAGGAGATAGCTCAAGGAGATTGTGGCGAGAGCGAACGATCTGGTGCCGGCGATCCTGACCGATCACAAGGGAAGATGGATTGACGAAAACAATTCCTTTTCCAATACCGGCCATTTGTGTGGCCTCAATGCATACAAAGAGTTTTTGAGGGGTGATCTGATAATGGAAATGAAAATAAAGAATTTAGAGGTCGCAATCGACGTTGAGAGATCTCGTTTGGAAAGCATAAAGAACGAGATAGTCGATGAACTTGCGGAAATGTCAAAAAATCTCGTCGATAATCGTCTAAACTCTCTAATTGCGAAGCACTCTGATTACATAAGTGTAATGGATGTTGAGAAGTTGAGGGAATTTAAGGTAGAAATCACGCAATTTTCAGATGAAATCCCCAAGAGATGCCGGGCGGCTCTCCTAAAAGAAAATATGTGGCCTCACCAAAAGCTATTTAGCGAGACGGTTAAAAGCGCCGGGAGGCAAGATGTAAGAGGACACATTTTGCCCGAAGGAATTAACGAGCGATATCGGACCCTTTTTGCTGATTTTCCGAAAATAATTAGCAGAAATCTTCCTGGTCAGAATGTTGATTTAGGCGAGTGGTCTTACAAGACTACAAATGCAGCCGGGCAGACGTTGTATGGTGGTTATGCGCACGCGCTTCCATCGACGGAAATTTTGAACGTCTTATTGAAAAAATATGCGGAAAGTTACAATAAACTATTAGCTCATGCTCAAGAGATTGATAAGCTGAAAGATGTGATCTCCACGAAAGCCGCAAAGAGTCGCTGGGACAGCGTCTGATCTCTCGGCGGCGTCACCAATGCGCCGTCCACTCTTATACCATGAGAATGAGTTCCCTTGGGCATACGAGCGGCGAAGGCGCACGTGCGGCCGATCCTGGTTAGACGGCAAGCAGGCACAGCAGGCCGACACTAGGTCGGCCGTACTGTTAGGCTTCACGACCGGCTATCTCTAGTTCGCCGGCCCAGGTCCCAATGGTGGAGTCTGTCCACTGCCGCCAAAACTGCATCCGAGGCGCGGTCGAGAGCGACGCCGAGGTGGATTAGCACCTCGATTGTGATCCTGATCATGTCCGGTGCCATTCCGCGACAGCGATCCGCTCTAGGATCTGCTGCAGCCGCTGAACGAGATCGAACCCCGTATCAACGTTGTACCAATTCTCGACGTCTTCGCTGTCGTCGTCGTTAGCGCGGTGCCGCCTCTCGCCCCTTGATAGAGCGATGCCGTACCGGGCTAGCGTTAGAGTGGATGCGTCGGCGCCCGGCTTGGCTGCCCAGAGATCCCCAAGGGCGTTGGTGGCCCGATCAAACAGCCGATCCTGATCTCGTGGCTCTACTGCGCCTCTGTATTCCGACTCAAGCCGATCATGCCTGGCTGCGATTTCTGCGAAATTCGACATCTTGCGTCTCCCTGTTCGGCGGCCAACCCATGTAGGTAGCCGTTGAATGAAGAAAACGTTAGATCGAGTCTCCAATTGGAGTCCCATGTTGTTTGAGAAACGCGGATATGTTTCCGACGCATGAAGTACAGAATTCGTATTTACTGGAGAGCATTGGGAGTATTTCGAATATATATAGAGGCAAATTTCAGAATAGAATGCGGACGCAGATTAGACTAATTTCGAGACTCCGAGATAAATATTCCAGCGATAATGAACAAAATGCTCAGCACGGCTACGTGTTGATCTAGGAAAAAACGAACTATACTAGCTAGTCCTTTCCAGTCTACCCCACTAGTCATAGCATACATAACACCATCGTGAGCGCTGATGAACGCACCAGGATCCTTGATTATTCGCTGGGACACATCGTGCAAACTGGCGTTGTCAAGTGCTTGCGTTATCATCCAAATAGAAACAAGATCGCCATCTACCCAAAATCCCGAGTAAGCCCAAAGAATTATCTGCAATGATAATATCGCAACTGAGAAGAAGAACAAAGAATTACACAAAAATATCAATATGAACATTATAACGCTCCGGTGATAATTATCGCTCAATCGATAAAATGTGCAGAAATGCAGATAGCCTTCAATCGCTCCCACGATCTTATCACGACCTTGAAGAGAACCGAATGAGATCGCCCGCGGGACGCGTTAGAAGGCGCGCTAAGGGCCTTGCGGGGGAATGGGAGCGCGGAGTGGCCCCGGAATCTATCGGCCGCCCTGCGCCTCGCTACGCAGCTTCTTGAACCCTGGCTGCGGCCCCCGCTTCCTCCTCGGAGGAACGATCACGGGAGCGGCGGCCCTCACCTTGGGTAGCATGACATCGGCCACTAGATGAGGATCCATGTCGGCCAGGTCGCAGACGTCGACTAGCGACGGCGATAGCAGCCATTCCCGTGCATCTGCGGCGGCCTGCGGTCGATCGTATTTCGGAATCCGAAGGTCGACATGTTCGACGCCTAGGGAGTCCGACAGCAGCGCGCCGAGAACGGCACGCCATAGCCGACGCTCGCCATCATGACCGCTGGCGTCGGTCCATGCGATCGCGTCCGTCGTTAGAGCTGTGCCTGACATGTCCACGTCGCTGCCGCCGGATCTTGTTCAACGGCCGCGATGCGACGCCAAACGCCGTCTCCAATATTCACCTGATCGGACACGGCCGGAGCGGCGCTGATCGTCTCGCAGAGGATCACTACCTTGCGGTCGGTGGCGAGGATGGAGCTCGATCCCAGGGCACGCTCGAACACGCTGAAGTCGTCCATCCATCCGCGACATGGCAGGACGATAGTAGGGGTTATCACCTCTCCCGACTCCGGGTCGTACACAGGTGGGCCGGTGACGTGCTTAACGGTCATCGGATAAGCCACGCCGGCGAGAGCAGAGGCGACGGTGCGGGCGATGGGGCCCTGAAGGATGCTGCTCACGGGACCAGCCTCACCGAATTGACGCCGCTAGCGGCTAGGAACGGCGCCAGCATGGATGATGCGATGTCCGGGATCGTTCGGACCGGTGCGGTGGAGTCATATTCCACCTCAACACTGCCGGCCTTCACCCGCTGGATTCCACGGTCGCCGCCGTCCGACATGTCGCCGCGCAGGAAGGCGAGCGCCGTTTCGGCCTGCGCATCCTTCACGTCCTGCGGCACCACCGTGCTCGAGATGGGGCGCCCTTCCCTGTCCGAGGCGCCAATGCGCGGCCACGACATCGCCTGGCTAGCCGACGTGAGGGCTCCCGTGAAGGAAAGCCGGTCGATCTGGCGCGCGGCCATGACCAACGCCTTGCCTTTGTCGTCAGATGTTGCCGCGGTCCATTCGGACGAATTGAGCCGATCCGCGAAGTAGGTGTCCCCCTCCGCCACGGTCACATATGAGTTCACTCCAACAACGACGCCCATGCCCTGCCCTCTCAAAATGGAAAGGGCGGCGCCGGGGGACGCCGCCCTCATTCCCGACCGCGCGCCCTAGAAGAAGGTGCCGTCGACTGTCGCGGTTTTGCTTGGGGCGGCACTCACGACTAACCCGCCTCTGCCTATGCCCCTGCGGGCGCCCTGCAGCCGGGCCGTCCTGGCCTTAGTGGGCCAGGAATGCCGAGTACGTGATGGAGCTCGTACCGGTGCCGGGCGCGTTATCAACCCAGCTTCGGATGTAGCGAAGGTCGCCAGCGGTGAACTGATCGAACAGCTTCGAGCTCAGAGGCAGTTCGTACACACCGGCCGCCGTCACGCCGGGCAGGCTGATCGTCACCGGCGAAGCGAACGAGGTGGACGCCGCAGCCTCGACGCCCAAGGTCGCGACCTGAGCGGACGAAAAGGCCGACGCCGAACCGACGTTGAACACGGCCCGAAAGGTCGGGCCGACCGACAGGACGTTGAGAGCAACGCCCGTGCCGGAGACCTTGGTGGAGGCGGTAACAGTGGTCGCGGACTGAAGTTCAAGCGCCGCATCAAAATTGTAGCTCATAGCGAATTCCTTTCGTGGCGACGGGGGACCGGAGTCCCCCGCCATGTGCCTTACGCGTTGTTGATTCGGGTCAGACGGGCAGCCGCGCGCGGATGCTTCAGAGCCAAGCCCGAATACCACTCGATACGGGTACGCAGCGCCGGCTTGGCCTCGATCTCGCCGAGGTCGCGCACGTCGATCGGAGCCGTCTCGATACCGAGAAGCGTTTCGGCATCGAACCGCGCGGCGTAGATGCTCGTGGTGTCCAGATTGCCGGTGCCGTCGTCCTCGTCGAAACCGAGGATCGCAGTGCCGGACGCGTCATCCTCAACCACACCGATCGGAATGCCGGCATATGCCATGACCTGGCGGCCGAAGACGTCCGAGACGATCTCGGTGGCCTTACCAGCGGAGCGGATCAGGCGATTCACCTTCCGGCGCATCGCCTTGCTCATCAGCAGGGCGGAGGGGGTGCCGACCACCGCATCAATGAGCTCATCCAGACTATCCAGAGTCAGGGTGCCACCGCCGCTGGCGAGGGGGATAACCTGGCCACCGGTCAGGCGAGCGTTCAGCCCGTCGAATTCACGGGGATTCAGGCTGGAGTCGCCGTCAAAGAAGGTCTTCAACCAAGTCAGGCTCAGCGCCTTCGCCTTCATGGCGTCATGCGTCGCGCGGATGTCATTCGACCCGGCGCCCATGGCCACAAGCGCCACGTCAAAGTCACTGTCGCCACCGGCGATGGTCAAAGACTCGACCTGCGGGTTAATCACGCCGGTCGACTCAGTGTAGCCTTCATTGAAGCCACGGAAGGCGATGCCGGGCAGAGTGTCCTCGCGGTTATACCGGTAGGCAGTACCGGCAATATCGATGAAAGGCAGACGCTCAAGAACTGGGTTATTCGAGGCAATAACCTCAACAACACCCTGCGCTAGAGGATTGGTAATAAGCTTGGAAGCTTCCAAAATAGTAAGCATTTCTTAATTCCTACTTAGTGCCATAGCCGCGCGACATGCGCGCATAGGCTGGCAAAGATGAGAGATCGGCAGCGGCGGGCGTTGTGCGCGCGGGTGCCGTATCGGTTTTGGGGACCACGGCGGAGGTGCCGCCGAATACGCCGGTCGCCTTCGCCGCCTGGAACCACTTGATCCGCGCGGCCGGTCCCAAATCAGCCGGGATTAGGCCGTGAAGGTGTGATGGCACATCGGCGAGAACGGCATCGGCAATCGAAGCCATGTCCCCTTCCAAGGTCTTTTTCTGGGCCAGGACTTCATCAAGGCGAGCCTTGGGAATCATGTGCCCAGCGTTCGCAACCGTGTCGCCGGCAGCAGCGGGAGGAACGGCGATATCGGACGCCGGAACCGGGGTATCGGTCATGCTGTGGTCTCGATCGGGGCCGGTGTCGGGGTCGGCACGTTGGAAGGCACGCCGGTCGGGACGGCGGTTTCAGGACGCAGCGCCAGCGTTTCCGCTCGGCGGCGTTTCAATTCTTCAAGCGCCTGAGCGCGCGTTCCGATGTCCGGATTCTCGCGCAACAGCATGTCGACCGGAGACCACGTTCCGAGGTCGATCCTCGTCCGTGCGGCTTCGGTGCTCTTCTGTTCGTCTAGCGTCTGGTGAATCTCGGCGAAATCGACGCGGATGGTCGCGGCTTCGGGGATCGTGCCAGGGGCGTGAGTGTTCACAACCCGCTTGATCACCTCGAACAGCTTCGACTCGTACTGCCGATAGAGCTCGATCTGATCGGCCCGGTACTCCAGGAGATCGACGTTCTCGACTGTCTTGGCAGCACCGGACTCGGCGCGGGGATCGATTTCAAAGACGTTAGCGGCCAGGGAGTTTGCTACCGCGGTTTGCTTGATCACGAATTCGAGCGCAGATAGCACCTGTGAGACCGGAGTATTCGGCGCCGCATAGCCAAACGTTCCGCCGGTCGGCAGTGTGATCGCCCTGTCCGGACCAGTGCGGAGAGCGTCGGAGGCGCTAATGCCGGTCGCGTACGCCTGGCCATGAGAGGCCAGTTCAATGGCCCGCCAGAGATTCACCAATCCGACGTTCACGGCGCGCTGAGCCTCAATGAGATCGTCGCCGCCTTCGATGAAGAAAACGTCGTCAGGGAGCTCGGCCCAGATCGGCACCATCGGGATCAGGCGATACGGATTCACACCATCCGGATTGCCCGCCACCGGGATCGGCTGTCCGCGCCAGTCGAGCCGCTCGTACCGGTCGGCTGACCACACCGAATATTCTGTGTGTTCGGGCTGAGCGTGCTGCCCGGTGGCGTCGAGTCCAATGTGCGTGACGGCGATCTTCTCGGGCTTCCGGGGATCGGCGTACACGGCATCGAGGATGTTCGGCGTGATCGTGTTCAGGGCAACGCCGTCGCCATCCCAGCGCACCTGCACCGCAGTCGTCTTAGTGAGCTCGGTAAGCCGGTTCGCCCGCTTCAATACGCTGTTAACGGCGGCGCCCTGGTAGAGCGCCTCGAATGCACCCTGATCCCAGCCCGTCACCGTGCGGATAGGGTTCCTGGCGTATACAGCCGCCTTCTTCGTGACGATCTTCCGAACGATGTTCAGAAAGAACAGTCGGAACTTATCAGGCTCCGACCACCTCTGAGCAATCAGCGCATACAGGTCTTCAACCTGTTTATCGTTATAGAAATTGAGAGCGAGTTCCGCTTTAGCCTTTCGGTCGGCAGAAGCCCTGATCACTTTCAATATAGGGTCTGAACCCTGCAACCAACCGAACGCCATGCAAAAATCCTCTATATACTATAATTGCATATGCGAGTTTTTTTGCTCATGTCAACAGGTTTGTTCAACGCTTTACTGAATGTGATCCAGTATTAACAACGCGTGATGCAAAGAACTGTTCAATCGGCATACCTGTTACACCAGATCGACTCCTGTATTGCTTGTAAAGATTGGCAACGGACTGGAAGGAACGGCAACCATCGTGACAAGATGGCACCATTTCGCCGCCGTTTAGGACGCAGAGGCGAGCGACGGGGCCGATTGCGTCGCAGTGGATGCCGGTCACCTCATAGGGATTGAGCTCGACGTCGCGGAGGGCGTAGATCGCCCATGCCAGGGAGTACACGTGATCGTCGTGCGCACCCTTCGCCGCCTCGAATTTCGCGATGGTGCCCTTCGTGCCAGTGTCCAGCTTGTATTCGAAACTCCCCATTTCGGAGGCGAGTTTCGTGAAGGTGGGATGGACATGGAGGCGCCCTTCCAACGCGGCCAGGTGCAGCGCCGTGAACACTGCAGATTGTCGTTCGGCCGTCGGGTGCACCACCTCGGACTCGAACGTCTGTCCCGCCGCCCACGACGCCACATCCTGCGCGTTGTAGGACTCGATAGCGGCGCGGCTCATCCCGAAGTCGCGAGCGTATCGGGTGAATGCCTTCTTGATGCCGGCTTCGCTGCTGAAAGCGATTTGATCCGATGCCAGCACGAAGAAATGATGATCGTCATCGATCAGCATCTTCAGCACCGCTGTGCTCACCGTGGCATCGCCGTGGAGGCTGAATCCATATGCCCGATCCAGGCCGGCACCGACGACATGCGCCGCGCCTGCCGTGACAGCCTTCACGTCGAGCGCATAGCTATCCCGGCACCGCTTGATCACGTCCGCCGTGAACAATGCATTCGACGCACTGCCCCATAGGTTCAGGTGCTGGGTCCCAAAGATCGCCGGCAGCATCTGAGCGGCACGAGAACGCAGACGTTCGGCCTTGATCCACCTTGGGCCGCGGGCGATGGCGTCGGCTAGATCACGATAGGAGATATACGAGAAATACAGCGACGGATCGGCGCCACGCTGCGCGATTTGGTAGAGCCCGTGGAGGGGCGAGGACGTCGGCCCGACCGTAGAGTCGACGATCACGAGTCCATCCTCCGTGTCGATCGTGGACGAGGCCAACGTCTGGAAAACCTCGTCCGTCTTCGCCGCATGCAATTCCGAGATCTGAGCGACGGACAGCTTCTTCCCGTACAGCGCCGCCGCCGACGCGGGATAGCCCGTTATCGTGTTCCCGACCGTCGCATAGTCGATCCGCTCGGCACCGATCTTCAGCACGCCGTCGATGATCATCGACTTCGTGAACGGTGTTTGCTCGAGGATTGTCTTCACCGTTCGGAAGGCCGTGTCCGTCGCCTGCTTTTCGCTGTTCGCGACCATGGCGATGGTCTGCGTTTTCCGCGTCAGGAAACGCCAGGTGATGATCAGGCCGGCGACGATTGTCTTGCCATGGCGACGGGGCCAACTCAGGACGATCGTGCTGTATGGGCCGTCGAGTGCGTTCTTGATCTCCTGACGCACCTCATCGTTGGGCACCGCGTAGGGCTCATATCCGCCCTTCTCGCTCGGGATCATCGGCTTTGTGTCGTCAAGCCAAGCGAAGAAGCCGGCCGAGCCGTGGCGCCAACGTTCGATCTGAGCGGCAGTCGTGTTCTTTTTGGGCATGCTGAATAAGATCCATGAAGTGGAGTGGACGCGTGTCGAGGCTGGCCGCGGTCCGAGAGGTCGGAGCGGCCTTGAAGACTTCGATTTCAGATTTGCCGGCGCAGGTCCCGCAACTTTGTTGCGTGGATTCCGGAGGGGTCACCCCCTCCCCCGGCCTCGGATGGCCCGCTAGGCGTCGAGCAGCGCGCGGCTGTGCTGGTCTATGAGGACGTCACCGCGTTTGCCGTCCTTGTTCAGCCTGGCCATCCCGAGCTTCGCCAAGAGGACGGAGACGATGTTCGCGGTCCTGGCATAGAGGGTGGAGTCGATCGGCATCCCAGACATCAGCTTCGCGTCCTCCATTTCCAACTGGACCACCATCGAGACGACGCGCCGGATCAGGATCTCTTGTGCCGGCGACGGGCTCCCTCCCGCCTGCGCCGACAACGCGTCCACGTGGTCCCTATAGCGTCTGGCGAGGCGCGTCCTGCCGTCCACTTGTGACAGGTCGAGCGGCGCGGCGGCATCGGGCTCGTATGTCGCCGGTATCTGGCTACCATTCATTGGCGATTCCGCCGCGATGGGAGATGACCGTGCCGCCCTGCCCCGCCTCTTCTTCACGTCTTCCTTCTTCTCATCGTCCATTCTGTCGACTCCTGTCTCGGCACATGCTCGGCACATGCGTTTTCAAACCATTGATATGATTGATGTTTTTTATTGCCCATCGGGCTTGTAACCAGAAGGACAAACCGTCCTTCTCACAGCGGCCGCGTCGTGCCGCGTTGGGCCACGGACAAATCCGGACGGAAACCGCGTTTACATACAGACTGTATGTTAATGAACATCGTTCAGGCGGATGCTGGGCGGAGGGACTAGTCCGACCGTCCCAACCCATTAACCTTCCGGTTGCTGCGGCCCTGTTGTTGCAATTGCCTGCCCCTATAGGGGGGCAGTGCAACTGCAACAGCTAACGGGGGGCGCCAGTTGCAGAGTTGTTGCAGAAATTAGTTAACAAAATCAGCCTGTTGCATGTTGTTGCAATTCCCGCTATTGCTGCAACAATCTGCGGACGGTTGCAAAAGCGAGTCGCAACACGCTCGCTTAGCAAAACGCCCTTAGTTTGATATTGCGAGAACAAGAAGATGTCTTATTCAAAGGACCTAGAGACACGTATCAGAAATCGCAAGGCTTGGCCCTATTTCAGCAATCCTGATTTTCTCAATACACTCGACCAATTGGCTGAAGAAGCTCACAGCCACCAGACGATAGATGGTTATCTTGCGGGACTTTTAGTCCATCATCAACTTATCGAGGAGATGACACGTCTCCTTGTGGAGTGCTCTCACCTCTTTATTCAGATGTCGATTTACCCGGTGGAAATTCAGTTCAAAGAGCGATCTCGCCCTATGATGGGCTATTGGATTTCTCAACTAGAGGAAACTATAGAATTCGATTATAAATTAAAATTTATCGAATCTGCTAAAAAGTTTAATTCCGTTAGAAATGCAATATTCCACGGCATAACAAAGCACTCATCTCATGACGATATAATCGAAAAGATCAAACCAACATTGTCTCTTTATAATGATGTCTATCACAATTTTCTCGAATCGTATGATTGGTTTTGTTTATCATTTAAGGACTGGAGGAAAGATGCAGACGAAATATTCGCAGAAGAGGAAGAATGAACATCTTGCCTCATTATTGATTGTCAGGCCTTTCAATACCGGCCGCTTTTGAAGCCTTCAAACGTTCACTCAGTGCGATATTACCACTCTTAGAGTGCACAGCAATCAGTTGAGACCTCTTTAAGGCATCGCGCAGCCGTGTAAATTGATAGTGCTTTGCACCTTCTGGATAGGCCAACGGCGCGATGATCTCCTTGAACTGCGCATAGGTGATCCAGTCGGAAACTGGATGAGAGAAGTATGCATTGAGTGCATCCATCGCATTCCGCTCCGCGTCCTTCAGTCCCTTCTTGGCCGGAAATGGCGACGCATCGTCTTCGATGTGCTCGACGATGAGGCTGGTAATTGGATCCCCGTCATCATCCCGGCCGACGTCAACGGACGTCAGCTTGAATGGGAACACGATGCCGTCCTCTCCGTCCTTCTGAAGCGTGACCGTGGCTCTGGTGACGCCATCGTTGCCGCGCTCGACCATGATTTCGGTGTCGACGGCGGCCGGTAGCGAACTGGATCCGCGCCCACCGCGACTGGCATCCTTGCCGAGATGGTGGATGAGGCAGACGGCGGCGCCCGTCTGCTCCCGAATGCGGTCGCAGTTCTTCACGAATGCGCCCATATCGGCTGCGCTCGACTCCTCCTTCCCACCAAAATTCCGGGCCAAGGTGTTGACCACGATCAAGCGCGGTGGCGCTGGCGCCTTCTTGATAAGGGTGATCAGAGCATCCGTGTCCGCCGCGTTCGATGCCAGGTCGAGTGCCACCGGGGTTAGGACGAAGGGCATATCCTCGTCGGGCTGGCGCGCAATGCGAACGGCCTCGATGCGCTTGCGGAGGCCATTCTGCCCTTCACTGGCGATGTAGATCACGCTGCCTTGCTGAACGCTCCGTCCGCGCCATGGCGCGCCTGTGGCGATCGAAACCGCGAGGTCTAGCGCCAGGAACGTCTTGCCGCATTTTGGGGCGCCGATGATGCTGATCAGCGAGTTATCGGCGAGAACGCCTTTGACCAGTCGGAGGGGATCGCCTTCTAGCTTGATCTCCCGCCAAAGGATGCCCGGCAGCACCCGAGCAGGTTTGCCCGGTGGAGGAATGTTATCGAGACGATCGAGCCCCGCAGTACGGGACGCAGGAAACTCGACGATGGTGCTAGTGAAAGTTTGGCTCACGGGCTCAGGCCTCTTCTTCTTGTGTTTGTGCTTTGGCATGGCATCCGGGTCGGGCAGAGTCCCGCCGTGCGCAAGATAGGCAGCGAGGATGTCGTCGGTCATGGTGCCGAACGCGCCGCCAGCACGTCGGCGAAGTCTTTGGCGCCGCCGGCCGGGAAGATCACTTCCACTTCACGGCTATCCAGCCGATAGCGCTTCGCCGCCTTCTCCGCCGCCTGGCGTCCCGCCACATCGTTGTCCGCGAAGATCGCCACCCGCCGCACGTTGACCGGGATGGTCAGTTTGTCGAGGCGAGACGAGCTCAGCGCCGCCCATGCCGGAATCCCGTGGAGGATCATGGCGGCGAGTCCGGTCTCGATCCCCTCGGAGATGCCGAGCACATCACCGGCCGGGGCCAGGCGCACGGCACCGTCGCGCAGATCGCCCAAGGCCATCTTCGCCGGCTCGATCGGTGCCTTCCCGCGCCCGTCGCTCCGAAGAAAAGTCCGATGTACACCGACTCTCCCGTCGCCGTTGTCGACGCTGGCGACCATCGCCGGCCACCTCGTTTCGGTCGGCCTGTGATCGAGTCCGCCGTGGAGGCGCAGGCACGCCGGCGGGGCCATAGTGATGCCGCGGTGGAGCAGATAGGTCGTCAGCAGCGGCGCCGGCTTCGACGCGCTCCAGATCCGTTGGATCGCCTCCGTATGGTCGCGCCGCGCCGGTGCGGGCTTCGGCGTCGTGTCGGGCTGGTGATCGATGCCGCCAGCCTCGAGCGCTCGCATCACGTCTCGGAAATCACATCCGGCATGACAGCGGACGAGGAGTCTGCCGCCCTCGCCGTCGCTCACCGATAGTGACGGCTCGGCATCCTTGTGCGCGGGGCAGCGGCAGACGCCATAGCTGCCATGCCACTGCCCGCCAAGTTGCTCCACGATCTCGGCGGCACTCATTCTTCAGGCATCCGAATATCGATATGCCCGCCATGGTCGAAGACCGCAGCGCCAAGATGCCGGATCAGCCGATGGCCCACGCTGAATTTCAGTTCTCGATCGAAAATCTCTTCGCCGGCCAGGATCAGCCGAACGCGTACCAAATTGCTGTTTATGGGCCAAAAATCGATATGCCAATCGTCGTAAGGCAGCAATTCGGGTTGAACGTAATTGTCGCTATCCATATATGTCATGAGGTTCCCAGTGCATTGGGACGCCACACAAGACAGCCCGCTGCGTTTCCGACACGCTAGCGGGCTTTCTGTTAGTGGGTCGTGGTGTTGATTTGGTTTGCTTCTTGCGCCGCCATCCAGTCTATGACCGTGGACTTACGCGCGCAGATCGTCGAACCGATCTTGAAAAACGGGATCGCATTTCTCGACGCGAGGAAATAGATTTTACGGCGCTGTTTGGCGTCGCCAAAGAGAAAGGCGGCGTACTCGTCAGCGCCGTGGATCAGGTCAATTTGAGGGGTCAATTCACGCTCCATGAGTTATCAGGAGCTATTGAGATATTCGGAGAAATGTACCCGCCGTCAAGGTTTATTTTTAATCTTTACCATTCGCATCCAGTCGCCTCACCATCCATCGTGCCGTCATGCTCACATCCTCTCCGCGAGGCGCCTCATCACCTGCCGAGCCTGGAGCGATAGGTTCACGCGCAGCACGGAGCGCGGGTGCAGATGCGATTTCGCTGACCAGTACGACATCAGAAGGTCGTCGCTATCGGCCTCATGCACTTCAACGTCGCCACCGTGCCCGTTCAGATCACCATCCACCCGACCAAGCGGGCGTGGCGTGCCGCGCATGTCGGGACTCGTAGTGCTGAGCAGCCATACCCACCTACCATCGTTGATCTCAACAACTGTGTCCGACGCCTGCCATTCGCCCATGCCCTCGTCGCGCCAGCGCGAGTCTCGGAATTGCGCCTCGACGCCGATGAGGCGTAGGCATAGGCGATGGGCTTTGATCGCCTCGACCAGTCGGGCCGAATGGACCCTACCAAGTCCCGACCCGATGAATCCGCAGATCGACGCGGCAGTAACGATTCCCGACAGGTCGAAACGTCGGTGGTCACCGGTGGTGGTGCCGCCGGTGGCAACCGGGATGAAGCCTTCGGCTGCCAGGTATTTCAACGTATCTCGACTGACGCCGCACGCCGAGGCGAGCGCGCCGAGCTTGGCGTGTTGCATGTTGCTGTTCCAACTTGTGTGGGGAGACTGCGGTCAGATTTCGACCAATTACAATAATGCCTTTATAAGGGATATTTTATCCCTTGTCAAACGTAACGTTATGGAGTATAAGATTAGAAGGATAACGGAGGGCACGACATGACCGCGGCAGAGCGACAGAGAGAGTATCGGAAGCGCGTCATGGAACGCCTCGAAGCCGCGCGCGACCTTCTCGGCGCGATCCGACGCCAGGCGCCAGATATTACCAAATGGCCCGAATTCCAAGCGGCCGAACGCTTACTCGTCGGGGAGTCAAACTGATGGCAAAAGTACGAAAGCGGACCTGGACCACACCGTCCGGCGAACAGCGTCAGGCGTGGGCGTGTGACTGGACCGACGGCAGCGGCAGCAGGCAGCGGAAGCAGTTCCCCACGTCGCGCGAGGCGAATGCCTTTCGGATCGATCTTGAGGGCAAAATCGCCTCCGGGACATATCGCCCTGAGGCGTCCAAGGTGACAGTCCAATTCGCCGCCGAAGCGTTCCTGAAGCACTGCCTAGGCCGGTGGGAGCGTCATGAGCGGATGACGTGGAAAACGTTTGATACCTATGAAGGCCAGATTTTGAACTACGTCTGCCCCGATCCGTCGAGGCACGCGGATAAGAAGCGCCCAAAGAAGCTGAAGGCGTTCTCGGCAGGGATCGGCGACATCAAGCTTGCCCAGTTGACTCCGCCGGTCATCGGCGAGTTCCGCGACCGTCTCCGCAGCGCTGGCGTCTCCGTCGTTACGACCCGCCGCATTCTATCGACCCTGCACGGCGTTCTGGCCTTCGCCATCGGCAAGGGATGGGTCGCCACGAACGCAGCGCACGGCGTCAAGGTCATTGCCCCGAAGGGCAAGGGCGCAAAGAAGGTCGTCCCGCCGAGCAAGGATGCGTTGCGGCTGATCCTCGGTGAGGCGGGTGAGGATCTTCGCATCAAGATCACGTTCGCGGCTGCTAGCGGCGTTCGCGCTGGCGAGTTTCACGCGCTCCGGTGGCGGCATCTTGATCTATCCACGGGTGAAGCGACGATCGAGACGAGAGTCGATGCCTTCGGCGATGAGGACGTGACGAAAACCGATGCCGGAATGCGCGTGGTGCCGCTCGGCGCCGACATCGTGAAGATGATGAAGGCGTGGAAGCTCCGTTCCAAATTCTCCAAGCCGGACGATCTGGTGTTCCCTAACCCGACTGGGAAATACGAGGATCACGGGCATCTGGTGAAGCGGTGCCTGTACCCGCTGTTCACCAGTCTGGCGGCGAAGCACAACGCTGATCCGATCCGCTGCCCCAAGCCCCCTACCCGCTTCGGCTGGCACGCCCTGCGGCACTTCGCCATTTCGACTTGGATCGAAGCCGATCTTAAGCCGAAGGTCGTTCAGGAACTCGCCGGCCACGCCGATCTAAACACGACGATGAATCGATACGGCCACATGTTCAAGAGCGACGATCACAAGCTTGCGATGGACCGCATTGCCGCGGGCCTATTTGGTTAGCGGCACACGTTTGGCACACGACATAGCTTGAAGTTAATTATCTCAATACGTTAGGGTTTTCAGCCCTCGCATCCTGAACCAGAAGGACGAGGACCTGCCCTACGACATCTGATCTGGCGGTCAAAGGGCCCTTTGATCGCCCCGCCGCAATCGGGTACAGGTCGGGGGACCCGTTCGCAGCCCCGACAGCGATCCATGTACCTCACCCTTCCCCGCCACGGCCTGTCCGACCAGACCTGGGGCGGCCATTGCCGGGAGCGGCTCGCCGGCCTCCGCACCGCGTCCCGGTGGGCGGCATGAGCGAGGATCCCCCTCTTCCCGCGGCGGGGCCCTCCCCCGTCGCGCTCAAGCTGGCGGATGAGCGCATCGCCGACGCGCTCGACCCGTCGATCGGCTTCACCGCGCTGCGGATCGAGGACCTGCCGATCATCGCCCGCTGGCTGAAGCTGCCGCATGTCGCGCGCTGGTGGGGCGACCCCGAAGAGGGGCTGACCCGCATCGCCGCCCACATGGCCTCGGCCAATGTCGCGCCCTTCCTGGCACGCGAGGGCAGCCGGCCGATCGGCTACCTCCATGTCTACCACGCCAACTCCGACCCGTTCTGGGCCGGCCACACCCTGCCGCGCGAGACCCTGGGCCTCGACATGTTCCTGGGCGAATCCGACGTGATCGGCCGCGGCATGGGCACCCGCCTGATCCAGCTGGTGCTGCGCCGGCTGCTGGCGCTGCCGGAGACGGCGCGGGTGCAGATCGACCCGGCGCCGAACAACGCCGCCGCCATCCGCGCCTATGAGAAGGCGGGCTTCCGCCGGATCGGCCCGATCGACACGCCTGATGGGGCCGCCCTGTACATGGCGATCGACCGGACCAGCTGAGCAAGGGCACGACACCGCATGCCGGACCTGACCGAAGCCGTCAGCGAGATCGCCGACGCCATGGCGCGCGAGCAGCGGCGCGGCACCGTCGCCAGCTACATTCCGGAGCTGGCCAAGGTCGACCTCGACCAGTTCGGCATCACGGTCTCTACGCTGGACGGCGACATCTGCTGCGCCGGCGACGCCGACGTGCCGTTCTCGATCCAGAGCGTCTCCAAGGTCTTCACCCTGACCCTGGCGCTGGGGTCGATCGGCGACGCGCTGTGGCACCGGGTCGGCCGCGAGCCGTCGGGCAATTCCTTCAACTCGATCGTCCAGCTGGAGCATGAGAAGGGGCTGCCGCGGAACCCCTTCATCAACGCCGGCGCCCTGGTGGTCAGCGACGTGGTGCTGGCCGGCCACCCGCCGCGGGTGGCGATCGGGTCGATCCTGCGCTTCATCCGCTGGCTGGCCGATGACGAGGACATCGCCATCGACGAGACGGTGGCGCGGTCGGAGGCTGCGACCGGCTTCCGCAACATGGCGCTGGCCGCCTACATGAAGTCCTTCGGCAACCTGGTGCATCCGGTGGAGATGACGCTCGGCGTCTATGTCCACCAATGCGCCGTCGCCATGACCTGCCGCCAGCTGGCCACCGCCGGCCATTTCCTGGCCGATGGCGGCGGCCGCTCGTCGACCGGGCACCGGGTGGTGTCGCCGGAACGGGCGCGGCGGATCAACGCCCTGATGCTGACCTGCGGCCATTACGACGGCTCGGGCGACTTCGCCTTCCGCGTCGGCCTGCCCGGCAAGAGCGGGGTCGGCGGCGGCATCCTGGCGATCGTGCCCGGCCGGGCCTCGGTCGCGGTGTGGTCCCCCGGGCTGAACCAGCACGGCAACTCGCTGCTCGGCACCCTGGCGCTGGAGCGGCTGGCCAAGGCTATGGGCTGGTCTGTCTTCGGGCCATGAGGCGCCTGCCCTCCCTGCCCGCTTTGCGCGCCTTCGAGGCGGCCGGCCGGCATCTGAGCTTCCGCCGTGCGGCGGCGGAGATGCTGGTGACGCCGAGCGCCATCAGCCACCAGATCCAGCGGCTGGAGCAGGAGCTCGGCACCGCCCTGTTCCTTCGCAAGACCCGCGCCATCGCCCTGACCCCGGCCGGCGAGCGCTATCTCGACTGCGTGCGCCGCGCCTTCGACCTGCTGGAGGCCGAGACCCGGTCGGTCCGCGCGCCGGAGCGGGTGGTGCTGCGGGTCAGCCTGCTCGCCTCCTTCGCCACCCATTGGCTGGTGCCGCGCCTGGGCCGCTTCGCCGCGGCGCATCCGGAGGTCGAGCTGGGGCTGGAGCCGTCCAACGCCCTGGCCGACGTCAAGGGCGGCGAGGCCGACCTCGCCATCCGCTACGGCACCGGCGGCTGGCCGGAGGTCGAGGCCGAGCGGCTGATGCCCGACCGCATCGCCCCGGTGGTCAGTCCGGCCCTGCTGGAGCGCGGCCCGCCGATCGCGCAGCCGGCCGACCTGCTGCACCACACCCTGCTGCTGTCCTATGCCCGCGAGCCGATCGAATGGCCGGCGTGGTCGGCGGCGCATGGCTTCGACCTGGCCCGCGCCCGCACCCTGATGCTGCATGACTACAACATCGTGCTGGAGGCGGCGCTGGCCGGCCAGGGCGTGGCCATGGGGCGGCACAGCCTGATCGCCGAACGGCTGCGCAGCGGGGCCCTGGTCATGCCGCTGGGCGGCCCGCCCTTCGCCCCGCCCGGCCTCGGCCACTGGCTGGTGACCCGCCCGGGCCCCCTGCCCCCGCCGGCCGCCGCCTTCGCCGACTGGCTCCGGAATGAAGCGACCGCGGCCAACAGCGGAGCACCTCGTTGAGGCCACCGCCCGCGAACTGCTGAACTCTGCGGCATGTCTCGCGGTTGCCCTTGCAGCCGCCGAGGAGGCCGAAATGACCGACGACATCGTCGCGATCGCCCGTGCCAGCTACGCCGCCTATGTCACGAAGGACCGCGCTGCGATCGAGCGGTTGATTGCCGACGACTTTCACTTCACCAGCCCGCTCGACAACCGGATCGACCGCACGACGTATTTCGAACGCTGCTGGCCGAACAGCGCATCGATCGAGGGCTTCGAGTTCGTCCATCTCGTGCCCGACGGTGACCGGGTCTTCGTCACCTATGAAGGCCGCACCAAGGACCACCGCTTCCGGAACACTGAGTTGCTGACCATCAAGGGCGGCAAGATCACCGATGCCGAGATCTATTTCGGCTGGTCGATCCCGCACAAGGCCCGGCCCGGCGGATTCTTGGACGCCCTGATCGGGTAGCGAACACACCACCCTGACAAGACAGCTCCGTCGACAGGTGACTCAGAATCACCCATCGCACGAGAACTTCGCGTTCGTCGGCGGCGCCGGTCCGGGCCTAGCATCCGGCTTCCGATTCCGAGGACCCGACCATGCCGAAGACCATCGCCGAAGCCGTCGCCGCCCTGGGCCATGAGCTGCCCGCCGCCCCGGCCCCCGCCGCCAACTACGTGCCCTTCGTCCAGTCCGGCAACCTGCTCTACATCTCCGGCCAGATCGCGCAGGACCGCAACGGCCCGGCCTGGCTCGGCCATCTCGGCGACACCGTGTCGATCGAAGACGGGCAGAAGGCGGCGCAGGCCTGTGCGCTGGCGATCCTGGCCCAGGTCGCAGCCGCAACCGGCGGCGACATCGCCCGCATCCGCCGCGTCGTCAGGCTCGGCGTCTTCGTCGCTTCGGCCCCCGGCTTCACCCAGCAGCCGCAGGTCGGCAACGGTGCCTCGGACCTGATCGCCGCGGTGTTCGGCGACAAGGGCAAGCACGCCCGGGCCGCGGTCGGCGTGGCGGCGCTGCCGCGCGGCGTCGCGGTCGAGGTCGATGCCATCGTCGAGCTCGAGGACTGACCATGACGCTGGACCTGGCGCGCCTGCGCGCCGAGACGCCGGGCATCGACCGGGTGCTGCACTTCAACCATGCCGGCGGCTCGCTGCCGCCGGCGCCGGTGCTGGACGCCGTCATCGCGCATCTGCAGCGCGAGGCGGTGGCCGGGCCGATCGAGGCCGGGATGGCGGCGGCGCCGGCGCTGGAAGAGGCGCGTGGCGAGGCCGCCGGGCTGATCGGTGCCGAAGCACGCGAGATCGCCTTCACCGGCAGCGCCACCCATGGCTGGGGCCTGGCCTTCGCTGGGCTGTCGTTCCAGGCCGGCGACCGCATCCTGATCGGCCGGCACGAATGGGCCGGCAACATCACCACCATGCAGCGCGCCGCTTCCCGCAGCGGCGCGGTGATCGAGGTGATCCCCTGCGACCAGGCCGGCCGCGTGTCGCCTGAGGCGCTGGCCGCGATGATCGACGACCGGGTCAAGCTGGTGGCGCTGACCTGGGTGCCGGCCAATGGCGGGCTGATCAACCCCGCCGCCGAGATCGGCCGGGTCGCCCATGCCGCTGGCGTGCCGTTCTTCCTCGACGCCTCCCAGGCCATCGGCCAGCTGCCGATCGACGTCGCCGCCCTGGGCTGCGACGTGCTGGCGGCGCCGGGCCGCAAGCATCTGCGCGGGCCGCGCGGCACCGGGCTGCTCTATGTCCGCCACGGCTTCCTCGACCGGCTCGACCCGCCCTATCACGATTTCAGGACCGCCGCCTGGCAGCCGGAGGGCGGACCGTGCCTGCAGGACAGCGCCCTGCGCTTCGAGGCGGGCGATTTCCCGATGGCGCTGCGGCTCGGCCTCGGCGCCGCGATCCGCTATGCCAGGGGCATCGGCATCGACGCCATCCGCGCCCGCATCGACGGGCTGGCCCGCGGCCTGCGCGACCGGCTGGCGGCGATTCCCGGCGTCACGGTGCACGACCTCGGCGTCGAGCGCGCCGCGCTGGTGTCCTTCGCGGTCGCGGGGGCGGAACCGGCGGCGCTGCGCCAGCGCCTGGCGGCGGACGGTATCAACATCTCGGTCAACGGCGTGATGTACACGCCGCTGGACATGACCGCGCGAGGCCTGGGCGACATCTGCCGCGCCGCCGTGTCCTACCTGCACACCGAGGCCGAGCTGGACCGGCTGGCGGAGGCGGTCACGGCCGCCGCCCGGCGCTAACGCCCGGCATCCGGGTCGCTTGCCCCCGCCCGGCCGGATACAGTGCCGGCAGGCTGCGAGGCGAGGCGGGTTTGGTGACGGAGCTGCAGAACACGGTCGATCGGCGCGACGCCTTGCCCCGGCGCCGCACCATCCCGCTGTCCGGCACCCTGGCCGTGGTGATGGCGGGGCTGGTGGCGCTGACCGCGATCGACGTGCTGGCGGTGTTCTGGTTCATGACCGCCAGCACCACCCGCGACCTGCTGGCCAAGGCGGCGCAGCTAGGGCTCGATTCGGTGCAGGCCCGGATCGCCGACCGCTTCACCCCGGTCGAGGACCAGTTGGCCTTCCTGACGCGCGAGGTCGCAGCCGGGCGGGTCGACCCAGACGACGGCGCCGCGCTGGACCGGCTGATGACCGGCGCGCTGGCCGGCGCGCCGCAGGTGCGGGTGCTGTCCTTCGTCGCGCCGGACGGCGCCATCCGGGGCGTCACCCAGGGACCCGAGGGTGTCTTCCCGTTCACCGACACGATCCACACCGATGGCGAGCGGCAGGAGATCGAGGAGGCGCGCGGCCATGACGATCCGACCTGGGGGCCGGTCTACTTCGTAGCCGACCCGGCGCTGCGCACCTCGGTGGCCAATCTGCGCCAGCCGATCCATGCCGGCGGCGCCTTCGCCGGCATCTTCACCGCGACCCTCACGGTCGATGCCCTGTCCGACCATCTCAAGGCGATCGCGGAGTCCAACCCCGGCACCACGCCGTTCATCCTGTACGGCCGCGACCGGGTGCTGGCCCATCCCGCCATGGCGGTGCAGCGTCCCGCTCTGTCACGCGAACAGCCTTTGCCCGGCCTGGACGCCCTTGGCGATCCGTTCCTGGCGGCGCTGTGGACCGAAGGCGAGCCCGAGGCGGTGGGTGACGCCGACCTCGATGCCCGGGTGGTGCGCCGGGACGGCGACGGCCGCGTCATCCTGACCCGCACCATCACCGGCTATGCCCCGGTGCCGTTGACCGTCGGGGTCGAGGTGCCCGTCTCGGCGCTCGACAAGCCGACCTCGGACCTGCTGCGCGCCGGTTTGGCCGGGCTGGCGGTGCTGGCGATCGCCATCCTGGTCGCGATCTGGGTCAGCCGCATGATCGTCCGCCCGGTCGGCGCCATGGCGCGGGAGGTCCGGGCGGTCGGCTCGCTCGACTTCGCCGCTTTGCATCCCCTGCCCGGCAGCCTGTTCTCGGAGCTGAACGACCAGGCCCGCGCCTACAACACCATGCTGACCGGGCTGCGCTGGCTGGAGACCTATGTGCCGAAAAGCCTGGTGCGGCGACTGCTGCGCAGCGGCGGCAGCGGCGAGGTCGCCTCGGCGGAGCGGATGGTGACGGTGATGTTCACCGACGTCGTCGACTTCACCGCCGTGGCCGAACCCATGCCGGCGGCCGAGGTGGCGGCGATGCTGAACGCCCATTTCGACCTGCTGGGCCGCTGCGTCGAGGCCGAGGGCGGCACCATCGACAAATTCATCGGCGACTGCGTCATGGCGTTCTGGGGCGCGCCGGACGACCAGCCCGACCATGCCGACCGGGCCCTGCGCGCCGCCCGCGCCATCGCGGCGGCGATGGCGGCGGACAATGCCGCCCGGCGCGGCCGCGGCCTGCCGGCGGTGCGGGTGCGCATCGGCATCCACAGCGGCCCGGTGGTGGCCGGCAACATCGGCATGACCGGACGGTCCGGCTACACCATCGTCGGCGACACGGTGAATCTCGGCAACCGGCTGGAGCAGCTGGGCAAGACGGCGGCCCCGGGCGACGAGGTCACGATCCTGGTCAGCGGCGCCACCGTCGCCCTGTCGTCGGCCGACAGGTCCGATCTGCAGGCCCTGGGCGCCCAGGCCGTGTCCGGCCGCCGGGCGGAGATCGAGGTCTTCCGGTTGGCGGCCACGGCGAAGGCCTGACCCGCCGGCCCGTCAGTCCAGCACCGCCAGGTCGATCCGGCCGAGGCTCTCCGGGTCGGCGGTCACGCGGATCTCGACGATCCGGCCGCCGCGGATGGTGAAGCCGAGCACCAGGAGCAGCCGCCCGCCCGGGGCCACGACCGCGCCGACGGCACCGTCCACCAGCGCCGCCCGGGCCTCCTGGGCCTTGCCGGAGAAGAACCCCGCGATCGGGACGGCGCCGCGGACATCCCCCGACGCGCCGGCGCGGATGGCGGCGGTGTCGGGCCGCAGCACGACATCGGGGTCGAGCACGGCCAGCAGGCCGCCGAGATCGCCGCCGCGGGCCGCCGCCAGAAAGGCCTCGACGATGCCCCGCTGGCGGTTGCGGTCGGCCTCGGGCGCAGCACCGGTGCCGCGAACTCGGCGGCGGGCCCGGCTGGCCAGCTGCCGCGTCGCCACCGCTGAGCGGCCGACGATCGGGCCGATCTCGTCGAAGGTCAGGTCGAACATGTCGTGCAGCACGAAGGCCACCCGCTCGGCCGGCGCCAGCGTCTGCAGCACCACCAGCATCGCCAGGCCGATCGAATCGGCCAGCAGCGCCTCCTGCTCCGGGTCGGGCGGCACCCGGTGGCCGGCGGCCGGCTCCGGCTCGCCATCCTCGATCGGGTCCTCGCGCCGCGACTTGCGCGACCGCAGCATGTCCAGGCACACCCGGCCGACCACGGTGGTCAGCCACCCCCCGAGATTGTCGACCCCGTCGGCGCCGGCGCGGCTGAGCCGCAGCCAGGCCTCCTGCACCGCATCCTCCGCCTCGCTCAGCGAACCGAGCATGCGGTAGGCCACGCCCCGCAGCTGGGCGCGCTGGGCCTCGAAGCGCTGCAGCAGAATTTCCTGATCGCTCATCGTCACACTTTCTCGTCGGCGTCCGTCATGGCGATGACGGACCAGGCCCGGGCGATGTGACGGGGGCATCGACCGGGCCGCGGCGCCGTCGGGACCGGGGACCCAGCATCCCGGTCCGGCCGAGGCATCTCAACCCCCTGGAGACGACACGTCATGCAAGCCCGAATGAAGAACCCGGCGGTCATCGTTCCCGGCGCCCTGCAGGCGCTGCAGGCCTTCGGCACGGCCACCGAACAGGGCGGCGTGCCGCCGACGACCCACCAGCTGGCCCATCTGCGCGCCAGCCAGATCAACGGCTGCAGCGTCTGCGTCGACATGCATTGGCGCATGGCCCGCAAGGCCGGCGAAACCGATGAGCGGCTGTTCACCGTGGCGGCCTGGCGCGACGCGCCCTACTTCACCGATGCCGAGCGCGCCGCGCTGGCGCTGACCGAGGCCCTGACGCGGACCAGCGACCAGCCCGACCCGGTGCCCGACGCGATCTGGGCCGAGGCCGCGCGCCACTACGACGAGGCAGCACTCGGCGCCCTGGTGCTGTCGATCAGCCTGATCAATGTCTGGAACCGCCTGAACATCGCCACCCGCCAGGTCGCCGGCACGCCCTGGAACTGATTGCTCTTCGGCCATCGGCCGCCGATCCGGCGTGCGGCCGATGGCCGAACCATGCCATCCTGACGGCACCGGATCATCGGCGTGGAAGCCGGGGACTCCAAGCCATCAGGGAGGGGCAGAATGCAGCGATTGATCGCCGCCGCCGTCGCGGCATGGGTGCTGGCCGTGGCACCGGCCCAGGCCGCCGCAGAGAAGGTCATCATCGACACCGATTTCAGCACCTTCGGCGATGACGGGCAGGTCCTGGCGATGGCCGCACAGCTCGACCGTCAGGGCACGATCGAGCTGTTGGGCCTGACCATCGTGACCGGCAACAACTGGCTGAAGCAGGAGGTGGCCGACGCGCTGCGCGCAGTCGAACGCCTCGGCATCGCCGGCAAGGTCGGGGTCTATGCCGGGGCGAACCTGCCGCTGGTGCATGACCCCGAGAGCTTCGAGAGCGAGCGCGCGCTGTTCGGCTTCGGCGAAAGCTACAAGACCGCCTTCCACCGGCCGCAGCCGACCGATGCCGACCTGGTCGCGCCGGCCGACGGCTTCGCCCGGACGACCAGGCTGCGCCAGGAGGACGCGGTCGACTTCATCGTCGACACCGTCAAGGCCAATCCCCACGAGGTGTCGCTGCTGGTGATCGGCCCGTCGACCAACATCGCGCTGGCGGTGCGCAAGAACCCGGAGATCGTGCCGCTGGTCAAACGCATCGTCTACATGGCCGGCGCGGTGACGGTGAGCGGCAACACCACCCCCGCCGCCGAGATGAATGTCTGGATCGATCCGGAGGCGGCGCGCATCGTCATGCGCGAGCCGATCGACCAGGCCATGATCCCGCTCGACGTCACCGACATCACCCAGCTGACCAAGGCCGAGTACGACCGCATCGTCGCCACCGACGGCCCGGTGCAGACCCTGTTCCGCCAGAGCTGGATGGCGCAGAAATTCGCCAAGGATCCGGCGGCGACCGTCAGCGTCTACGACACGCTCGCGCTGGGCTACCTCGTCGATCCCGGCTTCGCGACCAAGGTCGACGACCTCTATGTCGACGTCGACATCGCCTTCGGCCCCGGCTACGGCCGCACCTTCGGCTATTGGCAGGAGCAGCCGACCAGGCTGCTGCAGAAGATCAAAGTGGTGAAGACCTTCGACACCCGCCGGTTCCTCGACTTCTACGTCGACCTGATGACCCGCCCTGTCCCGGCCGCGCCGGCGAACTAGACCCCGACCGGCCCGGTCTTGTGCGCCAACAGCAGCCGGCCTGAAGCGGCACAGGGGACCGGCAGACTCCTGCCGGTCCCCGCCCCATCCCTAGCTCTGCGCCAGGGCGATACCGATGTCGCACCCACCCGCGCCCGTGGTGACGCTGGAGCTGAACAGGTGGGGCATGTTGTCCGAGTTGTAGGGATAGATCGCGTAGTCGCCGGGACACTTTATGGACGTGCAATAATTCGACCCGGCGGTGGCGCTCCAGACCGTCGTGCCGTCGGGCGTCGTCACGGTCACCGCGGCGTCGGGCTTGTTACTATCCCCATTCTTGATCGAGAAGAGGACCGCACTCTGGTAGCTGTAGGGAGGCAGAGTCAGCGTCGTGCTGCCGGGACCGTTATCGCCGATCTCGGCGTCGTTCGCCTTCAGCGCGATGCTCAGCGTCGTGCTCGTGTAGTTCCGGAACATCAGGATGGTCTGGTTGTTGCCGAGCCATTTCTCCCCCGACGCGAAGCCACTCCATCCGGCCAGCCTTCGATAGAAATTGAACCACCGGACGCTGCTGCTCTTGCTCAGAAAATCCATCGTCGCCTGGCCGGGATAGCCGGTGTCGTTGCTCGCGACCGAGGCAATCCAGTAGACCGTGGATGCTTCGAGAGATGAATTGATCTCCTCATCCCAGATGCAATAGCTGGGAGCACTCATCGGGGGGATGTTGTCGAAATCCGAGTTGCTTCCAACCGAACCCTGGATCCAGGTTCCCGTGTAGATCTGATACTTGGTCGGCAGCAGCGCCTGCAGCACCCCGATCTCGTAGCCTGGCACGATGCGGGGAATCAGCGTCACCCCCTGCTCCGGCGGCCAGAATAGCGAGTTGCCGCCGCTGGGGAGCGCCGCCATCGCCGCGACGGTGCGGGTCTTGAAGCTGTCGCGCAGAATGGCCGATTCCACCGCTGCCAGGGCGTCGCCGACGGCTTCGAAGCTGTCGACCAGGAATTGCTGGACCTGGGCGACCTCTCCCTCGAAATCGTAGAAGATCTCCTCGTCCTGCTCCTTCTGGGCGTTCTGCGCCTTCGACTGCTGGTACGAGGACACCGTGTTCACGCCGGTCTGGTACAGGTTGCCGACCACCGGCAACAACATGCCGAGCCCCTTCGCGAGCTCGCCCTCCCCAGGCAGCATCGATCCCGCGGACAGGATCGTGTAGATCAGCCCCTCGAAGATCGCGGCCGAGCTCACCTTGACCGTCTGCTGGGTCTGGGTGTCGATCGCGGCGTCGGCGATGACGGCCGCCGTCGCATTCGTCGCCACGATGGCCAGTTCGGCGTGGAACATCGTCAGCTGCTGAAACAGCTGCTGGACGGCCTGGGCCGCGGTCAGCTCCTCGCCCAGCACGCCCGCCACCGTCACCATGGCGTCGCTGTCGGGCAGGTCCGCTGGCGGCGTCTTGTCCTTCGGCGAATGCTGCAGGACGACTGTGGTCGCGATCATGTTGACGCGGGACTGGTAGCCGGCCAGCGGCGCGGCGAGGTTGCCGTATTGCGACCGCAGCTCGGTCCCGAGCTTGGTGAGCCCCAGCTGGCTGTTGATGTAGGTATAGGCTGCGGCCTCGTTGCCGGTGAAGGCCGGGTAGCCCATCGCCGGCTGCGCCAGCAGCACCTCGAGAGGATAGGTGGGGCTGACGCTCCAGAGCTGGGTCTGATCGCTCGGATTGGGCGTCACCAGCTGCAGCGGGTCCGAGTTGCTGGTGCCGGAGGTGGCGAGCGCCAGCGTGCCCTGCTGATTGACGATCAGATAGGTTCCCGCCTGCGGGTCTACCGGGATGAATGACCATTGCTGGAAGCTGGCGCCGGCGGCGAGCGGCTGCTTCGGATAGGTCGCCACGCCATTCGCGCTGCCGCCCCCGACCGAGGCATTGACGTTGAGGCTGAGGGCCAGGCCGGGATTGACCGAGCTGAGCAGGTACCCGTCCAGCGTGTAGGTCCAGACGATGTTCGACGAATTGGGCTGGGCCTCATAGAGGATCGTGGTCGTGCCGGGGGTCATCGAGGCCCCCTGGATATTGACGACCATCGGCGGCGAGTCGCCGGCGGCGACGCTGCGGATGGACAGCAGCTGCCCCGTCGGCGGCGAGGGCGGCTGGATATACCACTGCATCATGCCCGTCGGCGTGCCGTCGGAGGGCATGTTCTGGGTGAAGACGGGCTGCCAGCTCCAAGGGTTGCCCCCGGTCAGGTATTGCTGGTTTCCCTTGTTGCGCAGCGTGCCCAGCATCAGGCCCTGGCTGTCCTGGACCCACTGGAACTCCCATTGCTGGCTGGCATCGCCGGGCGAGCGTTGCACCAGGACGGCGTTGGTGCCGCTGAGCCCGAGGACGTAATTGGGATTGAGCGCGCTGACGATCGAGCCGTCGCCGGCCAGTTGCCACATCTGGTACGGGCTCTGCAGCGAATACTGATTTTCACTCGTGCTGGCTTCCATCATGTAGATGGAGGCGTTATCCAGCTCGGAGCCATTCGTGCCAGGATCCGTGTTGGGGTCGACCCAGAGGGCCTGCTGGCTGCTGACGTCGTCGCCGGTAAGAATATAAAACCATTGCGTCATAAAATTATCTTTCTATAGAAATAATATACAGTCTTCATAAGATAAGCCCTGGCGTTACTGCGCTATATCAAAGAACATGTCTTGAGCAAACTAAAATGAGGCAACTATTCTAAAATGGACCCGGCCTCGCATCCGGGTACTCGCGGGTCGGATGACCCCTCCTAAAGCCCCACCGCCCCCGGCGGGGCCAGGGACAGGCGGCGGGCGGCGGCGATCAGGGTGTCGAGCAGCGTCTGCCGCCGCTCCTCCGGCGTGTCCAGGGGCGTGACCAGGCACAGGGTCGCCACCACCCGGGCGTCATGGTCGACCACCGGCGCCGCCAGGCAGCAGGTGAAGCGGTCGACCAGCTCCTTGGTCACGGCATAGCCGCGCCCCCGCGCCGCCTCGGTCTCGGCGATGAAATCCGCCGCCGCGATCCGCTCGCCCGAGGGCAGCGTGAAATCCTCTTCCGGAATGAAGCCGGCGATCTCCGCCCCGGTCATATGCGCCACCAGCAGCCGGCCGGAGGCGGTCCAGGGGATCGGCAGCCGGATCCCGACCTCCGACGTGATGCGGAAGGTGCGCCGCCCGGGCTCGTTCAGCATCACCACGTATTTGTCGCCGTCCAGCATGCAGCACTGCGCCGTCTCGCCGGTCTCGGTCGCCAGCCCCAGCACCTCGCGCCGAGCCCGGCTGAGCAGGTCGACGCCGGCGACATAGGTCTGGGCGTAGTAGTGGATGGCGCGGCCGAAGAACACCGCGCCGCCATCGCCCACCGGCTCCAGGATCCGCGCCGCGGTCAGGCGGCCGACGATCTCGTACAGGGTCGAGCGCGGCGCCCCGATGGCCTTGGCGAGTTCGCCCATCCGCACCGGCGCCCGCCGCTCCTGCAGATGCTCCAGGATCGCGACCACGCGGTCGATGCCCCGCTCCCGCCCGCGTTCGCTCGCTTCCGCCATACGCCCGCCGCCCCTTCAAATGGCCCCCGAATCCCGGCCTTCGTCACGAATGCCACCTTTCTTGCATTCGCGCGATCGCAAGCTTATCGTTCCTCTTGTCCGACATACAAGATAGTTGTCCGAAATATCGGACAGTGAACACCGATAGAAACATGGAGGCTCAGATGCGCATCGTCACCCGGACTCTGCTATCTGCCTGTGCCGCCGCCCTGTTGCTGGGCAGCGCCGGCTCCGCGTTCGCCGCGGACAAGCTTCAGGAGGTGCTCAGCCGCGGCAAGCTGATCGTCGGCACCGGCAGCACCAACCCGCCCTGGCATTTCAAGACCGAGCAGGGCGACCTCGCCGGCTTCGACATCGACATGGCCAAGATCATCGCCAAGGGCCTGTTCAACGACCCGAGCAAGGTCGAGTTCGTGGTCCAGTCCTCCGACGCCCGCATCCCGAACCTGACCACCGACAAGGTCGACATCACCTGCCAGTTCATCACCGTGACCGCCAGCCGGGCGCAGCAGGTGAACTTCACCATCCCCTACTATCGCGAAGGCGTCGGCCTGCTACTGCTGAAGGACGGCAAGTACAAGAGCTATGACGACCTCAAGGCGGCCGGCAGCGGCGCCACCATCTCGGTGCTGCAGAACGTCTATGCCGAGGCCCTGGTGCACATGGCGCTGCCGCAGGCGGCGGTCGACCAGTACGAGAGCACCGACCTGATCTACGAGGCGCTGAACTCCGGCCGCGCCGACGCCGTCGCCACCGACGCGTCGTCGCTGCGCTGGTTCATGAAGCAGAACCCCGACCGCTACCTCGATGCCGGCTATGGCTGGAGCCCGCAGACCTATGCCTGCGCCGTGAAGAAGGGCGACCAGGATTGGCTGAACTTCGTCAACACCGCGCTGCACGAGGCGATGACCGGGGTCGAATTCGACACCTACGCCGCCTCGTTCGAGCAGTGGTTCGGCCAGCGCCCGCCGGCCCCGGCGATCGGCTTCCCGATGGAAATGCGCTGAGAGCCCATTCGATAATGCTACTGGCGTGGCCGCCTGATGGAGGTTTTTGCGCTTCCGGTGCTCACGGACGACCATGTCCGCTGCGCGCCGGTTCTCAAAACCCCCACCATGCGGCTCACGCCAGCGCATTCTCGAACGGGCTCTGTGGTCTTGGGATCAGGGGTCGGCGCGGACGGAGAATCGCGTGAACTACCAGTTCAATTTCGGGGTCGTGTGGGACAACTGGCCGCTGCTGCTGAGCGGGCTGGCGCTCGGGCTCGGCCTGGCGGTGGTGTCGATCCTGATCGGCTGCGTCATCGGCCTGGTTGGCGCCTTCGCTGCCACCTCGCGCAGTCGCATCGCGCGCGGGCTGGCCTCAGGCTACGTCACCCTGTTCCGCAACCTGCCGCTGCTGATCATCCTCTTGTTCCTGTTCTTCGCCATGCCCAAGGCCGGCATCCGCTTCGACAAGTCCACCAGCTTCGTGATCTCGCTGTCGATCTATGCCGGCGCCTATCTGGTCGAGGTGTTCCGCGCCGGGCTGCTGGCGGTGCCGAAGGGGCTGAGCGAGGCCGGCATGGCCATCGGGCTGACACCGATGCAGATCCGGCGGTCGATCACCTTCCCGCTGATGCTGCGCAACGCCCTGCCCGCCCTGGGCAACAACTTCATCTCGCTGTTCAAGGACACCTCGCTGGCCGCCGCGATCGCGGTGCCGGAGCTGACCTTCTACGCCCGCAAGATCAACACCGAGAGCTTCCGCGTGATCGAGACCTGGATGGTCACCAGCCTGCTCTACGTCGCCACCTGCTACGCCATCGCCTTCCTGCTGCGCCGGGTCGAGGCCCGGGTGCGGACGGGCTGAGGAGACGCCGATGGATGCCTTCCTCGAACAGGTCTGGGCCGTGCGCTGGGCGCTGCTGGACGGGCTGTGGCTGACGGTGCAGATCTCGGCGCTGTCGATCGTCGCCGGCACCATCCTGGGCACGCTGATCGGCCTGGCCCTGACCTACGGCCCGGCGCCGATCCGCTGGCCGGCGCGGCTGTATGTCGACTTCATCCGCGGCACCCCGGTGCTGGTGCTGATCCTGGCCGCGTTCTACATCCTGTCGGTGATCGGCATCCAGCTGACCCCGGTGCAGGCCGGGATCTTCGCCCTGACCCTGTTCTGCGGATCGCATGTCGGCGAGATCGTGCGCGGGGCGCTGCAGGCCATCCCCAAGGGCCAGACCGAGGCGGCGAAGTCGATCGGCCTGACCTTCCGCCGCACCGTCGTCTACGTCCTGATGCCGCAGGCGCTGCGCCAGATCCTGCCGACCTGGGTCAACACCGCCACCGAGATGGTGAAGACCTCCACCCTGCTCTCCGTCATCGGGGTCACCGAGCTGCTGCTGGCGACCAAGGAGATCATCAGCCGCAACTACATGAGCATGCAGTTCTACCTGCTGGCCGCGGCGATCTATTTCGTCATCAACTACGCGATCGAGCGCTTCGGCAAATCGCTGAGCCGCCGCTATGCCCTGAAGTGAGGACCCGTCCGTGAGCCATATCCTGGAGATCGAGGGCGTCCACAAGCGGTTCGGCCAGAACGAGGTGCTGAAGGGCATCGACCTCAAGGTTTCGGCCGGTGAGGTGGTGGCATTGATCGGGTCGAGCGGGTCGGGCAAGACCACGCTGCTGCGCTGCGTCAACCTGCTGGAGGAGTTCGAGGCCGGCGCCATCCGCATCGACGGCCAGGCCATTGGCTATCGCAGCGAGGGCGGCCGTCGCATCCGGTTGAGGGAGAAGGCGATCGCGGCGCAGCGCGCCATGACCGGCATGGCGTTCCAGAGCTTCAACCTGTTCCCGCACCTGACCGCCGCCGGCAACGTCATGCTGGGCCTGACCAAGGTCCGGGGCATGAAGCGCGACGAGGCCCGCGCCTTGGCCGAGCAGTGGCTGGGCCGGGTCGGGCTGGCGGAGCGGCGCGACCATTACCCCAGCCAGCTGTCGGGCGGCCAGCAGCAGCGCGTCGCCATCGCCCGCGCCATCGCCATGAACCCCAAGCTGATGCTGTTTGACGAGCCGACCTCGGCCCTGGACCCAGAGCTGGTGAACGAGGTGTTGGCCGTGATCAAGGGCCTGGCCGATGACGGCATGACCATGCTGCTGGTCACCCACGAGATGCGCTTCGCCCGCGAAGTGGCGGACCGGATCATCTTCATGAACGAGGGCCGCATCGCCGAGGACGGCCCGCCGGAGAAGATCTTCACCCGGCCCGACAGCGAGCGCCTGGCCGCCTTCCTCAGCCGCGGCGGCCACCTGACCCCGGCGGGGTAGAGCCGAGGCGGCGTACGGTCAAGTTTTCAGGTTGAGGATTTGAGACGCAGGCCTCAATTTTTAATATCATTGCCCGGCTTGACCGGGCAATCCAGGGGCCACCAAGAGCCGCTCTGACCGCCCCTGGATGCCACCCCTCGGACTTGATCCGGGGGCAAGCCGTGGCATGACAATTTGGAGGGGACGCATGGGCCTTGGAGCCCCTGCACCCCGCCACGCCGACAATTCGCTGAAGATTTTCTCAAAACTACGCGCAAGGCCGGGATCAGTCGCGCAAAGGGAAACGTTTAAAATCCAAGCCATACCCCTTTGTGCAATTTCGGATTAACAGATTTAAAATCTTAGATTCCATCTTTTGGCTACCTTGAATCCAGGATATACAGATTTCGCTCTGCCTGGAGGGAAGAGATCATTTCATTGACTCCCGCTGCGGCGCCGCGGCGCGGTTTCGGCACATCTGAACTCTTCGATCCGACGCCATAGCCGCGGCCTCGATCCTTCGGACGGCCGCTGCGGTCCCGCATGCCCCGACGGATGGCCCCGATGCGGAGCTCGGGCTGCCGGACGGCAGGGGGCGCACGGCCTTCGTCAGAGCGTGATGTCCGATTTCGCAACGGGGAAACGCACATGACCATCATCACGGGCACCGAAGGCTCCGACATCCTGATCGGCACGCGGGGCGACGACACCATCGACGCTCGCGGCGGCAGCGACGTGGCGAGCGGTGGCAATGGCGACGACATCATCGACGGCGGCGCCGGCTTCGACGTGATCACCGGCGGCAACGGTGACGACACCATCGACGGCGGCGCCGGCTTCGACGTCATCGACGGCGGCAACGGCCTCGACTGGATCCGCGGCGCCGCCGGCGACGACGTCGTCACCGGCGGCAACGGCACCGACAAGATCGCCGGCGGCGACGGCAACGATATCCTGGATGGCGGCACCGGCAACGACCTGCTGCATGGTGGCGCCGGGGCCGACGTCCTGAACGGCGGCCAGGGCATCGACACCATCACCTACACCGACAGCACCGCCGGGGTGCGCATCAACCTCCTCACCCACCAGGCCCATGGCGGGGCGGCCGAGGGCGATGTCATCGCCAACGATGTCGAGGCCATCCACGGCAGCAACTTCGCCGATGTGCTGACCGGTGATGCCGGCGGCAACACTTTGCGCGGGCAGGGCGGCGACGATTCGATCGACGGTGGCGCCGGCAGCGACCACCTCGCCGGCGGCGACGGCGTCGACCGGCTGGACGGCGGGGACGGAAACGACCTGCTGCGCGGTGGCGCCGGGGCCGACACCCTGACCGGCGGCAACGGCATCGACATTGTCAGCTACGCCGAGAGCGGCGCCGCGGTCTCGGTCAACCTGACGACGCATGAGAACCACGGCGGCAATGCCGAGGGCGACGTCTATGTCGACGCCATCGAGGTGATCCACGGCAGCCCGTTCGGCGACACGCTGACCGGGGACGACAGCGGCAACATCCTGCGCGGCCTGGCCGGCGATGACGTGCTGGCCGGTGCCGGCGGCGACGACCGGCTGGTCGGCGGCACCGGTAGCGACCGGATCGAGGGCGGGGCCGGCGCCGACATCCTGATCGGCGGCGCCGGGGCCGACAGTTTCGCCTATGCCAGCGCCGCCGACACCGGCACCACCGTCGAGACCCGCGACCTGATCGTCGACTTCTCCCAGGCGCAGGGCGACAGGATCGACCTCTCCGCCATCGATGCCGACGGCAACGGCGGCAACGGCGACACCGCCTTCAGCTTCATCGGCGACGCCGCCTTTTCCGGCCAGGCCGGCGAGGTGCGGTTCTTCACCGACGGGTCGAACACGGCGGTGAGCGCGGACATCGACGGCGACGGCCATGGCGACCTGACGATCGTGCTGCTGGGCGTCCACGACCTGGCCGCCGGAGATTTCGTGCTCTGATCCCGACGACAGGGTGCTGCGGCCAAACCGCAGCACCCGGAACCTTTGCGTCACGCGCGACTGGCCCAGGCCGGCCGCGGCATCAGGCGGGCCGGCACGAGCAGGGCTGGCGCGGCGGGAACAAACAGGGCCGTGCCGGGTTGCCCAGCCGACCGAACTTCCCTTCGCCCTGTGAGTGACCGCCCGTGAGTGTCCGGACCCTGCCCCGCCGCCTGCTGCCGATCGCCCTTGCCGCCGCCCTGCTGGCGTCCGGCTGCACCCACATGAACCGCGAGGCGCAGGGCACGCTCAGCGGCGCCGGAATCGGCGCGGCCGGCGGCGTCGCGCTGACCGCCCTGACCGGCGGCAGCCTGCTGGCCGGCGGCCTGGTCGGCGCCGGCGTCGGCGCCGTGGCCGGCAACCTGAAGAGCAAGGGTTACTGGTGATCCGGTACTGGGCCTAAGCCCCGCCCCGGCGGGGCTTTCCAGGCCGGCCCGGCCATCCTCTATTGATTATCGCCCCCGAACGTCCAAAGAATGGACCGTGGATTCCTGTTCGGGAGCAAGTAATGGCACGACTGTCCATGAAACCCCTGCTTTTGGGGGCCGTCCTGCTCGCCGCGGTCGCGGGCACGCCGGCGCAGGCGGGGGATGTCCCGCTGGTCACCGGCGAGCATTGGACCAAGGCGTCCGATTCCGAGAAGAAGGCCTTCCTGGTCGGCGTGGCCAATGTCGTCTCGGTCGAATACGAGCTGCGCAAGGACGACCGCCGCAGCCGGCCGGGCATGATCAGCGCGCTGGTCACCAACCTGCAGCCGCTGACGCTGACCGAGATCTCCAAGGGCGTCGACGACTACTACGCCGCCCATCCGGACCAGACCGCGCGGTCGGTGATTTCGGTGATCGTCACCGATGTCGCCAAGGTCCAGCCCCGGAAGAAGTAGGGAGAGCCCGAGATGAAGACGATTCTCCTGCCGCTGGCGCTGTGCGGCGCGCTGCTGGCCTCCGGCTGCAGCAACCTGACCCGCGAGGAGCAGACCACCCTGACCGGCGCCGGGATCGGCGCCGCCGGCGGTGCCGCGATCAGCGCCATCGCGGGCGGCAATGCCGGCATCGGCGCCCTGATCGGCGGCGCCGCCGGTGCCGTGGCCGGCGACCTCAAGGGCAAGGGCTACTGGTAGGCCACAAGGCGCGGCCCGCACCCCGGGCCGCGCCGGCACCGGATATGAAGCCGTCCCTTGACGCCGCACGGCCGGCCCGCGATAGATAGGACATGCCCGTGACCGACACCCACATCGTCGCCAGACCCGCCCGCATCGCCATCGGCGGGACGCCCGGAGTCTGTGTGCGCTGATCCTGGATCGCCGCTCGCAATCRGTCAGCCCCGCCGGAAACGGACGGGGCTTTTTCATGGTCTCGCGCGCCCCGTCCGATCCCCGAAATTGGAGAGTCGCACGTGACCCAGAACATCTACGACAACCCTGAATTCTTTGCCGGATACAGCGGGCTGCGCCGGTCGGTCGAAGGCCTGGACGGCGCCCCGGAATGGCCGGCGCTGCGTGCCCTGGTGCCGGACCTCAGGGGCAAGCGGGTGCTCGACCTCGGCTGCGGCTTCGGCTGGTTCTGTCGCTGGGCGCGCCAGGCCGGGGCGGCCGACGTCCTCGGCCTCGACGTGTCGGAGAACATGCTGGCCCGCGCCCGGGCCACCGACCCGGACGCCGCCGTCACCTATGCCAGGGCCGACCTGGAGACACTCGACCTGCCGCCGGCCTCGGTCGACCTCGCCTACAGCTCGCTGGCACTGCACTACATCGCGGACCTGGAGGGGCTGGTGGCGCAGATCCACCGTGCCCTCGCCCCGGGCGGCCGCCTGGTGGCCTCGGTGGAGCACCCGATCTACACCGCGCCCTCCGCCCCCGGCTGGTCGCGCGACGCCGCGGGCCGCGACGTCTGGCCGGTCGACCGCTACCTGGAGGAAGGCCCGCGCATCACCGACTGGCTGGCCGAGGGCGTGATCAAGCAGCATCGCACCATCGCCACCTATGTCGCCCTGCTGTTGCGCGCCGGCTTCACCCTCGCCCATCTCGAGGAATGGGGCCCGACCGCCGAGCAGATCGCGGACCATCCGGAATTCGCCATCGAGCGCCAGCGCCCGCCCTTCCTGCTGATCGCCGCCGACGTGCCGGCCTGAGGAGCACCCGATGAAGATTCCACCCTTCCCCTTCACCGTGACCGACTGGGACCGGCAGCCCGCGACCGAGCATCCGGGCGAGACCGGAACGGCACACTGGCGCACCCTGGCCATCGGCGACCTGCGCATCCGCATGGTGGAGTACACGCCGGGATACCTGGCCGACCATTGGTGCGACCGGGGCCATGTCCTCTATGTCCTCGAGGGCGAGCTGGAGACCGAGCTGAAGGACGGGCGCCGCTTCACCCTGACGGCCGGCATGAGCTACCAGGTCTCGGATTTCGGCGACGCCGCCCACCGCTCCTCGACCCGCACCGGCGCCAAGCTGTTCATCGTCGATTGAGCCGCTTGACCGGATGTTCCTTCTATGTTCCTATCCACAAATAGGAACACAAAGGGAACATCATGAGCGACTGGACCTTCATCCGCGAGACCGTGACCCTCACCCTGCTGTTCGGCACCTGCTACGCGCTGACCTTCATCGGCTACGGCTGGGGCCTGTAGCGGCCCGCCGCCTGCGGCGTCCCGGCCGCCCTGCCGCCACTATCCCGGCGGCAGCGGCCGCGAGCTGCCCTGCTCATCGATCGCGACATAGGTGAAGGTGCCGTCGGTGACCTTGACGATGGTGTGGTCGCTGCGGCGCTGCACGAAGGTCTCGATCTTCACCTTCATCGAGCTGCGGCCGGTGGCCGCGAGGGTGGCGTAGCAGGACACGGTGTCGCCGATGCGCACCGGGGCCAGGAAGCTCATCGCATCCACCGCCACCGTCGCGGTCCGGCCGCGGGCCCGCTCATGCGCCACCACGGCGCCGGCCAGATCCATCTGCGACAGCAGCCAGCCGCCGAAGATGTCCCCGTTCGGATTGGCATCCTTCGGCATGGCGATGGTGCGGAGGGCCGGCACCCCGGCGGGCAGGAGGGTTGTCACCGATCGGATCCTAGATTTGGTTACGTTGAGGGCCGGAAAAGTCTATATGAAGGAATTGGCACGCAAATCCACAGGACGACCCCGACTCCGGATCATGACAGATTTGTTCGCCCCCAGCAGCAAGACCGACAACAGTTACACCGCGAGCGATATTGAGGTTCTCGAGGGGCTCGAACCGGTCCGGCGGCGGCCCGGCATGTATATCGGCGGCACCGACGACCGCGCCCTGCACCACCTCGTCGCCGAAGTGCTCGACAACGCCATGGACGAGGCGGTTGCCGGCCACGCCACCTTGATCGATCTGGCGCTCGATGCCGAAGGCTTCGTCACCGTCCGCGACAACGGCCGCGGTATTCCCGTCGACGAGCATCCCAAATATCCCGGCAAGTCGGCGCTCGAGGTCATCCTGACCACGCTGCATTCCGGCGGCAAGTTCTCGAACAAGGTCTACGCCACCTCGGGCGGCCTGCACGGCGTCGGCCTGTCGGTGGTGAACGCGCTGTCCGACGACCTCAGGGTCGAGGTGGCGCTCGACCGCCAGCTGTACCTCCAGCGCTATTCCCGCGGCGCGCCCCTGGGCCCGCTGGAGCGTGGCGGCACGGTGCAGAACCGGCGCGGCACCACCATCGCCTTCCATCCCGACCCGGAGATCTTCGGCGCCGAGGCGCGGCTGCAGCCCGGCCGGCTGTACCGCCTGGCGCGGTCCAAGGCCTATCTGTTCCGCGGCGTCGAGATCCGCTGGCGCTGCGACCCCGCTCTGGTCTCGGGCGACGACCGCACCCCGGCCGAGGCGGTGCTGCATTTCCCCGGCGGCCTGTCCGACTATCTCAAGACCACGCTGGACGACCGGCCGACCCGCACCCCGACCGCCTTCGCCGGCACCGCCACCTTCCCCGGGGGCGGCGGCCAGATCGAATGGGCGGTGGCCTGGCCGGAGGATGACGAGGGCTTCGTCCACACCTACTGCAACACCATCCCGACGCCCCAGGGCGGCACCCATGAGCAGGGCCTGCGCAGCGGCCTGCTGCGCAGCCTGCGCGGCTTCGCCGAGCTGGCCAACCACAAGCGGGCCGGCCAGATCACCGCCGACGACGTGATGGGCGGCGTGGCGGTGCTGCTGTCGATCTTCATCCCCAACCCGCAGTTCCAGAGCCAGACCAAGGACCGCCTGTCCTCGCCCGAGGCGACCAAGCTGGTCGAGGGCGCGATCAAGGACCATTTCGACCATTGGCTGTCGGCCGACCCGAAATCGGCCGAAGGGCTGCTCGAATTCCTCACCGAGCGGGCGGAGGAGCGGCTGCGCCGCAAGCAGGCCAAGGACAATGGCCGCAAGACCCCGACCGCGCGCCTGCGCCTGCCGGGCAAGCTGGCCGATTGCAGCCGCACTGCGCCCGAGGGCACCGAGATCTTCCTGGTCGAGGGCGATTCGGCCGGCGGCTCGGCCAAGGCGGCGCGCAAGCGCGAGACCCAGGCCATCCTGCCGCTGCGCGGCAAGATCCTGAACGTGGCCAGCGCCTCGGCCGACAAGCTGGCCGGCAACCAGGAGATCTCGGACCTGGCGCTGGCGCTGGGCTGCGGCACCCGCGGCCAGTACGCCAGCGACAAGCTGCGCTACGAGCGCGTCATCATCATGACCGACGCCGATGTCGACGGCGCCCACATCGCGTCGCTGCTGATGACCTTCTTCTACAAGGAGATGCGCGGCCTGATCGCCGAGGGCCACCTGTTCCTGGCCCAGCCGCCGCTGTACCGGGTGCAGGCCGGCAACACCACGGTCTACTGCCGCGACGACGCCCACAAGGACGAGGTGCTGGCCAAGCAGTTCGCCGGCAAGAAGGTCGAGATCAGCCGCTTCAAGGGCCTCGGCGAGATGATGCCGGCACAGCTGCGCGACACCACCATGGACCCGTCGACACGCTCGCTGCTGCGGGTCGAGCTGACGGATGACGCCGAGGATGAGTTCGACGGCCGCCGCACCGCCGACCTGGTCGAGCAACTGATGGGCCGCAAGCCGGAGCTGCGGCTGCGCTTCATCCAGCAGAACGCGACCAAGGCGACCGAGCTGGACATCTGAGGCCGACGGGGGTGCGACATCGGGCACAGCGCAGGCTGTGACCTGGGGCACCATCCGCCCCGGCGGACCCGCCGTATAAGGGAGGTGTGGCCGGATCATTGGCGACGCCTCGCGGCGAGCCGTATGATGATGACCGGCCTGCCAACGGATGAGAACGAATATGACCTCCCGTCTTCGCCGCCTTCTCCCCCTCGCCGCCGTGGCCTTGGCCGGCACCGGCCTCGCCGCCTGCGCCGGCGGCGGCCTCAGCGGTGGCCGTGTCGTGGTCGACGACATCAACCCGCTCTATTCCAGCGTGGAGTTCTCCTCGGCCGCCGACGGGCGCGACCTGCGCACCACCGTGCAGGGCAACCCCTTCGGCACGCCCGGCTTCGACCAGGCGGTGGCGCAGATCATGACCGCCACCTATGTCGGCCCGAAGACGCGCTTCACCCCGACGCCGGGCCCCAGCGCCAAGCGCGACTACTTCGTCGCCCTGGCGGTCAACCCCCAGCCCGATGTCGTCTCCGGCTCGCTGTGCAACGGCCAGGCGGTGACCACGGCGCCGGCCCAGCGCCCGATCGTCATCCGCGCCGCCTTCTGCGTCGCCGGGCGCGAAGCGTCCTCGGTGTCGGCCTATCTCGACCAGGCCAGCGGGCCGACCGATCCGAAGTTCGTCGACACCATCCGCCAGCTGACGATCCAGCTGTTCCCCTACCGGTGAGGTCCGGCGGCGGATGGGCTCCCGCCCCTCCGCCGCCCCCATCGATCGACAGCCTCCGGAAGGGCCGCCCCATGACCCCGTTGCGCGCCGTCCCCGCCACCGCCCTGGCCCTGCTGCTGCTGGCCGGATGCACCGGCCCCCGCATCGTCCGCAGCGACCTCAACGCCCTCTACTCCAGCGGCGAGTTCTTCGCCGCCGCCGACGGCCGCGACCTGCGCACCATCATCCAGGGCAACCCCTACGGCAGCACGCCGGGCTTCGAGCAGCTGGTGGCGCAGATCATGACCGGCACCTATGTCGGCCCGCGCACCCGCTTCACCCCGACCCCGGGGCCGACCGAGAACCGCGACTATTTCGTCTCGGTGGTGTTCAACGCCCAGCCGGCGGTCAACCCGTTCGACCTGTGCGACCGCAAGACCTGGACCACGGCCCCGGCCATGCGGCCGATCCTCGTTCGCGCCGCCTTCTGCGTCGCTGGCCGCGAGGCGTCGGCGGTGACCGGCTTCCTCGACCAGTCCAGCGGGCCGGACGATCCCGCCTTCATCAACCTGATCAGCCACCTCACCATCGAGCTGTTCCCCTACACCCCGCCGCCCCTGTTCGGACGGTTCGGCGGCTTCCCCGACTGAGCGGCCTCACAACAGCCCGAGCCAGGACGCCAGCGCGGCATTGACCGCGTCGGGCCGCTCCATCGGCGACAGGTGGCCGCTGTCCTCGACCACGACCAGCTCCGCCCCGGGGATCAGCCCCGCCATCTCCTCGGACAGCGGCAGCGGTGTCAGCGCATCCTGCCGGCCGCAGGCCACCAAAGTGGGGCAGTCGATCCGCATCAGGTCCGGCCGGCTGTCGGGACGCCCGAGGATCGCCGTCTGCTGCCGCAGGAAGGCGTCCCGGCCGATCCGGCCGGCCATCGCCATCACCCGCCCGGTCAGGATCGGATCCGCCAGCCGGTCGGGATGCAGCAGGGTCGGCAGCAGCCGCGGCGTCACCCCCTTGAACCGGCCGGTCCGGGCCAGCGCCAGCAGGGCGCGGCGGCGGCGGGTCTGCTCCTCGCTGTCCGGCCGGGCCGAGGTGTCGAGCAGCGCCAGCCCCGCCACCCGTTCCGGCGCCTGGCGCATGATCTCCAGCGCGACATAACCGCCCATCGAGAGACCTGCGAGGGCGAAGCGCTGCGGCGCGTCCGCCAGCACCGCCCGGGCCAACGCGGCCACGGTGTCGGCGCCGGCGATGTTGGCGACCACCACCGGCCGGTCGGCCGAGACGATCGCCAGCTGTGCCGCCCACAGATCCGCATCGCAGAGCAGGCCAGGCACGAACACGACCGGCAGGGTCATCGCAGGAAGGCGCTCACCGTCCGGAACTCGTCGGTCCCGGCCTGGCCGAGCCATTCGAAGCAGGCCATTTCCCCCGTCACCAGCTCGATCCCGCCCTGGACCAGGCGCAGCTCCGCCACCGCGGTGCTGCGCGGCGCCCGCGACGTCGTCGCGTCGATCGCCACCACCGCGCGGAAACCGGCGTCGTGCAGGTCGAAGGCGCTCTGCAGCACGCAGACATGGCTCTCCAGCCCGCACAGCACCACGGTGCGGCGGCCGATGCCTTCGAGGTGGTCGAGCAGGGCCGGTTCGCCGACGGCGGAGAAGCGCACCTTCGGTACAACCGGCGCATCCGGCGCCAGCGCCACCAGCTCCGGCAGGGTCGGCCCCAGTCCTTTCGGGTACTGTTCGGCGAACAGCACCGGCACGCCGAGCGCCGCCGCGCTGCGGATCAGGGTCTCGATCGCCTTCCGTGCCGTCGCGAAATCATGCATCGCCGACACCAGCTTCTCCTGCACGTCGACCACCAGGAGAACGCTGTCTTCCCGATCGAGCAGCATTCGTCACGTCTCCCACTTCTTCATCGTCAACCGCGCGACTCGCGCCCCGCTAGGGTGAGCCATGCCCGGCTGTCTCGATAGTTTCAATTGACTTGACGGGTGGTTTTCCCATCTAAAGGGCATGCGGCGGGCCGCTCGGCGCGCCCCCATTAGTAAAGATTCCTGTACGATGCTCTTTTCGGATCTTGGGCTGAAGCCCGAAATCCTGCGTGCCGTGGACGATGTCGGCTACACCACCCCGACCCCGATCCAGGCCCAGGCCATACCTTATGTGTTGATGGGCCGCGACGTCCTCGGCATCGCCCAGACCGGCACCGGCAAGACCGCCGGCTTCACCCTGCCGATGCTGGAGATCCTTGCCTCCGGCCGGGCGCGGGCGCGCATGCCGCGCTCGCTGATCCTGGAGCCGACTCGCGAGCTCGCCGCCCAGGTGGCCGAGAATTTCGAGCTGTACGGCAAGTACGAGAAGCTGTCCTACGCCCTGCTGATCGGCGGCGAGAGCTTCGAGGACCAGATCAAGAAGCTGGACCGCGGCGTCGACGTGCTGATCGCGACCCCGGGCCGGATGCTCGACCTGTTCGAGCGCGGCAAGGTGCTGCTGGCCGACGTCAAGATCCTGGTGATCGACGAAGCCGACCGCATGCTCGACATGGGCTTCATCCCCGACATCGAGCGCATCGTCGGCCTGCTGCCGCCGCTGCGGCAGACCCTGTTCTTCTCGGCCACCATGCCGCCGGAGATCCGGCGCCTGTCCGAGGCCTTCCTGAGCAATCCGAAGCAGATCTCGGTGGCGCCGCCGGCGACCACCGGCGAGCTGCTTGAGCAGCACATCGTGGTGGTCGAGGCCGACGACAAGCGCAAGGCGCTGCGCCACCTGCTGCGGGCCGAGGACGTCAAGAGCGCCTTCGTGTTCTGCAACCGCAAGCGCGATGTGTCGGTGGTGTTCAAGTCGCTGCAGAGCCATGGCTTCAACGCCGGGCAGATGCATGGCGACCTGGTGCAATCGGTGCGCAACGAGACGCTGGACCGGTTCAAGCGCGGCGACATCACCACGCTGGTCTGCAGCGACGTCGCCGCCCGCGGCATCGACGTCAGCGACATCGGTCATGTCTTCAACTTCGACGTGCCGATCCACGCCGACGACTATGTCCACCGCGTCGGCCGCACCGGCCGTGCCGGCAAGACCGGCAAGGCCTATTCGATCGCGACGCCCGAGGACGGCCGCTTCGTCAAGGCGATCGAGAGCCTGATCAAGAAGCAGATCCCGGTCCTGGTGCTGCCGGAGATCGGGTTGGAAGGCTTCCTGTCCGACGACGAGATCAAGCAGCGCGGCAAGGCGCGCCGGCGCGGCGAGCGCCCGGAGGCGCCCAAGCGCAGGACCCGCGACTCGGCCGCCGCCGAGCCGCGCCGCACGGAAGAGCCTCAGGTGGTTGCCGAGGAGGCCAGCGCCGCCCCGGTGGTCGAGGATCGGCCGCGTCGCGGCAGGCCCCGTCCCGCTCCCCGCCAGGCCGCTCCGCGTCAGGCCGATGCCCGCCAGACCGACTCGCGTCCGGCGGACTCGCGGCACGACGAGCCGCGCCAGGCGGAGCCCGCTGCGGTCGCGTCCCACCGCAGTGAAGGCCACCGCAGCGAGGGCCATCGCGACGAGGCACCGCGCAGCGAGGCCCGTCGCCACGACGACCGTCCGCGGCCAGCGCAGGACCGCCCCCGCCGTGACGATCGCAACGAGGATCGGGGCCGCGACCGGCGCCATTCCTCGCGCGAGGATCGCGACGACACGCCGGTGCTGGGGCTGGGCGACCACGTCCCGGCCTTCCTGCTGCGGCCGGTTCCGCAGCGCAAGCGCACCGCCGCCGAGGTCACCGAAACCGCCGCTTGATCGGTCCCTGCCGCGACGCACGTTGACTTCGCCCCTTCGCATTCGGCACAAGGGGCGACGGCTCGTGTCGGAGCGTGGAAGCGGCAGTGAAACGAATCAATCGGTTATCGTCATTTCTCAGCGCCGTTTCCGTTCTCGCCGTTCTGACGGCGGTCGGTGCGTCGGCCCAGGAACAGCAGCCCCCCGCCGCTCCGGGGGCTCCCGAGCCGCCGGCGCCTGAGCAGAAACCGGCCGCCCCCGCGGGGGAGCCGCCGGTCGTCATCGCCGACGAGCTGATCTACGACCAGACGCTGGGTCTCGTGACCGCGCGCGGCAAGGTCGAGATCAACCAGAACAACCAGATCCTCCGCGCCGATCAGGTCACCTACAACCAGAAGACCCAGATCGTCGCGGCCAGCGGCCATGTCGCCCTGGTCCAGCCCGGGGGCGAGGTCATGCTGGGCGACTATGCCGAGCTGACCGACGACATGAAGGACGGCTTCATCCAGCAGGTGTCGCTGATCCTGTCCGACAACTCGCGGATGATCGGCAACAGCGCGGTGCGCGAGCGCGGCGAGATCACCACCATCGACCGCGCCCTCTATTCGCCCTGCAACCTGTGCAAGGACGACCCGACGGCACCGCCGCTGTGGCAGATCCGCGCCATCCGGGTGACCAGCGACGCGGTGTCGAAGGACATCATCTTCCACGACGCCTTCATCGACCTGTTCGGCGTCCCGCTGTTCTACTCGCCGTACTTCTCGATGCCCGACCCGTCGGTCGACCGCCGCCAGGGCTTCCTGTTCCCGAGCTTCGGCTCGACCTCCGACGTCGGGCCGTTCTTCGGCCTGCAGTATTATTTCGACATCTCGCCGGACCAGGACGCCACGGTGGGCGCCACTCTGACCCGCGATTCCGGCACGCTGTTCACCGGCGAGTACCGCAAGCGCTTCGACAAGGGCCTCATCACCCTCAACGGCAGCATCAACCAGAGCGGCTACAGCAAGATCCTGAACGACAATTCAGGACCCAACGGCAGCAACCTCGACTTCCGGTCGCAGCAGCTGCGCTGGCACTTCTTCGGCACGGCGGCCTACGACTTCGACCAGAACTGGCGGTTCGGCGTCAACGTCAACCGCACGTCTGATCGCACCTATATCGACAACTTCAACATCTCCGGCGCGGATATCCTGCAGAGCCGGGCTTTTGCCGAAGGCTTCTACGGCCTGAACTATATCGGGGTCGAGGCGCTGGACTGGCAGGACCTGCGCACGCCCGGCACCGGCGTCGGCAGCAAGGGCTTCTCGCCCACCATCCTGCCCTCGGTCACCGCGAACTACGTCAGCGAACCCAACACCATCCTCGGCGGCCAATGGTTCGCCAACGCCAGCGCCGTCAGCCTGCTGCGCGACTTCGATGCTGTGACCAGCGACCCCAACCGCGGCATCGACACCCGGCGCCTGTCCACCCAGGCCGGCTGGCAGCGGGAGTTCTACAGCGACAGCGGCATCGTGCTGTCGGCACGCACCTATCTGCGGGCCGACGTCTACCAGTCGGACGACGTGCCGGACGGCACCCTGGTGGTGAATGGCGGGCCCGACGAGGTCCTGACCAAGAACGGCGTCGCCGCCACCCGGCTGTTCCCGGTCGCGACGGCGACCGCGCGCTATCCCTTCGTCGGGCAGCTCGGCTCCTACCAGCAGATGCTGGAGCCGATCGTCAGCCTCAGCGTCGCGCCGCATGTCAGCAACGGCGACAAGATCCCGAACAACGACAGCTCGGACATCGAGTTCGACGAGATCAACCTGTTCAGCGAGAGCCGCTTCCCCGGCCTCGACCGGGTCGAGGGCGGCCAGCACGTCTCCTACGGCTTCCGCTACGGGCTGTATGGGGTCGACGGCACCTCCGCGACCTTTTTCCTGGGCCAGAGCTATCGCTTCGAGACCGATGACGACTTCCCGGAGAGCTCCGGCCTGCGCGACCAGCTGTCCGACTATGTCGGCCGCGTGACTGTGCATCCCGGGCCCTACCTGAACCTCGACTGGCGCTTCCGGCTGGACAAGGACAACTTCTACAGCCGCCGGCAATACGTCCAGGCCACCACCACCGGGCCCGACTGGCTGAACCTCAACGTCAACTACAGCCTGCTCGACGACAAGGGCGAGGACGACGAGGGCAACAGCTTCAACCAGCAGCAGCTGGGTGCCGGCGCCAAGGCCCAGATCACGGATTTCTGGTCACTCTCCACCGGCATGACCTACGACATCGAGAACATGCGGCCGTTCCGCTACAATCTCGGCGCCCAGTACATGGACGAGTGCTTCACCTTCGGCGTCAACGTGCAGCGCCAGTTCACCACCGCCGAGGACCAGAAGGAGGGCTATTCCTTCTTCCTGACCTTGAACCTGAAGAATCTGGGCGAGGTGCCGCTGAAGTTCAGCGCCGACCAGAGCCGCACGCCGGGCACCTGATAAGGCTCGGGCGCCTGACTTAGAGGCTGGCCAGGGCTTGGGTCTGGCATCGCGCGACCCGGCCGACGGCCCGGTCGGCGCGGCTGTCCAGCGCCGGCAGCCCCTGGCCGACGCCCAGCGCGGCCATGACCTCGTCCTTCAGCGCCACCGCATGCGGATCGCCGAACTCCCGCCAAACGGCCTGGAACGCGTCGTGGCGCCCTCGGTCGAAGGGCTGGCTGCGCCCCATTGCATCGCGGGCCGGGTGCGGCGGGAACAGATGGGCGCAGGGCACCCAGCCCGCCGGGATCGGTGCTGTCGCCGCATGGGTGCGGCCGCTCGCCAGCAGCTTCGGCAGCACATGGGTGTGCGGTCCCTCCGGGCTGCGGCCGTCGGCCGGCGGCACCGGCTGGTAGACCTCGATGCGCCCCAGCCGCGCCTGGAACACGCGGTGCGGACCGGCGGCGATCAGCGCGCCCGTCAGCGAATTGCCGGGCGCGAACAGCGACTGCCCGCATCCCGCCCGCAGCTGCGTCAGCAGGGCCGGGTCGGCGCTGCGCACACAGATGTCGGCCTGCAGCATGCCGAGGCCGAGGTCGAACAGGATTGCCTCGCGATCCCCCGGTCGCAGTGCCGCTTCGTCGGGCCCGAGTTCGGTGACCACCGATCGCCGGTTCATAGCCGCCTGCGCCGCCTCCAGGCACAGCGCCACCGCATGGCTCCAGCGATCGTCCTCCACCGCGGTCTCGTAGGCGACGGGGCGCAGCCCGGCGATCCAGTCGATCCGCATCGCGCCGAGATCGGTGACGACGGCGACGCCGCCGGCATCGGCCGTCACTGCCACCGGTTCCCCCGGCGTACGCAGGAACTCGGCGATCGCACCGAAGCCCCCCAGGCTCCAGCCGGTGTCGGCCTCTGCCACCTGCTCCCGGATCAGGCGCCGCACCGCCTCCGGCCCCGGCTCCGGCTGACGCTCGATCGCCATCACCCCTCCCCCTTCGGCCCAATGCGGGACCACGGCAGGACGTAGCCGACGCCGTCCCGCTGGCCGCGCTGCACCTCCACCGCATAGGCCCGGCGCAGATGGTCGTCGGTCAGCACCGCTTCGGGCGGGCCGTCGGCCAGGATCCGTCCATCCTGCAGCAGCACCAGCCGGTCGCAGAAGCGGCCGGCCAGCGGCAGGTCGTGCAGCACCGCCAGGATGCCGGTGCCCGCCCGCGCCCGGCCCTGCAGCAGCTCCATGATCTGCAGCTGGTGGAACGGGTCCAGCGCCGCCACCGGCTCGTCCGCGAACAGCATCGGCGCCTCGACCGCCAGCGCCCGGGCGAACAGCACCCGCATCCGCTCCCCCGCCGACAGTTGGCCGGCGGTGCGCAGCCGGAGATGCGCGGCGTCGGCGGCGTCCAGCGCCCGGGCCACCGCGTCGCGGTCGGCCGCGGACAGCCCGCCCAGGCCCCGGCGATGCGGCAGCCGCCCCAGCGCGACCAGATGGTCGACCCGCAGCGGCCAGTTCACCTCGCCGCCCTGCATCAGAACCGACAGGCCGCGTGCCAGGGCGTCGCCGCCCAACGCCCGCGCCGACCGGCCGTCATAGCGGACCGCGCCGGCATCCGGCGCCAGCAGGTTGGCCAGGATGCGCAGCAGCGTGGTCTTGCCGGCGCCGTTCGGGCCGATCAGCCCGACCAGCTCGCCCGGCACCAAAGCGAGGTCGACCCCGGCGAGCACCGGCCGGCCGCCGAGGGCGATGCGGAGTCCGATGGCGTCGATCCGCATCACGGGCTCCGCCGCAGCCGCCAGATCAGGCTGAACAGGAACGGCGCGCCGATGATCGCGGTGACGACGCCCAGCTTCAGCTCCGGCTGCACCCGGACCAGCCGCAGCCCGATATCGGCCAGGAGGATCAGCACCGCGCCGCCGAGGCCGCTGACCAGCAGCACGCGGCCCGGCCGGTGCCCGACCAGCGGCCGCAGCAGATGCGGCACCACCAGCCCGACGAAGCCGATCGCCCCGGTCACCGCCACGGCGCTGCCGACCGCCAGCGCGGTGCCCAGGACCAGCTGCAGCCGCAGCCGGCCGAGGCCGAAGCCGAGGCTGGCCGCCGTGTCCTCGCCCAGGGTCAGCGCGTCGAGGGCGCGGCCGCCGGCCAGGATCAGGCCCCAGCCCAGCAGCATCGGCGGCAGCACCAGCCAGACATGGACCATGCTGCGGTCGGCCAGCGACCCCATCAGCCAGAACACGATCTCCAGCGCCGCATACGGGTTGGGCGACAGGTTGAGGGCCAGCGCGGTCAATGCGCCGGCGGCGCTGCCGATGGCGACGCCGGCCAGGATCAGGGTCATGGTGCCGGCACCGCGCCGGACCAGCCCGAACAGCAGCAGCGTCGCCAGCGCCGCCCCGGCGATGCCGCCCAGCGGCAGGGCCAGCGCGAAGCTGCCGGCGAGGCCGGAGTAGAACACCAGCACCGCGCCCAGCGTCGCCGCGGCCGACACGCCGATCACCCCGGGCTCGGCCAGCGGGTTGCGCAGCAGCCCCTGCATCGCCGCGCCGCTGAGGCCGAGGCTGAAGCCGACCAGCAGGCCGAGCAGCGCCCGCGGCAGCCGCAGCTCGACCAGCACCAGCGCCGGCAGGGTCTGGCGGCCCGCCAGGACGTCGCCCAGCGCCGCGGACAGGTCGAAGGGGGTGTAGCCGGTGGCGACCGACCACGCCAGGCAGGCGAGTGCGGCCAGGGCGAGCCCGGCGACCAGCAGGGTGTGGGAGGGGATGGCGGAGTTGACTCCAGCGGTCATCCTGCCTCCGCCGAAAACAGGCCATTGGACGCCCAAACGCATTGCCTCTCCCGCCTGGCGCCCCTTCTTGTCCCCCCTCCCCTTGCGGGAGGGGGATAGGGGGAGGGGTCTGCGCGCATCGGCGCGCGAACGGGTCGGATCGCACTCGACCGCGAAGCCGGGGGCAGCAGACCTGCATCGGTTCTGAGTGGAGAAAACCCCCTCCCCCTACCCCCGTCCCGCAGGGGGAGGGGGGACTTGGAAAATCGCTCTCTCACGGCCCCGCCCCCTCCGCCTGGCGAGCCGCGGCGGCGATCAGGGCAGCAGCGTCCGCCACCTCGGGCCCGGCGCAGGTCCACAGCCGCGACGGCACCCGGACCAGCCGGAGATCCGGCAGGGCCGCCAGGATCGGGTGGTCCAGCAGGGCTTCGCCCAGGGACGGGTCGCGGTTCTCCGCCTGGTTCAGGATCAGCAGCCGCACCCCGGCCAGGGCCACGGTCTCGAGCGGGATCTGGCCGTAATTCTCCAGCCCCTGCTCGGCGGCGAGGTTGCGGGCGCCGGCCAGGGCCAGGATCTCGTCGACCAATGAGCCGCGGCCGGCGGTGAAGCCGTTCGGCCGCAGCACCACCGCCAGCGGATGCGACGCCGGCGGCCGGATCGCCGCCAGCCGGGAGTCCATCGCCGCGACCATGCCCTCGCCCCGCTCCACCTGCCCCAGCGCCGCCGCCACCCGGCGGATCTGGGCGCGGATGCCGTCGATGGTGTCGGGAACGTCGAGTTCCAGGATCGGCAGGCCCAGCCGGCGCAGCAGCGCCACCGTGGTCCGGGCGGTGAAGGCGCCGACCACGACCAGGTCGGGCCTGAGGGCCGCGACCTCCTCCGCCAGGCCGTGGTTGACCGGCACGGTCGCCGCCTCGGCCGCCACCACGGAATTGTCAGGGTTGCGTGCCAGCCAGGTCACCGACTGCACGTCGGCGCGGTCGGCCAGGCGCAGCACCAGCGCATCGGCGCACAGGTTGAGCGAGACGATCCGCTGCGGCTTCGCCGCCGCCGGGATGGCGGCGAGACCGATGGCCAGGAGGAGCAGGAGGCCTGTCGTCGTCGGGCGGGGCATCGGATCAGGGGCTGACCTTCAGGGCCGAGGGACCCGGCGCGGCCACGCTAGTGGGGCGCCGCCCGGGCCGTCAACATCATCGCGTCCAGGCCGAGCGCGGCCGCATTGGCGCCGGAATCGGCATAGGGCGGAAGCACGTCCTCGGCCGGCAGCTCGCTGTCGCAGATCGCCACCATCCGCGGGACCCAGCGGACGACATGGTCGACCAGCGCCCGCACCGCCGGCACCAGGCCGCGGCGGGAGGCGAACACCGCCTGCACCTCCCCCTCCGGCACCCGCCAGTCGAGCAGGATGTGCTCCAGCTGCCCGGCCTGGATCGCCGGGCGGCAGATGTAGTCCGGCAGCAGCGCCGCGCCGAGCCCGTCGACCGCGGCCTGGCGCAGGGTGAACATGTCGTCGGTCGCCAGCCGCGGCACATGCGGCACCGACTGGGTGCCGCCATCGGCATCGGCCAGTGTCCAGCTGTGGCGGCCGTCGGCGCGATGCAGGTCGAGCGTGCCGAGCCCGATCAAATCCACCGGCTCCAGCGGCCGGCCCAGCCGGTCGAGCAGCGCCGGCGCGGCCACCACCACGCCGCGGGTCTGGGACAGCACCCGGACCACGACGTCGGAGGGTTCGGTCGGCGGCCGGCGGACGCGGAAGGCCAGGTCGACCCGCTCCTCGATCACGTCGACCCGGCGGCCGGTCAGTTCCATGGCGATGCGCACCGCCGGATGGGCGGCCAGGAAGCTGTTGATCAGCGGCGCGATCATGGTCTGGGCCAGGATGTGTGGGCAGGTGATCCGGATCAGCCCGCTCGGCTCCGACCGCGCCTGGGCCACCGCCTGCTCCGCCGCCTCGGCCTCGGCCAGCATGGTCTCGCAACGGCGCAGGAAGCTCTCGCCGACATCGGTCAGCGACAGCCGGCGGGTCGAGCGCTGCAGCAACCGGACGCCGAGCTGGTCCTCCAGCCCGGCGATGCGGCGGCTGAGCCGCGACTTGGGCAGGCCCAGCGCCCGGCCGGCGGCGGTGAAGCCGCCCAGCTGCGCCACCTTGGCGAAGAGGCGGAGGTCGTTCAGGTCCAGCATCGCGCTCACCGCAGCCACATTGTGATCACCGATGGAACGATCCATCACGAATTTCGGGGCTACAGACTGATTGGCATCACTCGTAAATGCAATGTCGATGTCATCTGTAACACCGAGGGGCTACCCCATGAAGATCCTGCACATCGATTCCAGCGTGCTCGGCGACGCCTCGGTGTCCCGCCAGCTGACCAAGGCGACCGTCGACGGCTGGCGCGCCCGCTATCCCCAGGCCGAGCTGGTGTATCGCGATCTCGCCGCCGCCCCGCCGGAGCACCTGTCGGGCGAGCGCGCCGCCGTGGTGAAGTTCGGCAAGGATGCGGACCTGACGGGCCCCCAGGCCGAGGAGCGGGTGCTGGTCGACGCCATCGTCGGGGAGTTCCTGTCGGCCGATGTCGTGGTGATCGGCGCGCCGATGTACAATTTCTCGGTGCCGACCCAGCTGAAGGCCTGGATCGACCGGTTGGCGCAGGCGGGGCGCACCTTCCGCTACACCGAGAAGGGCCCGATCGGCCTGGCCGGCGGCCGCAAGGTCGTCATCGTCTCCTCGCGCGGCGGCGTCTACACCGCAGGTCTCGAGGCCCTGGACCATCAGGAGGCCTATCTGCGCACCATCCTCGGCTTCCTCGGCGTCACCGAGATCGACTTCGTCCGCGCCGAGGGCCTGGCGATGGGCCCGGAGCACCGCGACCGCGCCGTGGCCGAGGCGCATCTGCAGGCCAAGGCCTCGTCGGGCCTCGTCGAAGCCGCCTGAACAGTCTCACCTTCTATTGTCATTGCCGGGCTTGACCCGGCAATCCAGGGGCCACCAGGAGCCGTTCTTGAAAGCCCCTGGATCCTCGGGTCAAGCCCACGGGTGTCCGGTTAAGTTTTCCGGATTGTAGATGAAGGCATAGATCTCAACTTTTATTGTCATTGCCCGGCTTGACCGGGCAATCCAGGGGCCACCAAGAGCCGCTCTGGCCGCCCCTGGATGCCACGGTCAAGCCGTGGCATGACAATGGAGGGGTGTAGCGTTGCTCTAAATTCTACTGTCGCCTGTGTTTTCGCCTCAACCGGACAGCAGTGGGCCAAGCCCGAGGATGACAATCGGAAATTGGGAGGTGAGCTTTAGGCTCACCTCCCATCATCACCGTTCAGCGCATCACCGGCATGGTGAACTCGGCCCCGCCCTTGATCCCCGTCGGCCAGCGCTCGGTCACCGTCTTCAGCTTGGTGTAGAAGCGCACGCCGTCATTGCCGTACATGCCGAGATCGCCGAAGGCCGACCGCTTCCAGCCGCCGAAGGTGTGGAATGCCATCGGCACCGGGATCGGCACGTTGACGCCGACCATGCCGACATTGCAGTTGCTGACGAAGGTCCGCGCCGCGTCGCCGTCGCGGGTGAAGATCGCGGTGCCGTTGCCGTATTCGTGGTCGTTGACCAGGCCCAGCGCGGTCTTGAAGTCCGGCGCGCGGACCACGGACAGCACCGGCCCGAAGATCTCTTCCTTGTAGATCCGCATGTTCGGCTCGACATGGTCGAACAGGCAGCCGCCGACAAAATAGCCGCCCTCATAGCCCTGCAGCTTCAGGCCGCGGCCGTCGACCAGCAGCTTGGCGCCCTCCTGGACGCCGATGTCGACATAGCCACGCACCTTGTCGTAGTGCTGCTTGGTGACCAGCGGCCCCATCTCGGCCTCCGGATCGGTGCCCGGCGCCACCTTCAGCGCCCGCACCTTGGGCACCAGCTTCTCGACCAGCCGGTCGCCGACGTCACCGACCGCGACCGCCACCGACACCGCCATGCAGCGCTCGCCGGCCGAGCCGTAGCCGGCCCCCATCAGCGCGTCGACCGCCTTGTCGAGGTCGGCGTCCGGCATCACCACCATGTGGTTCTTGGCGCCGCACAGCGCCTGTACCCGCTTCCCGTGGGCGGCCGCGGTCGAATAGATGTACTCGCCGATCGCAGTCGACCCGACGAAGCTGACGGCGGCGACGCGCGGGTCGGTCAGCAGCGAATCGACCGCGACCTTGTCGCCATGCAGCACGTTCAGCACGCCCGGAGGCGCGCCCGCCTCGAGCAGCTTGGCGGCCAGCCAGTTGGCGGCGGACGGGTCCTTCTCCGACGGCTTCAGCACGAAGGTGTTGCCGCAGGCGATGGCGATGGAGAACATCCACAGCGGCACCATCACCGGGAAGTTGAACGGCGTGATGCCGGCGCAGACCCCGACCGGCTGGCGGATCGAGAAGCTGTCGATCTCGCGCCCGACATTCTCGGAGAATTCGCCCTTCAGCAGATGCGGGATGCCGCAGGCGAACTCCACCACCTCCAACCCGCGCTGGATCGAGCCCTTGGCGTCGGACAGGACCTTGCCGTGCTCGGCGGTGACGATCTGCGCCAGCTCCTCGACGTTCTCCTCGATCAGCTGCTTGAACCTGAACATCACGCGGGCGCGGATCACCGTCGGCGTCGCCGCCCAGCCGGGCAGCGCCTTCTGGGCCGAGGCGATGGCGGCATCGGCATCCTCGGTCGAGGCGAAGTCGACACGGCCCGAGACCTCGCCGGTCGCCGGGTTGAACACGTCGCCGCCGCGGCCGCTGCGGCCGGGCGCGGCCTTGCCGTCGATGAAATGATGGATCGAACCCACGCTGCGCTCCTCCAGAACAAAAATTCTATAGCACCGACCGCTTGGAACGGGCCGATTGTAGCGCGGCGGCCCGGCCGGGAAAAGCGGACCGAATCGCCGTGATCGCACCGACAGGCTTGGCGGCCGGGGTGCCCGTGTCGTAACTGTCGGCCCATGCTACGGCGGCGGCGCCCGCCGGCAAAGGGTTAGGATTGGGTGCATGGGTCTCGGTCTCTATGATCCGGAGCGTCGCTACCGCCGGCGCGTCTGGGGCACGATCATCCGCGTGTTCTTCTCGATCACCGTGCTGCTGGTGGCGGCGGGCTTCGCCTACCAGATCGGCGTCGAGCGGACCAAGGGGCAGATCGCGACGCTGCAGGGCCAGGTCACCAGCCTGTCCCAGGCCAAAGGCGGGCTGGAGCAGGAGCGCATCCAGCTGCAGGCGGCGGCCCAGACGGCGCAGATCCAGTACCGCGAGCTGATGGCCCGATTCGAGCGCGAAGTGCCGACCGGCACCTACCGCGAGCTGGCCGACAAGGTCTCGCAGCGGCTGCATGACGGGCTCGACCCGCAGCGCCTGGCCTTCTACATCGACCAGGCGGCCCCGCCGCGCGACTGCAAGGCGGGCGAGAGCAAGCGCTTCATCCTGCCGACCCAGAACGCCGTCGGCTCCAACGGCTCGGTCGCCTTCGCCAACAACACCATCGCCGTGACCGGCCGCGGCGAGGGCACGGTCGACGATGCCGGCAAGGCGCAGGCCTGGTACGACCCGGCCAAGTCCGTGACCGTCAACTTCCGCGGCATCGATGGCAAGCAGGCCACCGCGACCGGCGTCCTGCCGCTGTTCCAGACCATGGTGGTCGGCGAGAAGGAGTACCGCTTCAGCCTGGTCGAGGCCGAGCGCAGCTTCGTCCGTGTGACCAGCGAAGTCTGCGCCTTCCCGTAAGAGACTGCCGTTTAGTGAACCTTGGCCCGGTCCAGCAGCAGCTTGCCGGCGCCGACATACTGGCGCTGCTGCACCGCGGCGTGCTGGGCCGCGGTGTGCAGGTCGCGCATCCGGCGCTGCAGCGGCGAAGTGTCGTAGACCGCGGCGCCGCCGGCCAGGGTGTAGCAGGCATCGGCGGCGCGGACGGCGGTGGTGACGATCCACACCCCGGTCTGGACACCCTGGGCGTAGAGCGCGTCGTCCTTCAGCGTGCCCGCCTGGGCGTGGCGCCAATGGCTTTCGGCCTGGGCCATCAGCACCGGCCGCAGCGCCCGGACATCGGCCGCGACCCGGCCGAGCTCGGCCTGGAACAGCTCCGAATCCCGCATCGGCGCCGGCGCCCGCAGCTGCTGCCGCCCGGTGCCGGCCAGCTCCACCAGCTCGGCCAGGACACCCTCGGCCATGCCGGTGCTGAAGGCGCCGTGGAACAGCGCCAGCAGATGCGGCACGGCCTGGTACAGCGGCCCCGGCTGGCACGCCCTGCCGTCGGGAAAGTCGAAGACGTTCGCGTCCGGCACCAGCGTGTCGGTCAGCGCGATGTGGTGGCTGCCGGTGCCCTTGAGCCCGGCGACGTCCCAGGTGTCCTCGATCTGCCACTCCCGCGCCGGCATCACCACGCCGCGGATCAGCGGCGGGCCGGCCTCGCCGGCGGGCCCGGGAAGCGGCTTGCCGCCCCGGGTCACGACGCACAGCCCGAGCATCCAGTCGGCATGCTGGCAGCCGCTGGCGAAGGGCCAGCGCCCGGTCACCCGATAGCCGCCCGGCACCACCTCGGCCTTACCCAGCGGCGCGATGGTACCGGCGCAGATCGTGTCCGGCCCATCGCGATAGATCCGCTCATAGGTCGTGCGCGGCAGCTGGGGCAGGAACACGGCGGAGGCGCTGCCGATCATCGCGGTCCAGCCGACCGAACCGTCGATCCGGCTGAGCGCGGCGAGGGCCTCCAGCGCCTGCGGCAGCGTCAGCTCCAGCCCGCCATGGCTGCGCGGCGCGAACATGCGGAAGACGCCGATCGACCGCAGCGTGTCGACCACGTCGAGCGGCATCCGGCGCGCGGCCTCGAATTCCGCCGCCCGCGCGGCGAGGGCCGGGGCCAGGCCGCGGATGTCGGCAAGCAGCCGCGCGGCCGCGTCGGCCTGCGCCTCGGCCGGAGATCCTGCCGTCCCGCCGCCTTGCGCGTCGATGGTCGAGATGTCCCGAACCGAGGTCTGGGGCTGCATGGCCCTCTCCCAAGCTGTTGCAGCCCGAACCCTGCGGCGCCCGGGTTGCCGCAGCATGACGGATTCCGGGAATGAGGTTACGGTTGCAGCCTGCCCCGGCCGCCCGCCGCCACCCTGTGAGCCGCCCATGCCGCCCTCCCCGCTCCGCCGCGTCGTCATCGCCTATGAGCCCGAGGCCGCCTGCCGGGCGCGGCTGACGGCGGCCGGCTTCGATGCCGGCATCGCCGCGGAGATCGCCTGCTACCTGGCCCAGGCGACCGACCTCGCCGCCATCCGGCCGGAGATCGCCGCGGCGCTCGGCGAGGCCGGGCTGGACGCCGTCTTCGTCGAGCTCGACGGGCTGGTCGACGCGCTGCCGGACCTGATGGCGCGGCGGCACGACACCATCCTGTGGTGCCAGACCGACGGCATCGCCTATTACCGCGGCAGCGCCGCGCCCGCCTTGGCCCGGCTCGCCGGCATCCGCAGCTATGGCAGCCCGCCGCAGGCCCAGCATCTGTGCCAGGACAAGTTCAAATGCACCGCCCTGGCCGCTGCCGCCGGCCTGCCGGTGCCACCCACCGCCCTGGCCGAGGGCGACAGGGTGATCGCCGGCGGCGCGGTGCTGGAGGGGCCGGGGCCGTTCTTCGTCAAGCCCAACACGCTGGGCGCCAAGATCGGCATCTTCGGCGATTCCACGGCCGCGGATGCCGCCGGCGCCCTGCGCCTGGCCGCGCGCCTGCACCACCGCTACCGCGACCGGGCGGTGATCCAGCCTTTCATCCCCGGCCACGACCTGCGAGTCAGCTTCATGGATGTCGGCCGCCCCTTGGCCCCGTCGCTCGGCATCTCCCGGCTGCTGAAGGACCCGGACAGCGAGACCGGCGGCGCCTTCATGACCATGCGCGACAATGCCAGCCTGTCGGGCAGCCGCGACACCGAGGGTGCCGAAACCGGCTTCGGCACCGGCCAGGACCGCGCCTTCGTGCCGAAGCTGTCGGACCTGCGCGCCGAGGCCCGGTCGAACCCGGGTGCCGCCGCGACCGTCGCGGCGATCGAGGCCATGGTGCCGCGGCTGGCCGCACTGTTCGGCCTGCGCGACTATTTCTCGGTCGACATCCGGATGGCCGAGGACGGAGCGCTGCAGATCCTGGAGTTCGAGACCTGCCCGGCGGTGACGATCTACGACTTCCAGGTCTATCTGCGCGACGCCCACGGCCTGCCGCTCGGCCCCGCCCTCGCCCGCTCCCTGACCCTGGCGCATGGCCGGCCGCCGGATGTGTGATGCGGCGCCAGGGGTCCGCTATGGCGATCGCCCTCGCGCCGCAGGGGCGAATTCCGGCAGCTCTGGCGCCTTTCGACCCAACGCGGACAGTCGAGATGGGGTCCTGCGCCCGACGCGCGGAGTGAGCGCTTACGGCCCTTAGTCGAAGTTTCGGCTCGGGCGCCCAAACGGCGGCTTTGTCCCGAGGCTGTGTAAAAACCCGATTGGTGAGCACTGTCGCGCAATCCTCTATCGGGAGGGGACGCCGAAGGATCGCAAAAGATTCTGGACAGCGCCCTAATCGGTAGCAGAATTGCTCACCGGAGATGTGGCCTGGCGTTTGCACACGGCCTGTCCCCCATTGCCGACATCCAAGGGCCTTTAAGGCTCCCCTGAAGCGGATACCCCCTTCGGCCCGGCGAGCCTCGAAACCGGTGGTGACACGATTCTCATGGGATGAAGACTTTCGAGCATCCATCGATCGCGGGATGGACAACCCAGTTCTGAGCGGGGTCGTCACGATTGCCGTTGGTCTGCGCGATCGTCGCGTTATTGAGCATGTCGCACCAGAACTTGACCGCGGCCTTCACCCGGTCGGGGGTGTCAAGGCCCAGTCCCATGCCGATGTCGGCCGGCCAGGGATCTTCGAAATTCAGGCCGCGCAAGATGACCTGGCAATCATGCACGGCATGCATCTCGTTCCAACCGACATGGAGTGAATCGTAGATCCAGTCGCCCTTGACGATCACAAGGTCACCGCGGTTGATCTCGCCCTTGTTGTGATCGACGTCGGACGGTGAGCCGACGTCCAGCGGGTTGAAATAGCTGGCGATCTCGCCGAGACCCAACAGCGCGGCGAGAATCCAGAGGATGGTCGCGATGATGTACCCGATCGGGCCGGCGGCCAGCAGCAGCACCAGCGCTGCGATCAGAATCGCCAATGTCAGATTGGCCCAGATCAGCATGTTGCGGATGCCGCTGCCTTCGAATTCGCAGTGCAGCATCTTCATGTGGTTGAGATCCGAGCCGTTCTGCCCGTAGTGAAGACCGATCTGCAGGATTGCCGGCTGCTCGGCGACCAGATCGCCGAGCGGGCCATCCCAGAACTCCTGCTTGGGCCGTGCAATGTCGGTCGGGCCCCCGGCCAGAAAAATGTTGATTGTGTAGTCGTCGTCACCGGCCTTGGTCAGATCGGGCGGATGATTGTGACCCTCGACGAGACCGATGGCGCAGACCACGCCGCCCAGGCAGATCAGCCGGTCATAGAGCCACCAGAGAAGAAAAATGATCAGCGCGATGAAGAGTGCGATCAGGATCGGCAGCGTGTAGATGAGAGAAGAACCCCCCGGCACCGCATAGGCAGCGATGAAAGCCGCGGCGATCAGCCCTAGAATGCCCAAGAGATAGGTATAGCCAACAACAGTGGCACCCACGAAATTGATCGGCTGGACGCAGGATGTGTATTGGCGATAGGCCATGACGTCCCCCTAGCTCTTGGTGACCTTGAGTGTCACACCGCCGGCATAGACGCCATCTGACAGGGCGTTCACGTTGAACGGCTTTTCGCCTGTGAAGCCGGTGCGCGGTGTGATCTCGACCGCGACCTGGACTTCCTGGCCGGGCGCGAGCTGCGGGGCCGGCGGCTGGATGTCGACTGCCCATCCGGGCGGCACTGGGAAGAGCGCGCGGTTGTGGCGCACCCTGATGCGGCGCAGGCGCTCCGGAAATGTGCCGCGGTCCTCCGGGCCGATCGCGGCCTTGCAGGCCTCCGGATCGGGAATGGCATAGGTGTCAACCTCGAAGGCGTAGCTTCGCGGTTTCGCGGAATCATTGCGCAGGCCGAAGGCGAACTGGGCCGGCGAATGGGCAGCAACAACGTCGAGATTGTTTTGCCCGAGATTGTTCGCCGGATTGGCGTCGTCGACCCATTCTAGCAAGACCTGCAGGCAATAATGCCCCGCCGTCGGCGGCGTCCTCCAGGGCATGCGTGCGTCGGCCGGAGCACCGGCACCGCCCTTGACGCCGAGATTGACGAAGGTCGTGCCGATCGCGGTCGAGACGGTCGCGATGCCAAAGGACAGATAGGAGAAAATCACCTTCAGCCCGACGCAGGGCGCCTCATAGGAATTGTTCCAGATCGTCGCGCCAATCTCATAGTCGGTATCGGGCAGGAGATCGTTTTCCGGTACGATGACACCGCCGCGGCGAAGGACGATGTCGGGGTTGTCCCAGGTGACCGGCAGGCCGAGGCTCAGGAGATACTGCTGCGAATAGATACAGGGATCGGGGCGGTGGAAGGAGGGATGATCGACCTCGCAGGGGTCCTTGCCTGCCGCCTCCTGCTCCGAATGGGGGAGCTTCAGCCGGGCGCACAGAGCCCTGATCACCGCGATCAGGCGCTTGAGCAGATCGATGCCGTCGACCGCCCACCGATAGGTGAGGACCTGCAGCAGATGGAGCACGATCCTCAGGATGAACTTGACGTGGTTCATGCCGCAGCACTCCCGTCGCCGGGCCGGTGGCGCTCGATCTCCGCTTCAACGTCAGGAGGCGCCCACTTTTCGCCCAGCGGTCATATATCGTCCGCTCACCGGCCTCGCTTATTCCGCGTCGGGGCCGCGCTGCGCCCTCTCCATCGGGACCATGCGACGAAGGCGCCGTAGGCGACGAACGGGATCAGCAGAATCGCCGCCTCGAGAGAACCCGATCCGCCGTCCGGGGAGACGCCGAAGATACGTTCGATGAAATCCATGTCGAAATGTCCTTCCCCTCGGCACCGGCGAACGAAGGGCGCCCGTCAGCCGCACCGCAACTGCCCGCGAAGCGCCGGACAGGATGGAGACCGGCCAACGACAGTTGGCGATCAAAAGCTGCGATCAGCCCGCAGCCACAACGCATGCCAATTTCGACGGGGCGAACGATAACGCTAAAGCCCGCCGCTTGAGGAGGGCAATATCGGACGCCGATTAGCAATAAAAATGCCGAGGGATACATGTTACCACAGCGAGCCTGCACAATTAAGCCCAAATCAGCCGCAATCGTCCAAAGGTGCTAGGCCGAGGTCGAGTGAGCGGGCTCTTCGACAAATGTCTCGATCCCCGCTGGCGGCGGAAGCCGATGGCGACGAACTCAACGCAGCAGCGGGGAGCCGAGTTAGATGACCGGTTTTGGAAGGCTCTGGCTCGCTAGGTCGGCCAGAAAGAGCCCAATCTAGCCAGTTCGGCCAACATCCGGTTTAGTGAAGCCGCAGCTATGGCCGGATATGGCGGATATCATTGAAAAAGTCCTGAACGACTACTTGGAGTGCAATATCGAGCAAGTTTGCTGCAGATTCGTCCGCCATCTAGCATCTTTTTGTGCTCCAGACGCCTACTTTTAGTCTCTTTGTTGCGCACGGAAATGGCGCTCCGACTTTTTCAACAGAATCCGCCGCTTGCGGACATCGGCCGAGGCGACGCCGCGCACCTCCCAAGTCCGCTTTCCACCCACAGGTGACGATCTCAACGGTGGGGCCGCTCGGACTTTGCCTCTAGGGTGCCGCCGGGTTCTTGCCGACCACCTTCTGCAGGTCGCGATCGACCTGGACCTTGACCTGCTGGTCGACCCGGACGTTCAGGTTGATCTCGATCGGCTTGTCCGGCGCCTCGACCCGGATCACCGGCGAACAGCCGCCGAGCAGCCCGGCGAGGCAGAGGCCGGCGCGGACGGCGCGGCCGGTTCGGGATCGGTCGGTCATCGGTGTCGGGCCTTTCCCGTTCGGCATGTCGGCTTCGTCAGCATGGCGCGGCCGTGCGGCGCCCCAGCCGCTGCGCATAATAGTCCCGGACGCGGTCGCCGATCTGCGCCAGGGCCATGGTCTGCCGGGCGATGACGTAGAGCGCGCCCGACAGGTCGACATTCAGCGCGATCGGGAAGCCGCCGTAGAGGTCGGGGTTGGACCCGCGCACCGCCAGCCGCACCCGCGCCTCGCCGTCGCTGCGGCCGTCCAGCGTCGCCCGCAGCGACTGGTACTGGAAGTTCTGCAGCGCCGTCATCAGCGTGTCCATGCCCGGCTCGGACGCCGCGGCCTTGATCGCCTCGGGCGCCGACTGGGCGCCGTAGCGGATCTCGCCCGGGCCGCGGGTCGCCAGCACCCCGCCCTCGACCACCACGGCGCCGCGGTCGAGGCGAAACGGCACGGTGCCGTCGATCGTGCCGGTGGCGACGACGTCGCCGATCCCGGCCGCGGCCACGGCCCGGGCCAGGTCGAGGCCCTCGATCCGCAGCACCGAAAGCGCGCGGCGCCCCGGGCCGCGGTCGATCCGGATCTTCGCCCCGGTCCAGTCCAGCGCCACCTGCCGCAGGTCGATGCCGCCGGCCTGGCTCCAGCCGAAGCGGGCGTCGATGCCGGACACGGGCGGCGTCTTGTCGTCGATGACGAAGCGCCCGACCGTCATCCGCTGCCCCGCCGGCAGCCGCAGCGGCGTGAGCTGGTCGAGCCGCAGGTCGGCGGATGCGCCCTCCGCCCGGCCCCAGGGGGTGCGGAAGGCAACGTTGCGCAGCTGCAGGCCGATCAGGGTCCCGGCGCCCTCGCCCCAGGCGATGCGCCCGTCGCCGGCCAGCCGCCCGTCGACGCAGGTGAGCGGCGCCGCGGCCAGGGCGGGGATCACGTCGCGCGGCTGCAGCCCGCGCTTGCGGAAGCGGATCGGGTCGAGATGCAGGTCGAGCCCACCGGCGCCGGTCGCCAGATCGTGCTGGCCGGTGGCCGTGGCCCGCGCCCGCCCCTGCAGGTCGGCGATATCGGCCTCGACCGAGAGGATGTTGGTGACGGAGTCGAACCGGGTGTGGGCGGTGGCCGACAGCGGCGCCACCGGGTTGCCGTCGATCGACAGTTGCCGGGCGGTGAGGTGGGCGTCGGCCGGCGCGTCGGCACCGGGATCGAGGGCGATGTCGGCATCCACCCCCTGCACCGTCAGCCCCGCCCCCGGCAGCGCCAGCTGCCCGTCCTGGGCGGTGATGCGGTAGGTGCCCACGGGCTGCACCGGCACGATGGCGAGGCTGGGCGTGGTCGCGACCAGCCGCGTCGCCGACGCCCCGCCGCCGATCGACAGGTCCAGCGCCACCGCCGGCATGGTGCCGCGCAGCAGCGGCGGGAGGTCGGAGGCGAGGTCGGTCTCGAGCAGCGGCAGGTCGCCATCCGGGCACAGCTGGGCGGCGGTGGGTTCGGCCAGGCGCAGCCGCGGGGTGAAGTCCTGGGCCGGGATGTCGACGCCCAGGCAGCCTTCCGGCCGCACGGTGACGCGGTTGTCGACCGAATCGACCCGCATGGTGCCATGCGCCGTGGCGTTGCCGCCGGCCTTGCCGGGCAGGCCGATGGTCGAGCTGCCGGAGAGCTTCGCGGTCCAGCCGTCATCGGTGGTCTCGCCCGACACCGTCATCGGGCCGGGATCGACGGTCAGGCCGATCGCTTCGAACGGGTCGAGGTCCAGCACCGCCTCCGGCACCCGCACCCTGGCCTGGCCGGCATCGTTGAGGCCCAGCTCGGCATCGACCGAGCCCGAGACGTCGAAGCCGGCGACATTGCCTTTGGTGGCGCCGGCCAGCCGCGTCCACCAGGTGTCGCCGACGCGGCTGAACACCAGGCGCTGCGGCCCGCCGTCGCCGGGCAGCCAGTCGAGATCGACCGACAGCTTGCCGGCGGCGAAGCGGCCGACCACCTTCCAGGGCCGGTTGCCGGCCAGGGTCAGCTTGCCGCCCGCCAAGTCGATATCGGCGTTGACCTGCCCGGTCTGCAGCACCACCCCGCTGCCGACCCGGACCCCGTCGGTCGACAGGCGGATGAAGCCGTCGGCCAGCATCCGCGGCAGCTCGTCGATGCTGGGCAGGCCGGGCGTCCGCACCGTCACCCAGGCGTTGAGGTTGGCCTTGCCGGTGACGCCGCCCTCGAAGCCCAAAGCGGGCGCCACCGCCGCCAGGTCGTTGGCGGCGACCTGCAGCGCCAGGTCGGTGCCCTCGCCCTGCCGCGCGCTCTGCAGCTGCAGGCCGATGGTGCCCTTCTCGTCGCCGATCTTGGCGGCGACGTTCAGCTGCTCGACACGCTGCAGCGAGCCGTTGCCCTGCAGGCCGAAATCATGCAGCCGGGACGTGCCGCGCTCGACCTCCGCCACCGTCAGCGCGCCCTCGATCTTGCCGCTGGTGTCGCGCTCGCCGCCATAGGCGATCCAGCCGCTGACGCCGTCGAGCGACAGCTGGTCCGAGCGGAACACCGCCTGTTCCAGCTGGACGCCGCCCCAGACCTGGCCCTTGGGGGTGTTGGTCAGGTCGAAATGGGCGCTGGCGGTGCCGCCGGCGCCGGCGGGCGTCAGCCGGCCCTTCCACACCAGCCGGCCCAGCTCGTTGACCTCGCCCTCGGCCTCGACCGGGGTGCGGATGGTGCCGTAGGGCGTGTCGAGCACGATCATGCTGTCGGTGACCGAGATCGACTGGAACGGGATCTCGATGTCCTGGCCGCCGCCGGTCGACGGCCGGGTCAGCACCTCCATCCGCGGCAGGGCCAGCGCGCCGGAGCGGTCGATGCCGATGCGGATCGAGACCCCGGACAGGGCGATCGAGCCGAGATGGCCGCTGCGGATCAGGGTCCAAGGGTTAAAGCCGAGCGAGATGCGGTCGATCTTGATCTGCCCGTCCGCCAGGGCGATGCCGCCGATCTCGGCCGAGCCGATGTTGAGGTCGGACACGGTGAGGCGGTCGACCGGGATGCCTTCGGCCCGCAGCCGGGCGATGGCCTCGCCCTGCACCCAGCCCGGCAGCACCGCCCGCGCGCCGACGGCCAGCACCACCAGAAATCCCAGGAGGCCGAGAAGGCCGATCGTCCAGCGACGATTGGGGAGAAGGCGCGGCATAATGGTCAGTCTAGCCGACGCCGGCGGCCGCTGGAACCGCGCGGCGACAAGGGGTTCGGAACGGGCGCGGCAGCGTCATGCGCCAGGAACGCCGGGGCGGCGTCCCGGTTCCCTTCCTGTCCGCTCCGAGATCGTTCGGAAACATGGCGGCGTGAGTCGGCTGGCGGTGGTTCCGAGAACCGGCGCGCAGCGGACATGGTCGTCCGTGAGCACCGGAAGCGCAGGAACCGCCGTCAGACGGCCGCGCCGGCGCGTTTCCGGACGGTCTCAGACCGGCTCCTCCTCGCCGACGGCCGAGATGCTGCGCCCCGGCTCGGCGCTGCGGGCCCGGGCCACGGCGCTGATGGTGCGGCGCAGGTCGGGATGGGCGCTGGCCAGCTCCTGCAGGTCGCGGGCGTTCAGCACCAGGAGCTTGCAGAAGGCGATGGCGGTGACCGAGGCGGTGCGGCGGCCGCTGATCAGCACCGCCATCTCGCCGAAGAAGTCGCCGCGGCCGAGCCGGAACTTGCGCCCGCCGCGCCCGATCTCCACCGCGCCGGAGGAGATGAAGTACATGGTGTCGCCGCGGTCGCCGGCATTGATGATGGTCTCGCCCGGCACCGCGAACAGCGGCTTCAGCAGCTTGCAGATCTGGGCGATGCGCTCCTCGCCCAGGCCCTGGAAGAACGGCAGCCGCTGCACCAGCGCCTCGGTGCTGAGGCCGAGGTCGAGCGCCGGCCGGCGCTGCAACGTGTCGTTGAGGCGGCTGACGTCGCGCTGCAGGTCCTCGTAGATCTCGCCGCTGATGAACTGCTGGTTGCGCAGCTCGTCGTATTCGGCCGATTCCAGGCGCAGCGCCGCCCAGCGCAGGAAGCGCTCGGACATCGCCCGCTCGTAGTCGGGATATTGCAGCCGCAGCGCGTCGATCGCGGCGACGCAGCCGTCCAGCCGGGTGGTCAGCACCGCGTCGAGCGACTGCCAGACCTCGGCGCCGAGCAGCCGCCGCAGCTCGGCCTCGGCGTGGCGCTTCAGCATCTCGATCATCATCCGCGCGACCTTCAGCATCTCCAGCCGGTCGGCGATGCGGCCCGCCAGCGGGCCCTGCCAGCCGGTGTAGCGCTGCAGCAGCATGGTGACGCGGAAATTGGTGCTGAAATCGATGTTGCGGGTGGACGCCGCGAGGTAGCCGGCGCGGCCGTCGGTCATCGCCGCGTCGTGCAGCCGCCCGACCTGGGCCAGCAGGTCGACCGTGGTGCGGCGCGACATCAGCTTCTGGTCGAAATGCTCGACCACCAGGTCGCGCTCGCGGTTGGCCAGGGCCATCAGCCCGACCCGCTCGCGCTCGACCGGGTCGAGCATGAAGGGCCGGCTGGCGAGGCCGCTGAGGCGGCTGCGATAGGCCTCGGCGGCCTCCTTGGCCAGCTCCGGCGCCAGGTGCTGCTCCTCGGCGATCTCCTCGATCCGCTCGGCGATGCCCTCGCGCGCCTGGTGCAGGGCGCGGTCGCGCAGCGCGACCTCGGTCGGGCTCAGGGCGTTGAGGCCCACGGCGCGCATCACCAGCCGCAGCGTGGTGGCGTTGACCAGCAGCGTCCACAGCACGAAGCCGGTGGCCAGCACCTCGACGAAATGGGTCGCCTCGGGGCCGAGCTGCGGGTTCTCGCTGACCGCCAGGGCCAGCGCCAGGGTGACGGCGCCGCGCAGCCCGCCCCACAGGATCACCAGCCGGTAGGGCCCGCTGACCGGCTGGGAGATCTTGAGCGCGGTCAGCAGCGGCAGCAGCCCCCACAGCACCACCGCCCGCGCCGCGAAGGCGGCGACGATCAGCACCAGCAGCAGCAGCCCGTCCTCGACCGTGGTGTCGCGCAGGAAGTCGGGCACCAGCATGGTGGCGAAGACGAAGATCAGGGCGGCGGCGCCGAAGCCGAGCAGCTTCCACACCTTCTCCAGCCCCTCCCAGCCCTCGGCCGAGATCCGCACCCGGCCGGTCGACCCCACCACCAGCGCCACCGTCACCACCGCGACCACGCCGGAGACGTGCAGGTAGCGCTCGGCGACGACATAGGCGATGTAGGGCAGCGCCAGGGTGACGGTGACCTCGGCCAGCGGGAAGCGGTTGAGCGGCCGCATCGCCGCGAAGGCGACCCGGCTGGCGATGAAGCCGAACACGCCGCCGCCGATGAAGAAGCGCAGGAACAGCAGCGCCGCGCCGCCGACATCGGCCTCGGCATCGGCCGCCGCGCCGGCGGTCAGCAGCCCGACCAGCACGATGTAGAGGGTGATGGCGGCGGCGTCGTTCAGCAGGCTCTCGCCCTCGACCAGGATGGTCAGGCGGCGCGGCGCCCCGGCGTCGCGGAAGATGCCGATCACCGCCGCCGGGTCGGTGGTGGCGACGATGGCGCCCAGCAGCAGGCACAGGATCAGGCTTTGCGACGAGGCGCCCCACAGCGCCAGCCCGACCACCAGGCTGCAGACCAGCACGGCGACCACGGCCAGCGTCAGGATCGGCGCGAGGTCGTCCATCATCCGCCGCACATCCATGCCCAGGCCCGCCTCGAACAGCAGGATCGGCAGGAAGATGTACAGGATGGCCTCGGACGAGATCTCGGTCCCGATCAGGCCGTGCGCCAGCTCGGTCAGCGGGCCGCCGCTGCCGATCACGCCGGAGACGGTGCCGATGGCGCCGATGGCGATGCCGAGCCCGGCGATCAGCACAGGGTGCGGCAGCGACAGCCGCGCGGCCAGCGGCTGCAGCAGCGCCACCAGCACCAGGACCACGGAGATGGCCAGCACGGCCAGAGCGATATCGGGCATCGGTTCCCATCGGCAGAGTCCGGACGCCCCCCGTCCGGCCCGCCGATACTACACGAGCCGGCGGGCCTGTCGCTCTCTTCGGAGAGGCGGCGCCCCTACCCCGCCACCTGCCGCACCGCGAACCGCTCCGGCGGGTTGGCGATGGCGTCCTGGGCGGCGACGATCTGGATCTCGCGCTTGCCGGCCCGGTGGGTCTCCTCCATCACCGCGAACACGGTCGCGGCGGTGCGGCCCAGCGCCGTGGCCGGGCTGCCGCTGCGCAGCCAATGCGCCAGGAACAGCGCCGCGGTGATGTCGCCCGAGCCGTTGACGTTGAGCGGCAGCCGCGGCGTCGCCACGATCCAGGCCCCGTCCGGCGCCACCGCCAGCATCTCGATGGCGTCGGCCGGCGCGTCGCTGCGGGTCAGGCTGGTGACCAGCACGATCTTCGGCCCGGTCGCCTGCACCGCGCGGGCGGCGGCCAGCGCGTCGTCCAGGGTGGCGATCGGGCCGCCGGCCAGGAACTCCAGCTCGAACTGGTTGGGGGTGATGATGTCGGCGCGCGGCACCGCCTGGTCGCGCATGAACTCCGGCAGGCCGGGGCGGACGAAGAAGCCGCGCCCGACATCGCCCAGCACCGGGTCGCAGCAATAGACCGCCTTCGGGTTGGCCGCCTTGACCTTGGCCACCGCGTCCAGCACGACATGGCCCAGCGACACGTCGCCCATATAGCCCGACAGCACCGCGTCGCAGCCCGGCAGCACGCCGCGCTCCTCGACCCCGCGCAGCACCTCGGCGATCTGGTCGGCCGGCAGCACCGGGCCGCGGAAGCTGCCATAGCCGGTGTGGTTGCTGAAATGCACGGTCAGCACCGGCCAGACATCGATCCCCAGCCGCTGCAGCGGGAACACCGCGGCGCTGTTGCCGACATGGCCATAGGCGACGGAGGACTGGATCGAGAGGATGGCGGTCACGGGGCGTCTTTCGTGTGAGGTGTCGGTTCGATCGTAGGTTGGGTTCGCCGCTTTGCGAACCCAACGATGGCGCGGTGGCTGGAATGTTGGGTTCGCAGACGCGAACCCAACCTACGCGGCCGCCAGGCTCATGTCAGGATCGCTCCTCAACAGCGCCACCAGCGCCCGCAACCCCCGGTCGAGCTCGTCGACATCGGCGGTGGCGGTCAGGGTGATGCGCATGGCGTGCGGCGTCTCGGCCCGGCCGGGCACGAACAGCTCGGTCGAGGTCATGGCCAGGCCGCGCTGCCGGGCCGCCGCCACCACATCCTGCGCCCGCCACGGCTCCGGCAGTTCCAGCCAGATGTGGAAGCAGCCGGGCTTGGTGTGCCACACCAGCCCCTCCAGCGCCCGCACCGCCACCGCCTGGCGCGCCTTGGTCTCGCGCCGGATGCGGTCGGCCAGCACGTCGCAGGTGCCGTCCTCGATCCAGTCGGCCACGATCTGCGCCATGACCGGCGGCGCCATCCAGTTGGTGGCCCGGGCGGCGGAGCTGAAGCGCCCGATGCGGTCGGACGGCATGGCCGCGAAGCCGATGCGCAGCGACGGTGCCATGCTCTTCGACGCCGCGGTGATGTAGATGCTGCGCTCGGGCGCGAAGCTGGCCAGGGCCGGCGGCGGGTCCTCGGCGACATAGCCGTAGATGTCGTCCTCGATGATGGTGATGCCGAGGTCGCGGCACACCTCGGCGATCGCCCGCCGCCGCTCGGTCGACATCGTCTTGGTGGTGGGGTTGTGCATGGTCGGCGTGGTGTAGAGCAGCCGCGCGCCGGACGCCCGGCCCACCGCCTCCAGCGCCTCGGGGATCATGCCCTCCTCGTCCATCGCCACCGAGCGCAGCGACAGCCGCAGCAGGCTGGCCAAAGCGCGCACGCCGGACCAGGTCAGCTCCTCCACCAGGATCGGGTCGCCGGGGTCGCTGAACGCCATCAGCGACGCGGTGATGGCGTGCTCGGCGCCGCTGGTGACCAGCACGCGCTCGGGCCCGACCTCGACGCCGCGGCGGCGGATCCACTTGGCTCCGGCGGCGCGGTGCTCCCACCGCCCGGTGTGGGCCTGGTAGTTGATCAGCTCGGCGAGGTTGTTGCTGTCCGCCACCCGGCGCATCGCCTTGGCGAATTCGTCGACGATGACATGGGCGGGCGGCCGGTTGACGCCGAGCTCGATGGTCTGCGGCCCGCCGACCGCGGGCATGTCGAGCGTGGCCTGGGACCGGGCGCCGGCCTTGACGAAGCTGCCGCGCCCGACCTCGCCGGCCACCAGCCCGCGGCGCTCGGCCTCGGCATAGGCGCGGCTGACGGTGCCGACGGTGACGCCGAGCCGCCAGGCGAGGTCGCGATGGGTGGGCAGGCGCTCGCCGACCTTCAGCCGGCCGGCATAGACGTCCTCGGCGATGGCGTCGGCGATGCGCAGGTATTTCGGCCCCGAGCGGTCGACCAGCGACGGCATCCACATGGCAGGGCCCTTCCCGATTGCGCCCGGATTGTATCGATCCGCATCACAGCACGATCGGGACAATCAGGCCAGGAAGGACCGGATGCGGGGGCGGCATGGCTGGATTGTCAGGGTGCAGAGGAAAGCATCGAGAATCATGCAGTCCCGCTGGCGGCGGCTTCAACTGCCACACTTAATCTCAGTTGGCCATGCATGGAATCCTCGGAGCTTATAGCTGACGCCAGCCGCTCGGCTACGTCCCTGACGAGTAGCCTTGACCGAAGCTCGCACTCCCAAACGACAAACACGCGCCATCCCAGCGCCAGAAGTTGAGTCTGAACCCTAACATCTCGCTCGACGTTACGGTCAAACTTATCCTGCCAATAGCGAGTGTTGCTTTTCGGTGTCGACGCCACCTTGCAGTTGGAATGGCGGTGCCAAAAGCACCCATGGACGAAGACAACCGCCCGGTGTTTCGGGAAGACAAGATCTGGCCGACCCGGCAGTTCTTTCTTGTGCAGCACGAACCTCAGCCCGAGCCCGTGGAGCGCACGTCTAAGCAACACCTCGGGCAAGGTGCCCCCGGATCGAATTAGCGCCATTCTGGCGGAGCGTTCTGCCGGCGTCAGGGAATCCACCACGATTTTGCCTGCCCCCAGATCCTGCACTTGTGATACATCAGGCTGATAGTGATGCGCTCAGATAGATTGATTAACATTGAGAAGCGGCAATGGGTTCTACAAGAACTTGTAAACGGACCCGATTTTAGAGTTCTTATAGGGCGCGGTTGTAGAGCCGTAGTGACCGGCCTGTGCGCCGGACAGGCGACTGCGAAGGCGGCGCAGCGGATGCCGTCGCTTCCAAACACCGCCTTCGCGGCGGAGCCGGATGCCAGGGGGTAGGTTTGGCAGAGCGTAAGGCGTTTAGAATCAGCACGGGTCTGAAGGACCTGATTGGGCGCGACCTCATTACCGACGATTTCGTCGCCGTGTTCGAACTCGTGAAAAACTCCTTTGATGCGCATGCCCGAAAGGTGTCCATCACGTTTGAAGAGGATGCAATCACCATTGCCGACAATGGCAAGGGCATGAGACGCGACGACATTCTAGACAAGTGGCTATTCGTCGCCTTCTCGGCCAAGCGCGAGGGCACCGAGGACGATGACTATCGCGATCATATCGGCGAGCGAACTCGGGCTTATGCCGGCGCCAAGGGTGTCGGGCGCTTTTCATGCGACCGGCTCGGCGCCAGGCTGCAGCTATTCTCCAGGCCAAGAGGCGGCACGGTCCAGAGCCTCGACATTGACTGGCAGCTCTACGAGAAAGATCCACACGAGGAATTCGGCGATGTTGAGGTCGACCTCGACGTGCTCACTGATTTCCCTTCTGAAGTAGGTCAACCACACGGTGCGACCGGCACGGTCCTGCGGATCACAGGACTGCGGTCGGAATGGGATCGGGCCAAACTGCAGAAACTGAAGCGTGAACTCACTAAGCTGATCGACCCCTTCGCGCAAGGTCCGCGTCGCTTCCGGATCGAGATTGAGGCTCCTGCCGAGGTTATCGCTGACGAAGCCGACGCTGCATATAATACCGGCCGGCGCGAGGACCAGCCTCTTCGTACATTGGTCAACGGTCCAATTGAAAACTCGATACTTGACGTCCTTAAACAGCGAACAACATTGATTCATATCAATATATCGGATGATGGACGATCTATAGAAACAACATTGGAAGATCGTGGGGAGCTTATCTATCGAATCAGAGAAAGCAATCCATATCCAAGCATTTCTGAAACCAAGTTGATCGCCGACATATATTTCCTAAATCGGAGCGCAAAAACAGTATTCTCCCATCGAATGGGTCTACCATCTGTCCAATTTGGCTCGATCTTTCTGTTTCGAAATGGATTTCGCGTGTTTCCAATTGGCGCGGAGGATGACGACTTCTTCCGGTTGAATCAGCGCAAGCAACAGGGTCAGCGGAGATTTCTGGGCGGTCGCGATGTCATCGGAAGGGTCGAGATCAAAGGCGTTACCGGCTTCGATGAAGCGACGAGCCGGAATCAGGGCCTGATCGTCAACCCGCAGGTAGAGGACCTTATTACCTGCATTCGCGACAAATGTATTCGGAGACTAGAGCGTTACGTCGTCGATATTACCTGGAAAGACAAATTTGACAACGACGTAGCGGACTCTTCCAGAATATATAGAGACGAGAGTAGCGCGATGGTGGCTCAACTCGTCTCGCGTCTGGCCGCCACAGAAGGTGTCGAGCTTCTCGAATACAATCCCGATTTGGTCCGAATCGTTGACGAAAAATCGCAGGCGTTCGAAACTTCGCTCGCCGCTCTCGAACTACTGGCAGAACAAACTGGAGATGCCGCGCTGCTTACCCGGGTCGAGGGTGCAAAGCGCCGGATCAGAGAGCTACAGGCTTCAGAGGCTGAGGCGCGAGAAGCGGAACGCAGGGCCGAGGCACGCGCATCAGCAGCTGAGAGCGCCGCGGCCGTAGCAGGGCGGCTTTACGGCGAGGAACGTGAGCGGAATGCTTTTCTGGTGGCCGCTGGCTCTCTCGATCAAGACACAATCCTCAACCTACACCATCAAATCATAATCCACGCTTCTGACGTCCAGCAGGGCATAAAGCGCATGATGGGCAAACTCCGGGGCGGCGCGGCGATCGAAGGCGACGAGTGGATTTCATTCCTGGAGCACGTGTCATTCCGGAACAGCCAGATACTTACTGCGGCCCGCTTCGCCACCAAAGGCGGCTACAAGCAGCAGTCAACAGAGGTAAAGGCTGACCTTTCAGTCTACATCCGAGACTACATCGAGACGATCTCGACGCTTTGGGCGCCGCGCGGCGTCGCCGTGAACGTGGAAACGGACGGAGGTGCCGTCGAGCGGCGCTTCCGTCCGATCGAAGTCGGCATTGTCATCGACAATCTGATTTCGAATTCGGCAAAGGCCCAGGCGGATAGTATTTGGTTCTTTGTCACGAAAACCAAGGGTGCAAAGCCGATGCTTGAGGTCCACGTGGCAGACGACGGCACTGGCTGGCCGACATCGCTGGGTCTGCGCAGCCGAGCATTCGACAAGGGGGTGACGACCACCGACGGCTCGGGACTAGGCCTTTTCCACGTGAAACAAGTCATCGATGGCCTTGGGGGGGAGATCGAAGTGATGGACGAACCGTATTCCGACGAGCTTGCCGGCGCGCATCTCAGAATGAGGTTTCCGTCGTGAAGCTCGAATTTCAGCTGCTCGTCGTCGACGACAATCCCAGCTCGATCCAGAATTCGGTAGCGCTCCTTCGGGATCACCTGGAGGTGAACGGCTTCTCACTGAAATGCCACAATGCTGCCGATCTTTCACCTAAAGGAATGAGGACACTTGCTCTGAAAGATGGCCGGAACTTCAATCTTGTCGCGGTCGATTTCAACTTGGGCAGGAGTGACATCGACGGCGCCGGGGCCGCAGCTAAGCTAAGAAAAGGACTGAGATACACCGATATGGTGTTCTACTCGTCCGATCCGGGCGTAAACCTTCTGGCGAAGCTTGCGGAGGAAGAAGTCCCGGGTGTCTTCGTGGCTTCCCGAGATAATCTCGATGAAACGCTCAAGGGGCTTGCCGACACCGTGATCGGCAAAGCGGTCGACCTCAACCATATGCGTGGCATCGCCATGGCCGAGGTCGCCGAGATGGACGTACTAATGGAAGAGGTTCTGGAAAAAGTGTTCGGCTCGCCGAATGATCGGCTCGTGGCGACAGGAAAGGAAACCCTCGAAAAGCTACTCACAGGCGAAGTGGAGAGAGTCGAGAAGCTCCGAGGCGCAGTCGCAAAGACACAAATTCTCGACATTGTCACCGACAGTGGTCTCTTTTCCTCGATGCAACGTTTCAAAGCGATCAATCGCGTCTGCAAGCTGATGAAGTCGAAGCCCACGAAAGCACTAGAGACCTTTAAAAAATATGAATCTGACATAATCCAGAACCGGAATACGCTTGCTCATGCCAAGGAAGATATGGCGGACGACGGCACGATCACGCTTCGTGCGATCAAGCGCGGCAGGCCCCCTGTGACTATCGACGACGCTTGGATGCGCTCATTCCGCGGCAAGCTGCGCGAGCAGAAGGTCGCCCTTACTGAGATCTGCACGGCTCTTGAGGTGCATCTCTTTGAAGTCGCCCAATAGGGGGGCGAGGCAGAGGCCGATCTGCTCAGCGACGAGCGGCGGGACAGCATTCGCGACTTGAGTGAATCGCGGGACTTCTTTCGCCCGGCGATGTCCGCCAGTGGTGTATTTTCCCTTGAACGAGAACCAGTCGGGGAAGGACTGCAGCCGGGCATTCTCCCGCACTGTCAGGGTGCGCGGTTCCGAATAGTGTAGCAGATCGTCTGGCAGGCTTGTGATGGTCGGCGCAGGCCCCAGCGGATCCATGACGCGGATCGCCATCTTCTTCAACCCGTGTGCCCGGCGCGTCTCAGGCGAAATTGAGACGTTAAGGCGGCCTTCCTCACGCGAACTGTGGATGATCGAGGCGAAACGCTCTCGGATCTCCGGCCGATGCCGGGCGAGCCGGGTATCGCTTGGCTTGCCCTCGAAGCCATCGCGCATCGCAATCTGGTAGGCACACGTCGGAACACTATAGTCGATGGCCTCGAAGCCGGGGCAATCATCGCAGGGGACAGTCCCGTTGCGCCGCACCTCAAGATCGCTGATCGCGTCGCGTGCTGCTGGCCGCTGCGGGAGTCCTCGCATCGTAAGAAAGGACGACGAGCGTTCGTATAGGTCATCGAAAAAGCATCCGAGCTTGCCGGCCATCCCCTCGTCCTTGCGAAGCCCAATCAGGAAGAAGCGGGAGCGGGACTGGGGAACCCCCAAATTGCTCGTCTTAATCACAGCGCTGACTGTATTGTAGTCGGCTTCCAACCTGTTGCGCAGCGCATCTGCGAAATTGGTGATTCCGGAATGCTCGCGACGATCGAAGCTTGAGGTAAAGCCACGAACATTCTCGATCAGCACAGCTCGTGGGCGGACCATGCCGACCAGTTCCAGATAGGCTTCAAACAGCTGATTGCGTGGATCGTCGGGGCGCCGTCGCCCAGCGTGCGAGAAGCCTTGGCAAGGGGGCCCACCCGCGAGCAGATCCACTGACCCGGCAAGACCGCGCAGTTCGACTTCGTTGCTGCTGAGCAGCTGAGCAATATCCCACGGTTGCCGTGCGATTCCCTGTGGCCAGCTATAGGATAGGGCGCCACGGCCGTCGGCGAAATTGGTCGAAAGTGTCTCGAACGCGAACGCGTCCCGCTCGATGGCGAATAGGCCTCGCCAGCCAGCGCGCTTCAATCCTAGGCTTAGGCCGCCACAGCCCGCGAACACGTCGACAAACGTCGGCCTCCGCGCGGCATCGAGAACATTCGCGGGAACCTCTATCTCGCCATGTCCTGCCATAATATCCAATCCCCGCCGTGCACAGCGCATTATTGCAGACTGCATACATTATCGTCAGCACTTTCGGAGGCGATTCGTCTCAAAGCGATGGCGCCGCGATGCGGCGCGATCCCGGCACCCGGAGACCCACGGGCACCGCCACGGCAAACCTCCACACATAGCTCCCTTCAGCTCAGCACCTGCCCACCGTCGACCACGATGGTCTGTCCCGTCACCCAGCTCGCCATGTCGCTCGCCAGGAACAGCGCGACCTTGGCGATCTCCTCCGGCGTCCCGAACCGCCCCCAGGGGATGTGGTCGAGCGTGCGCTGGTAGAGTTGGGGGTCGGACGTCCTGCGCCTCTCCCACCCGCCGCCCGGGAACTCGATCGAGCCGGGCGCGATGGCGTTCACCCGGATGCGCTTCGGCGCCAGCGCCAGCCCCTGGCCCATCGTGTAGTTGACCAGCGCCGCCTTGACCGCGGCGTAGGGCAGCGACCGCGGCACCGCGCTGAGGCCGGAGATCGACGAGATGTTGATGATGGCGCCGCCCCCCGCGGCCAGGCCCGCCTGCGCCAGGCTCGCCTGCTCCGGGCCCGCCTTCTCCGGGCCAGCCTGCTCCAGGAACGGGATGGCCGCCCGGGTGGCGCGCACCGTCGCCATCAGGTCGACGTTGACGCTGGCGAGCCAGCCGGCCTCGTCATCCGTCGAGCCGAGACCCGACGCGTTGTTGACCAGGACGTCGATGCCGCCGAGCGCGCCGGCGGCCGCCGTCACGAAGCGCTCGGCGGCCGTGGCCTCGCCGAGGTCGCAGGCCATGGCGAAGACCGTCCCGCCCTGCCGCTTCAGCTCGTCCTCGATCGCCGCGAGGCCCGGCGCGCCCCGGGCGCAGACCGCGACATCGGCGCCCTCCGCCGCGAAGGCCAGGGCGATCGACCGGCCGATGCCGCGGCTGCCGCCCGCCACCACGACCCTCCGGCCCTTGAACGAGATCTGCATGGCATGGCTCCGCGCCTGGATTCGGATGCCTCAGCCTACGCTCCGGCGCCGGCCGGGGCACGGGGTTCCGGCACTCGTCTCTCGTCGTCATTCCCGCGAAAGCGGGAATCTCTTTCCGTTCAGGCGGTGTCGAGATCCCCGCTTCCGCGGGGATGACGGGGGAAGTTAAGGGTCACACTTTGTGCACTATCCTTAATCCTCGATCTTGTTCATGATATGTTCCATGAACGAGCCGCACTCCGTCACCGCAGGCGCTGAGGTCGCCCCAGCCGATCCCGACCGGGATCGGGCGGAGCGGGGTGCCCAAAAACTCGACCGGCTGGCCGAGATGGCGATGGAGCAGGCGGAGATCATGCACCAGGCCCTGCTGTCCGCCGCCAGGGCCGATGACGCCGCCAAGGCCAAGGAGTTCGGGCTGGCCTTCGACCGCGCCGCCCGCGGCGTGCGCCGTGCCGTGGCGCTGCAGGCCCAGCTCGCCCGCCAGCGCCGCGAGGAGGCCGACAAGGCCGCCGCTGGCAGCCGCGCCCGGGCCGAGGACAAGGCCGGGCGCCGCCGCCAGGTGGCCCGCGCCGTCGTCTGCTCGCTCGCCGACGACCGCGGGCCGGACACCGAGCAGGCCAAGGCCGGGGTGGCCAAGCTGTGGGAACGGCTGGTCGAGGACCCGGAGATCGATGCCGGCCTCGCTTTGGCCGAGCATCCGCTGGAGGAGATCGTCTTCCACCTGTGCCGAGACATGGGCATCCACCCCGACCCGGCCTGGCTGGATCCGGGATATTCCGGCGCCGACTGGGAGTCCTACCGGCGGCTGAAGCAGGAGGATCGCGGCGCGGAGGATCGCGGCGCGGAGGATCCGCCCGACCCGGCCGGCCCGTGCTTCTGGCCCCAGGAGGGCGAGGCTGCCGGCCGCTACTGGTACCTCAAGCCGTCCGCGAAGGCGCCGGGCGTCGTCACCGGCTGGCACGACATCGAGACCCAGGAACGGCTCGACCGCCCGCCCTGGGAGCTGCCGGGCGGGCCTGCGCCGCCGGTCCGGAAGCCGCCGCAGTCGGACAGCAGTTGAGGGGGCGGCATGGCCTGCCCACCCGCCCGCTCGACCGCAGCTTTCCTTACTCCCCCCCCTTGCGGGAGGGGGTAGGGGGAGGGGTCTGCGCGCGTCCGCGCGCCGATGGGCTTGCGGCATCCGGTTCCTGAGAGGGCCGGCTCGGGCCGAGAGACCCCCCTCCCCCTACCCCCTCCCGCGGGGGGAGGGGGGACTCAGACAATCTGGTCCCGCGCCCTCACCCCGGGGAGAGGGCGAAGCCCTCTTCCCCTCCCGACCTCCCTGCCCTCACCGCCCGATGAAGCGCCACACGCCGTCCGCGCCGGTCTCGCGGACGATCTCGCCGGACGCGACCAGGCGGTTGAGATGGGCCGAGGCCTCGCCCACCGCGAACATCATCTGCTGCCGGTCCAGCGCGCGGTGGAACATCGCCGCCATCAGCTCCGCCACCGTCGACGGCTTGCGGCACAGCTCCCGCGTCAGGGCCAGCCGCTCGGCATGATGCGCCGCCAGCCAGTCGATCCGCTGATGCAGCCCGAAGAACGGGATGCCGTGCGACGGCAGCACCAGCGTCTCCGCCGGCAGCTGCCGCAAGCCCACCAGGCTGCGCAGGAAATCGGCGAGAGGGTCGGCCTCGGGCTCGGACGGCCACACCGAGACATTGGGGCTGATCTTCGGCAGCACCTGGTCGGCCGAGATCAGGATCCCGCGCCGGGCGCTGTACAGGCAGGCCATCTCGGCGGAATGGCCCTCGCCCACCATCACCCGCCAGGGGTCGCCGCCGACGCGCAAGGTCCCGCCGTCGCGGATGCGGTGGGCGGCGACCGGGATCGGCGACACGCCGCGGCGGTAGACGTTGCCGCGCGCCTCCACCATCTCCACCGCCTCCTGCGGCAGGCCGGCGGCGCGGTAGAAGGCGGCGTGGGCGGCCGACACCTCCGGCCGGTCGTCCGACCAGGTGGCGCGGGCCGTGGCGTATTCCGCCAGGGTCATCACCAGCGGGGCGGCGAAGCGCTCGCACAGCCAGCCGGCCAGGCCGATGTGGTCGGGGTGCATGTGGGTGACCAGCACCCGGGTGATCGGCTTGTCCGCCAGCGGGCCGGCGATCAGCCCGTCCCAGATCTCGCGCGACACGGCGTTGCCGATGCCGGCGTCGACCAGGGTCCAGCCACCATCATCGTCGGCGAGCAGCCAGAGGTTGACGTGGTTCAGCGCCATCGGCAGCGGGAAGCGCAGCCACAGCAGGCCGGGGGCGACCTCGACCGGCACGCCGGGCTCCGGCGCGGTCGGGTGGGGATAGGTGAGAGGGGTGGGTTCCATGGCCGGCAGCATCGCCGCCCGGCCCGGCGCCGCCAAGCGAATGTTGCGGGGGGCGGCCGCGAACCGGGCCGGCCTGGCGCCCCCCGGGGTGGGACCGTCAGCCGCGGCGCGCGGCCTCGATCGCGGCGACGTCGATCTTGCCCATCTGCATCATCGCCTCGAAGGCGCGCCGGGCTTCATCGCCGCCGGCCGCCATCGCCTCCATCAGCACGCGCGGCGTGATCTGCCAGAAGATGCCCCATTTGTCCCGGCACCAGCCGCACACATTCTCCGTGCCGCCATTGCCGACGATGGCGTTCCAGTACCGGTCCGTCTCTTCCTGGGTCTCGGTGGAGATCTGGAACGAGAAGGCCTCGCTGTGCTTGGGCGTGGGGCCGCCGTTGAGGCCGACGCAGGCGACGCCGGCCACCGTGAACTCCACCAGCAGCACGTCGCCCTTCTTGCCGGAGGGGTAGTCGCTGGGGGAGCGGTGGACGCGACCGACCGCGCTGTCGGGAAAGGTCTCCGCGTAGAAGCGGGCCGCAGCCTCGGCCTCCTTGTCGTACCAGACGCAGATCGTGTTCTTGGCCATGATGCAGTCCTTTCGCTTTGAAGCCGGTTTCCGGCCCTCCATCCCCATTCCCTGTCGTCCCGGGCGAGGGCCTTCCCCCCAAGAACGAACGGGCGGCGCCCGTTCCGACATCCCGCCGCGATCTTTTTTGCACGGCGGCGACAGGGCCCTGTCGCCGGCGAGACAGCCGACGACGTTCGGCTGTCGGCATAACGGCCCGCCCCGCCCTATTGATCCGCGCAGGATCACACCGAGCCCTCCCTGCCATGACCCATATGCCCGCGGCCGACACGGCCTTCCTGACCCTCGACGGCGACAGCCTCGGCATCGCGGCGCTGGCCCGCTTCGCCGCCGGCGCCACCCGGCTAGCCCTGTCCGACGCCGCCTGGATTCGGATCGGCGAGGCGCGCGCCGTGGTCGACCGCATCGTCGAGGCCGGGGTGCCGGCCTATGGCATCACCACCGGCTTCGGGTCGCAGAAGGACTTCGCCATCGACCCGCGGCGCGAGGCCGACTTCAATGTCCGGGTGCTGACCGGCCACGCCACCCGCGCCCCCGGCGGCAAGGTGCCGGCCCACACCGCCCGCGCCGCGCTGGCGGTGCTGCTGAACGGCTATGCCCGGGGCTGGTCCGGCGTGCGCCCGGCGCTGTGCGAGGCCCAGCTCGGCCGCGCCAATGCCGGGGCGGCGCCCGACGTGCGCTACGGCAGCTCGGTCGGCGCCTCGGACATCGTCGCGCTGTCGCAGCTGGCGCTGCCGCTGGTCGGCCGCGGCTCCGACGGGCCCGGGCTTGACGGCCACATCATGCCGCCGCCGCTGGACGGGCTGGCGGCGAAGGAGGCGATGTCGCTGCTCAACAGCAACGCCCTGACCCTCGCCGCCGGGGCGCTGGCGCTGGCCGAGGCGCAGCGGCTGCTCGACGCGCTCGACCTCGCCGCGGCGCTGTCGCTGGAGGGCTTCCGCGGCAATCCCGGCGCCTGGTCGGCGGTGGTCGAGGACGCCCATCCCCAGCCCGGCCACGCCGCCTCCGGCCGCGCCCTGCGCCGGCTGCTGCAGGACAGCGTGCTGTGGCAGCCCGGCGCCCCGCGCCTGCTGCAGGACCCCTTGAGCCTGCGCTGCGCGCCGCAGATCAACGGTGCCGCCCGCGCCACCCTGGCCTGGGCCTGGAGCGTGTGGGAGCGCGAGCTGAACGCGGTCGCCGACAACCCGCTGGTCGATCGTGCCACCGGCGCCGTGGTCTCGCATGGCAGCATGGAGACGACGCTGCTGGCGCTGTCGCTCGACGCGCTGCGCCTGGCCGTCGCCAAGGCCGTCGAGGCCTCGGGCGAGCGGGTGCACAAGCTGCAATGGCCGTCCTTCAGCGGCCTGCCCGCCGGGCTCGCGGCCGAAGGCGGGGCCAGCGGCGGGGTGCAGTTCCTCAATCTCGGCCACATCGCCGCGGCCAAGGGCGCCGCCGTCCGCATCGCCGCCCAGCCGGTGGCGCTACACTATCGCGGCCAGGTCTGCGACGGGGTCGAGGATGTCGGCGGCATGGCGCCCTTCGCGGTCGAGGAGGCCGAGCGCCAGCTCGACGCCGCCTGGTCGGCCGTGGCGGTCGAGGCGGCGGTGGCGGTGTGGGCGATCGCCCGCCGCGACCTGCCGGTCGACGGGCTCGGCCGGGGCCTGCGCGATCCCTGGCGCGCGCTGCGCCCGCTGCTGCCGATCGGCCGCGAGGGCGAGGCCCCGTTCGACCTCGCCCCGATCGAAGGCTGGCTCAGGGGCTGGGAGATGCCGGCCGGCTGGTGAAGCGCCCGCCGATGCGGTAGCGCGAGCCGGGAAACAGCAGCCGGGCGACGCTGACCAGGCGGCCGGACGACCAGGTGCGGCGATGGATCAGCAGGCAGGGCTCGTGCCGGCCGATCTTCAGGTGCTCGCGCTCCCACGGCTCGGCCAGCACCGCCTCGACCACATGCTCGCCATCCGGCATCGGCGCCGCCTGCATCAGATAGTCATGCGGCGTGATCCGGGTAAAGTCCTGCGCCAGGTAGTGCGGCGCCGAGTCGAGCCGCACCAGCCGGTCTTCCAGCAGGATCGGCACGTGGTCCTCGTGATGGATCAGGATCGAATGGGCGATGGCGGTGCCCTCGGGCACCTCCAGCCGCGCCGCCGTCTCCGCCGTCGCCGATTCCGGCCGCAGCAGCATCACCGCGGCGCTGTGGGCGTGGCCGCGGGCGCGGACATCGTCGGCGATGCTGCGGATCTCCATCAGCGGCGCCTCGGGCTTGGCCCCGGCGACGAAGGTGCCGACGCCCTGCACCCGCACCAGCACCCCGGCCTCGGTCAGCTCGCGCAGCGCCCGGTGGATCGTCATCCGGCTGATGCCGAGCGACTTCACCAGCTCGTTCTCCGACGGCAGGCGCCCGTTCTCCAGCCATTCCCCGGCCTCGATCGCACGCAGGATCATCGCCTTGACCTTGCGGTACAGCGGCAGCGGCTCGTCGAGCAGCACGGTCATCGCGGGGCGTCCATCATGGTCTTCCGAGGCTCTTGTCGTCCTCGCACAGCTTGTATATACAACCCTATACCAATCGAGCGCCATTGCCAATTCAACAGGGAGGCCTTGCCGTGACCACCACCGCCAACCGCCGCGTCATCCGGGCGCCGCACGGGACGGAGATGAGCTGCCGCACCTGGCAGGCCGAGGCCGCCCTGCGCATGCTGATGAACAATCTCGACCCCGACGTGGCCGAGAACCCGGACGAGCTGGTGGTCTATGGCGGCATCGGCAAGGCGGCCCGCAACTGGGCGTCCTACGACACCATCGTCCGCAGCCTGAAGGACCTCGCCCCGGACGAGACCCTGCTGGTCCAGTCCGGCAAGCCGGTCGGCATCTTCCGCACCCACACCGACGCGCCGCGGGTGCTGATCGCCAATTCCAACCTGGTGCCGCACTGGGCGACCTGGGAGCATTTCCGCGAACTCGACGCCAAGGGCCTGATGATGTACGGCCAGATGACGGCCGGCTCCTGGATCTATATCGGCAGCCAGGGCATCGTCCAGGGCACCTACGAGACCTTCGCCGAGGTCGGCCGCCAGCATTTCGACGGCAACCTGAAGGGCCGCTGGGTGCTGACCGGCGGGCTGGGCGGCATGGGCGGGGCGCAGCCGCTGGCCGCGACCATGGCCGGCGCGTCGATGATCGCGGTCGAATGCCAGGCCAGCCGGATCGAGCGCCGCCTGGCCACCCGCTATGTCGACCGCAAGGCCGAGACGCTGGACGAGGCGATGGCGATCGTGAACGAGGCGAAGGCCCAGGGCCGCGCCGTGTCGGTCGGCCTTCTGGGCAACGCCGCCGAGATCTTTCCGGAGATCGCGCGCCGCGCGAAAAACGACCCGGCCTGGCGCCCGGACGTGGTGACCGACCAGACCTCGGCGCATGACCCGCTGAACGGCTACCTGCCGGCGGGCTGGACCTGGGCCGAGGCGGAATCCCGCCGCCTGACCGATGCCGAAGGCGTGGTGCGCGCGGCCAAGGAGAGCATGGCGGCGCATGTCCGGGCGATGCTGGAGCTCCACGCCATGGGCATCCCGACGCTGGACTACGGCAACAACATCCGCCAGATGGCCCAGGATGTCGGCGTCGACAACGCCTTCGACTTCCCCGGCTTCGTCCCGGCCTATATCCGACCGCTGTTCTGCCGCGGCATCGGCCCGTTCCGCTGGGCCGCCCTGTCCGGCGACCCGGAGGACATCTACAAGACCGACCAGAAGGTGAAGGAGCTGATCCCCGACGACGCCCACCTGCACAACTGGCTGGACATGGCGCGCGAGCGCATCGCCTTCCAGGGCCTGCCGGCGCGCATCTGCTGGGTCGGCCTGGGCCAGCGGCACCGGCTGGGCCTCGCCTTCAACGAGATGGTGGCCAAGGGCGAGCTGAAGGCACCGATCGTGATCGGCCGCGACCACCTGGACAGCGGCTCGGTCGCCAGCCCGAACCGCGAGACCGAGGCGATGCAGGACGGGTCCGACGCCGTGTCCGACTGGCCGCTCTTGAACGCCCTGCTGAACACGGCGTCGGGTGCCACCTGGGTCAGCCTGCACCATGGCGGCGGCGTCGGCATGGGCTACAGCCAGCACGCCGGCATGGTGATCGTCGCCGACGGCACCGCCGATGCGGCCCGCCGGCTGGAGCGGGTGTTGACCAACGATCCGGGAACCGGCGTCATGCGGCATGCCGATGCGGGCTACGACATCGCCCGCGACTGTGCCCGGGAACAGGGCATGAAGCTGCCGATGCTGGAGGACACCAATGCATGACGGAGCCGCTCACGGCGCCCTGACCCTCCAGGACGAGACCGACCTCCGCGGCCGATACCCCGAGCCGAGCGATCTGGTCCGGAACAAGATCCTGGACCGGATCGACCCGCACGCCTGCGCCTTCATCGGCCTGTCGCCCTTCCTGGTCATCGCCACGGCCGGGGCGGACGGCAGCGCCGACGCCTCGCCCCGCGGCGATGCGCCCGGCTTCGTCGCGGTGGTCGACCGCAAGACCCTGCTGATCCCCGACCGGCGCGGCAACAACCTGTGCGACAGCCTCTCCAACGTGCTGGAGAATCCGAAGGTCGGGCTGGTGTTCTTCGTGCCGGGCGTCAACGAGACGCTGCGGGTCAACGGCGGCGCCGTGATCACCAGCGATCCGGCGCTGCTGGAGCCGATGGCGGTGGACGGCAAGGTCCCGACCTCCGCCCTCAAGGTCACGGTGGACGAACTGTATTTTCATTGCGGCAAGGCGCTGATCCGGTCCCGGCTGTGGGATCCGGCAGCCCAGATCGAACGCCGCAGCTTCCCGACCCTGGGCAGGATTCTCGCCGACCAGATCAAGGGACTGGATTCGGACGAGGTCCAGACCGGGCTCGAAACCTCCTACCGGGACAGGCTGTACTGACATGGCCGATATCATCTTCACCGCCGGCAGGCTGACGCTGGCCCAGCTTCGCGCCATCGCCCGCGGCGACGGCGCCGTCCGGCTCGATCCCGCCTGCCGGGACGGGGTCGAGGCCGGCGCCGCCACGGTCGCCGCGATCGTCGCCGAGAACCGCACCGCCTACGGCATCAACACCGGCTTCGGCAAGCTGGCCCAGACCCGGATCCCGACCGACCGGCTGGAGCAGCTGCAGACCAACCTGGTGCTGTCCCACGCGGTCGGCACCGGCCCGCTGCTGGACGATGCCGTGGTCCGGCTGATCCTGGCGCTCAAGCTCAACGGACTCGCCCGCGGCCGGTCCGGCGTGCGCTGGGCGGTGATCGAGGCGCTGCAGGCGCTGCTCAACGCCGGCGCCTATCCCTGCATCCCGGCCAAGGGCTCGGTCGGCGCCTCCGGCGACCTCGCCCCCCTCGCCCACATGTCCGCCGCGCTGCTGGGCGAAGGCGAGGTCCGGCTCAAGGGCAAGCGCTGGCCGGCGGCCGACGCGCTGCGCCAGATCGGCCTGAAGCCGCTGACGCTGGCGCCGAAGGAGGGCCTGGCCCTGCTGAACGGCACCCAGGTCTCGACCGCGCTGGCCCTGTTCGGCCTGTTCGCGGCGGAAGAGGTGTTCGCCGCCGGCCTGGTCGCCGGCGCCATGTCGGTCGACGCCGCCCGCGCCTCCGACGCGCCGTTCGATGCCCGCATCCACGAATGGCGCGGCCAGCCGGGCCAGATCGAGGTGGCGGCGACGCTGCGCGGCCTGCTCGACCACAGTGCCATCCGCGCCTCGCATGTCGAGAATGACGACCGGGTGCAGGATCCCTACTCCCTGCGCTGCCAGCCCCAGGTGATGGGCGCCTGCCTCGACCAGATCCGCCACGCCGCCAAGGTGCTGGAGATCGAGGCCAACGCCGTGTCCGACAACCCGCTGGTGTTCCCGGAGACCGGCGACGTCATCTCCGGCGGCAACTTCCACGCCGAGCCGGTGGCCTTCGCCGCCGACAACCTGGCCCTGGCGATCGCCGAGATCGGCGCCATGTCGGAGCGCCGGATCGCGCTGCTGACCGACAGCAACCTGTCCGGCCTGCCGCCCTTCCTGGTGTCCGACCCCGGCGTCAATTCCGGCTTCATGATCGCCCATGTCACCGCCGCGGCGCTGGCGAGCGAGAACAAGAGCCTGGCGCATCCGAGCTCGGTCGACAGCCTGCCGACCTCGGCCAACCAGGAAGACCATGTGTCGATGGCGACCCACGCCGCCCGGCGCCTGGGCGACATGGCCGAGAACACCGCCGTGATCGTCGGCGTCGAGCTGCTGGCCGCGGCGCAGGGCATCGACTTCCACCGCCCGCTGCGCAGCGCCGAGCGGATCGAGGCGGCGGTCGCCGTCATCCGGGCCAAGGTGCGGAAATGGGACGAGGACCGCTTCTTCGCCCCCGACATCGAGGCGGCGAAGCGGCTGGTCCAGGCCGGCACCTTCCTGGCCGACGCCGCCGGGCTGCTGCCGAGCACCGCGAAGAGGGCCGCGTGATGGATGCGTTCCGCCTGCACCAGGGCACCGCGCCCCTGCTGTTGAGCATTCCCCATGTCGGCACCGGGGTCCCGGATGCGATCCGGGCGAGGTTCACGCCGGAAGGCCAGCTGCTGCGCGACACCGACTGGCATCTCGACCGGCTGTACGGCTTCGCCGAAGGGCTGGGCGTCAGCATCATCCAGGCGGTGCAATCGCGCTATGTCGTCGACCTGAACCGCCCGACGGACGACCAGAGCCTGTATCCCGGCCAGGCCACCACCGGCCTGTGCTCGACCATCAATTTCGACGGAAGGCCGCTCTACCAGCCCGGCGCGGAGCCGGATGCGGCCGACATCGCCCAGCGGATCGAGACGGTGTGGAAGCCGTATCACGCCGCCCTGGCGGCGGAGCTGGAGCGGATCAAGGCGCAGCATGGCTACGCCCTGCTGTATGACGCGCATTCGATCCGGTCGCGGGTGCCGCGGCTGTTCGACGGGCTGCTGCCCGACCTCAACCTCGGCAGCAACGCCGGCGCCTCGGCGGCCCCGGCGCTGAAGGACCGCATCGCCGAGATCTGCCGCACGGCCGAGGGCTTCACCCATGTGGTGGACGGCCGGTTCAAGGGCGGCATCATCACCCGCCATTACGGCCAGCCGCAGCAGGGCGTCCACGCGCTGCAGATGGAGCTGGCCGAGCGCCACTACATGGATGAGGACCCGCCCTTCACCTATCAGGCGGAGCGCGCCAAGCCGCTGCAGGCGGTGCTGCGCCGGGTACTGGAGGCGATGCTGGCCTGGAAACCATGACCAGCGCGATGACACCGGTCGAGCTGTGGCTCGACCGGTGGGATCTGGAGGCCGATGGCGAGGCGGTGGAGCGCAACGGCGCCCATGTCGCCTTCGTCCGCCGCGGCCTGTATCGCGCCGTGCTGAAGGTGCTGAAGCCCGGCAGCGACGAGGCGCTGGGCCCGGTGATGCTGGCGCATTATCGCGGCCGCAGCGCCGTGCGGGTGCTGGGCCATGAGCACAACGCCGTGCTGCTGGAACGGGCCTTGCCGGGGACGGAGCTGACCGGGACCGTGCTGGCCGGCCGGGACGACGAGGCCGTGCGCATCCTGTGCCGGGTGATCGCAGACCTGCACCAGGACGACCCGCCGCCCGGCCCGTGGCCGACGGTGGAGGATTGGGGCCAGGCCTTCGCCCGCTATCGCGCCGGTGAGCCGAACACCGAAGTGCCAACCGACTTGCTGGACCGGGCCGAGGCGGAGTTCATGGACCTCTGCGCCACCCAGGGCCGGCGCTTCCTGCTGCATGGCGACCTGCACCACGAGAACGTGCTGGACGGCGGCGACCGCGGCTGGCTGATCATCGACCCCAAGGGCGTGATCGGCGAGCTGGCCTATGAGACCGGCACCAGCCTGCGCAACCCGGGCAAGGCCCGTGACCTGTACAACGACCCGCGCACCATCGCAGGCCGGGCGCGGATCTTCGCCGCGACGCTCGGCCTGCCCGAGGACCGCATCCTGCGCTGGGCCTTCGCCCAGGCGGTGTTGTCGGCGCTGTGGCATGTCGAGGACGGCGACGACGACGAGGATGTCGCGGCGGCGATCGAGACCGCCGCGGCGATGCGGAGCCTGCTGCCGGGCTGATCCAGCGTGGCGGAGGTGGCGAGGGCCGCACAGCCAGTCTTTGCTTGCCACGGGGTGGCACCCGATATGCATGCTGTCGGGGTTGGCCGGAGGCGCATCGTGAACGACAAGGATCTGAGGATCTTCGAGGCCGTCGCCCGCACCGGCGGCATCGGCCGCGCCGCCACGGAACTGCACACCGTCCAGTCGAATGTCACGGCACGGCTGCGGCAGCTGGAGGAGGAGCTGGGCGTCGCCCTGTTCGACCGCCACAGCCGCGGCGTCACCCTGACCGCGGCCGGCCGGCGCCTGCGCCCCTTCGCGGTGCAGATCGCCGATCTGATCCGCCAGGCCAAACGGGCGGCGCAGGATGACGGCACGCCGCGCGGGCCGCTGTCGATCGGCAGCATGGAGACCACCGCCGGGCTGCGCCTGCCGGAGGTGCTGGCCGCCTATACCCAGGCCTATCCCCAGGTCGACCTGTCGCTGACCACCGGCACCACGCCCTGGCTGACCCGGGCGGTGATCGCGCGCGAGCTGGACGGCGCCTTCGTCGCCGGCCCGGTCGACCACCCGGAGCTGACGGCGGAGACGGTGTTCGCCGAGGAGATGGCGATCGTCGCGGCACCGGGGATCGAAAGCCTCGACGACCTCGGCGCCATGCCCGACCTCAGGATCGTCGCCTTCCGGTCCGACTGCTCCTACCGCCAGCGGCTTGAAAGCATCCTGGCGGCGCAGGGCATCGTCAAGGTCCGGGTGATCGAGATCGGCACGCTGGACGGCATCATCGGCTGCGTCGCCGCCGGCATGGGCATCTCGCTGCTGCCCAGGGGCGTGGTCACCCAGGCGCTGCGCGACCGCCGCATCCGCGCCTTCTCGCCACCGGCCTGGACCGAGCGGGTCGACACGGTCTTCGTCCGTCGTGCCGATGCCCATCCGTCCAGCGCCCTGTCCGCCTTCCTGCAGATCGCCCGGCCATCCCCGGCCGTCCGGCTGGGGGAGCCGCTGGCGCTGGCCCGAAGCCATCGCTGATCGTGATGGCTTTTCATCTAAACTGATCGCTACCGCCGGTGAGGCAGCGCGCCTAGCTTAGGGGCATGCACACCGCGATCGACAGCCGCCGCCCCCATGGCCGGGGCCGCCATCATCCGCAGCCGGCCGGTTCCGTCTGGCGCTTCGCCACGGCAGGGCTGTGCGCCTCGCTGGTCGGGCTGGGGCTGGCGCGCTTCGCTTACACGCCGCTGATCCCGGCGCTGATCGCCGCGGAGTGGTTCAGCCCGTCCGACGTCGTCTATCTCGGCGCGGCCAACCTGGCCGGCTACCTCGCCGGCGCCCTGCTGGCGCGGCCGATCGCGGCCCGGACCGGGGCGGTGCCGGCGCTGCGCGGCACCATGGTGCTGGCGACGCTGTCCTGCCTCGCCTGCTCCGTCCCGGTCGCCTTCCTGTGGTTCTTCGCCTGGCGCTTCCTGGCGGGGTTGAGCGGCGGCGTGATCATGGTGCTCGCCGCCTCGACCGTGCTGCCGCACACCGCCCCGGGCAAGCGCGGCATCGTCGGCGGCATGATCTTCGCCGGGGTCGGCCTGGGCATCGCCGCCTCGGGCACGCTGGTGCCGCTGCTGCTGCAGCAGGGCCTGCGCGAAAGCTGGTACGGGCTGGCGGCGCTGTCCGGCGTGCTGACCCTGGTCAGCTGGGCGGCCTGGCCGAAGACCGACGCGGCCGCGGCGGCTCCTGCCCCGTCGCATGGCCCCGGCCGCGCCCGGCATTCCATCGCCATCCCGGCGCTGATGCTGGAATACGGCCTGAACGCCGTCGCCCTGGTGCCGCATATGGTCTTCGTCGTCGACTTCGTGGCGCGCGGCCTGGGCCAGGGCGTCGCCGTCGGCTCCGCCTACTGGGTGCTGTACGGGCTGGGCGCCATCGTCGGGCCGCTGCTGGCCGGGCACATGGCGGACCGCGCCGGCTTCGGCCCGGCGCTGCGGGTCTCGTTCCTGATCGAGGCGGTCGCCGCGTCGCTGCCGGCCTTCAGCAGCGAACCGGCGGTGCTGATCGTGTCCTGCGTCATCATCGGCGGCTTCACCCCCGGCATCGTGCCGCTGGTGCTGGGCCGCATCCATGAGCTGATCCCGCATGGCGCCGAGGCGCAGCGGGCGGCCTGGGGCCGGGCCACCACCAGCTTCGCCCTGTTCCAGGCCATGGCCGCCTACGGCCTGTCCTATCTGTTCAACCACACCGGCGGGGACTACCGGCTGCTGTTCGTGGTCGGCGGCACCGCCGTCACCCTGGCCCTGGCGATCGACCTGATCCTGGCGCTGGCGACCAGGGCCAAGCCTTCGGGAGCATCGTCATGACCCAGGCCTACACCATCATCGACCACAGCCACGACGTGGTCATCGTCGGCGCCGGCGGCGCCGGGATGCGCGCCGCGCTCGGCATGGCGGCGTCGGGGCTGAAGACCGCCTGCGTCACCAAGGTGTTCCCCACCCGCAGCCACACCGTGGCGGCGCAGGGCGGCATGGCGGCATCGCTGGGCAACATGGGCGACGGCGATAACTGGCGCTTCCATATGTACGACACGGTCAAGGGCTCCGACTGGCTCGGTGACCAGGACGCCATCGAATACATGTGCCGCGAGGCGGCGCCGGCGGTGCTGGAGCTGGAGCAGTTCGGCGTCCCGTTCTCACGCACCGAGGACGGCCGGATCTACCAGCGCCCCTTCGGCGGCCAGACGCTGGACTACGGCAAGCAGATGGCGCGGCGGACCTGCGCCGCGGCCGACCGCACCGGCCACGCCATCCTGCACACGCTGTACCAGCAGTGCCTGGCCCACCGCACCGAGTTCTTCGTCGAATACGTCGCGCTCGACCTCTTGATGGACGAGGACGGCGCCTGCCGCGGCCTCTTGGCCTGGAATGTCGAGGACGGCACGCTGCACCGCTTCCGCGCCCACCGCACGGTGCTGGCGACCGGCGGCTACGGCCGGGTCTACTTCTCCTGCACCGCGGCGCACAGCTGCACCGGCGACGGCAACGCCATGGCCCTGCGCGCCGGCCTGCCGCTGGAGGACATGGAGTTCACCCAGTTCCACCCGACCGGCATCTACGGCTCCGGCTGCCTGATCACCGAGGGGTCGCGCGGCGAGGGCGGCTATCTCACCAACAGCGAAGGCGAGCGCTTCATGGAGCGCTATGCCCCGACCGCGCGCGACCTGGCCGGGCGCGACGTGGTCTGCCGCTCGATGACGATCGAGATCAACGAGGGGCGCGGCTGCGGCCCGCAGAAGGACCACATCCTGCTGCATCTCGAGCATCTCGGGGCCGAGGTGCTGCACCAGCGGCTGCCCGGCATCAGCGAGACCGCGAAGATCTTCGCCGGGGTCGATGTGACGCGCGAGCCGATCCCGGTGCTGCCGACCGTGCACTACAACATGGGCGGGGTGCCGACCAACCGGCATGGCGAAGCCACCACGATCCGCGACGGCGACCCCGAGGCCGTGGTCCGCGGGCTGATGGCGATCGGCGAAGCGGCCTGCGTCTCGGTGCACGGCGCCAACCGGCTGGGGTCGAACTCGCTGCTCGACATCATCGTGTTCGGCCGGGCGGCAGCGCACCGGGCGGTCGACACGCTGCGGCCGGGCGAGAGCCACGCGCCCCTGCCAGCGGCGGCGACCGACAAGGCGATCGCCCGGCTGGACCGGGTGCGCTGGGCCAAGGGCGGCAGCAGCGCCGGCGACATCCGGCTGGCGATGCAACGCATCATGCAGCGGCACTGCGCCGTGTTCCGCGACGGCCCCTTGATGGAAGAGGGCCTGGGCAAGCTGAACGAGGTCACCGGCCCGATGCGGTCCGACCTCGGCCTGGCCGACCGGTCGATGGTGTTCAACACCGACCTGGCCGAGGCGCTGGAGCTGGACAACATGCTGCAGCAGGCGACAGTCAGCCTGCACTCCGCCATCGGCCGCACCGAAAGCCGCGGCGCCCATGCCCGGGAGGACTTCCCGAAGCGGGACGACGCGGCCTGGCTGAAGCACACGCTGGCCTGGCTGGATGAGGACGGGCAGGTCCGCCTGGACTATCGCCCGGTGCACATGCAGCCGCTGTCCAACGAGGTCGCGTCGATCCCGCCGAAGGAACGAGTTTACTAATCCGGCAGGATCGCGACCGCCCGGGTCCAGCCGGCCGAGGCGGCGCGGATCTTCACCGGGAAGCAGCTGACGGTGAAGCCCTTGGACGGCAGCGCCTCGAGATTGTGCAGCTTCTCCAGGTGGCAGTAACCGATGTCGCGGCCGGCCTTGTGGCCTTCCCAGATCAGGCTGGCGTCGCCGGTCTCCTTGAAGCGTCTGGCCGTGTGGCTGAACGGCGCGTCCCAGCTCCAGCCATCGGTGCCGACCAGGCGGATGCCCTGGTTCAATATGTGCAGCGTGGCGTCGCGGCCCATGCCGCAGCCGCTGTCGACATAGTCGGCCTCGCCGTAGCGGGCGCCGGCCCGGGTGTTGACCAGCACGATCTCGAGCGGCTTGAGGGTGTGGCCGATCCGCGCCAGCTCCGCGTCGATCTCGGCCGGGGTGACGATATGGCCGTCGGCCAAGTGCCGGAAGTCCAGCTTGATGCCGGGCTGGAAGCACCATTCGAGCGGCACCTCGTCGATGGTGATGGCGCGTTTGCCGCCATCCATCGTCGGGTGGTAGTGCCAGGGCGCATCGAGATGGGTGCCGTTGTGGGTCGAGATCGCGACCCTCTCCTCCGCCCAGCCCATGCCGTCGGGCAGTTGCTCCGGCTTCAGCCCCGGGAACACGAAGGCGATCTCGCGCGCCGTCTCCTCATGGGCGCGATAGCTGATCGAGACCTTCTGGAACGGCGGGTCGGCCGGAACGTCGTTCTCCAGCGGGATCGAGATGTCGATGAGCTTGGGCATGGTCCGGTCTCGGGTTTCGGATCAGAGAACGATGGTGCCGGTGCAGGCGCCGAAGCCGATCGGCACGAAGCCGTCGCGCCGGCACCGGGCGGTGAAGGTGACCTCGTCGCCGTCGGCGAGGAAGCCGCGCTGCTCGCCGTTCGGCAGCGTCACCGGCTCCCGCCCGCCCATGGTCAGCTCCAGCAGGCTGCTGAGCTGCGCCCGGGTCGGGCCGGAGATGGTGCCGGTGCCCAGCAGGTCCCCCGGCAGCAGATTGCAACCGCCGGAGCTGTGATGCGCCACCATCTGCGCCGGCGTCCAGTACAGGTACTGGGCGTTGGAGGTGATGATGACGGTCGGCCCCTGTCCCTCCGCCCGCATCCGGGCGGTGGACAGCCACACCGTCAGCTCGACATCCAGCCCGCCCGCTTCCTGGTCGGCGCCATCAAGCAGATGGTCGAGCGGCGCCGGGTCGCCCTCCGGCCGCACCATGGCCGGCACGCGGAACGGCCGCAGCGCGTCTGATGTGACCACCCAGGGAGAGACCGTGGTGCTGAAGCTCTTGCTCAGGAACGGGCCCAGCGGGACCATCTCCCAACGCTGGATGTCGCGCGCCGACCAGTCGTTCAGCAGGCAGAAGCCGACGATCCGCTCGCCCGCCTCGACCACCGGGATCGGGTCGCCGAGGTCGTTGCCGGGGCCGATGTAGAAGCCCATCTCCAGCTCGAGGTCCAGCAGCTGCGACGGGCCGAAGCCCGGCCGCCCGTCGCCGCCGCTGCGCGGCGCGCGCTGGCCCTGCGGTCGCCGCACCTCGCTGCCGCTGGCGCGGACCGAGGAGGCGCGGCCGTGATAGGCGATCGGCACCCATTTGTAGTTGGACGGCAGCGGATTGTCCGGCGCCAGCAGGGCGCCGGCGGCACGGGCGTGATGGATGCCGGCGAAGAAGTCGGTGTAGTTGCCGATCTCCGCCGGCAGGTGCAGCCGGCAGCCCGCCGCCTCGTGCAGCAGTTCGGGCCGCGGCGGCGCCGCCGCGTCGAGCAGCGCCACCACCTGCCGGCGCAGTTCGGTGCGGACGGATGCCGGCAGCGCGAACAGAGCATTCAGCGCCCCACCCTGCGCGGCCTCGGCGGCCTCGGCCGCGGCGCCGGTCAGCAGCCCGGCGGCATGGGCGGCGCCGACATCCAGGATGCTGTCGCCGATGGCGATGCCGAAGCGCGGCGCCCGGCCGGCCGGGCTGAAGACGCCGAAGGGCAGGTTCTGGATCGGGAAATCGGCCCCGTCCCGGTTGGCGGTGGCGACCCAGCTGCGGCGCCGGGGATCGTGCGTCTCGTCACAAGCTGTCATCGCGAAACCTTGTTTGCGCCATCAGAGCACGGCTTGGATGCCGGTGCCCCGGGGATCGGGCCGATGCGGCATCGTGTCCGCCGCATTCGGCCGCAGCGCATCGCCAGCGATAGATCGGGTGGCTGTCGGACCTGATCCGGTTCCTGACTGGCTTCTGCGCCCTGGCCGCAAGGACACGATAGCCGGCGCTATTGGGAACGGCTCGCAGTCGTCCCACCTGTGATCCATCGAAAAGGGCCAGATCACCTTCGAGATGGGCACCGCGCCCCTCGCCGCCCCCCCGGACACGCTGGTCCTGCGCGGCGATTCACCGGATACGGTCGGCCTGACCCGGCTGGAGGGCGTCATGGCCTCCCACCTCGTGCGCTTCGCCCTTCGTGAGGAGCGGAAGATCGACTGGACGTCGGCCGGCTGAGGCCAACGGCGGCCGGACCTCCGCCCTGTTTGTCATGCCACGGCTTGCCCTCGGATCAAGTCCAAGGGTGGCATCCAGGGGCGGCCGCAGCGGTCTTCGTGGCCCCTGGATTGCCCGGTCGAGCCGGGCAATGACACCTTATGATGTCAGACTTCGGCCCAAACCAAGCCGCCCTCACTTCCCGCGGCAGTCGTCCACATCGGTGCCGGCGGCGCACAGGCCCGTGCCTTTGCCGGGCTCATCGCAATCGCCGTCCTTGGTGAAGGGGCAGGCGGCGGGAGCCGCCGCCCCGGCGCCGCTGCCCTGGGTGCTGTTGCCGGGAGCGGGGCTGCCGCCGGCCGCCGAGCAATCCGCGGTGTCCGTGCCGGCGCTGCACAGCCCGGTGCCCTTGCCCGGCTCGTCGCATTCGCCGTCATGGGCGAATTCGCAGGCATCGGCCGGTCCCGACCAGGTCTTCTCGCCGGCCGGAGGGGCGGCTGGCGGAGCCGGCGTGGCTGGGGTCGGGGACACCGCGCCCGCCCGGCAGTCGGTCACGTCGGTGTTCGGGGCGCACAGGCCGGTGCCGCCATCCGGGTCGTCGCACTCATGGTCCTTGGCGAACTGGCAGCTATCGTCGCCGCTGGCCGCGGGCGGGGCGGGAACCGCCGGGGTCTGGCCAGCGGGATGCGCCTTGCAGTCGGTCGCGTCGGTGCCCGCGGTGCAGGCGCCCGAGCCGATGCCGGGTTCGTCGCACTCACCGTCCTTGGCGAAGGGGCAGCTGTCGTTGCTGGCGCCCGAGGGCGGCGTCGGCGAGGCCGGCACCGGCAGGTCGCCGCGCTTGGCCTTGCAATCGGTGGTGTCGGTCCCGGCGTTGCAGGCCCCCGAGCCGATGCCCGGCTCGTCGCATTCGCCGTCCCGGGCGAAGGGGCAGCCGTCGGCGGCATCGGGCGGCGGGGCGGATTGCTGCGGCGCGACCGGCGCCGGCGGCTGGGTCGGGACGGCGCCCTGCTTGGCCTTGCAGTCGGTGGTGTCGGTGCCCGCGGCGCAGGCACCGGAGCCGATCACGGGCTCGTCGCAGTCATGATCCTTGGCGAAGGGGCAGCTGTCGTCGCCCGGCCCGGTGGCCGGGGCTGTCGTCTGGGCCGGCGCAGTCTGGGGAGTCTGGACCGGAACGGGCGGTGCCGCGGCGGCGGCGCAATCCGCCGTGTCGGTGCCGGCGGCGCAGTGGCCGGAGCCCTTGCCCGGCTCGTCGCAGCGATGGTCGAAGGCGAAGCGGCAGGAATTCGCGGGGTCAGCCGCGGCACCCGGCCGGCAATCGGCGCTGTCGGTGCCGGCGGCGCAGGTGCCGTTGGTCTCGTCGCATTCGCCGTCATTGGCGAAGATGCAGGAGTTGTTGGTGCCGGCGGCCGGAGTCTGCTGCGCCGCGGCGGGTGCCGCATGCAGCTGGAGGCCCAGGGCCAGGACCGGCAGCGCCGTCCACAGCCATCCCCGCGTCGAAGCCATGCGATGGTCCCCTTCCCTTCGGCCGCGTCGTTCCGCGCACCGCCATAGATACATGCAGGAGAATGGCATGACAAAGGCGGCCGATCCCTCACCGCGCCCGTTGCCTGGCCCGTTGCCTGAATGGAACGATCGGGCGTATCAATCCGCCCTCCGCAGAAAGATGGTTCCCCGAGCATGACCACCCCCACGCCCGCCCCCGTCCATGTCATCGGCGCCGGCCTCGCCGGCAGCGAGGCGACCTGGCAGCTGGTGTCGGCCGGCGTGCCCGTGGTGCTGCACGAGATGCGGCCAGTGCGCGGCACCGAGGCGCACCAGACCGACGGCTTTGCCGAGCTGGTCTGCTCCAACTCCTTCCGCTCCGACGACGCGATGTACAACGCCGTCGGCCTGCTGCATGAGGAGATGCGGCGCTGCGGGTCGCTGATCCTGCGCCATGCCGATGCGCACAAGGTGCCGGCCGGCGGCGCGCTGGCGGTCGACCGCGACGGCTTCTCCGCCGCCGTGACCGCCGAGCTGGCGAACCATCCGCTGGTGACGGTCGAGCGCGGCGAGGTCGCCGGCCTGCCGCCCGAGGCCTGGGACAGCGTCATCGTCGCCACCGGCCCTCTCACCTCCCCGGCCCTGGCCGAGGCGGTGCGCGGCCTGACCGGCGAGGCCGAACTGGCCTTCTTCGACGCCATCGCCCCGATCATCCACCGCGAATCGATCGACTTCGACACCGCCTGGTTCCAGTCGCGCTACGACAAACCGGGCCCCGGCGGCACCGGCAAGGACTACATCAACTGCCCGATGTCGAAGGAGGAGTACGAGGCCTTCATCGCCGAGCTGCTGGCCGCGCCCAAGACCGAGTTCAAGGACTGGGAAAAGGACACGCCGTATTTCGACGGCTGCCTGCCGGTCGAGGTGATGGCGGAACGCGGGGCGGAGACGCTGCGCTTCGGCCCGATGAAGCCGGTCGGGCTGACCAACCCGCACAGCGAGCGCCGGCCCTGGGCCGTGGTGCAGCTGCGCCAGGACAACGCGCTGGGCACGCTGTTCAACATGGTCGGCTTCCAGACCAAGATGAAATACGCCGAGCAGGTGCGGGTGTTCCGCATGATCCCGGGCCTGCAGAACGCGGAATTCGCCCGGCTGGGCGGGTTGCACCGCAACACCTTCCTGAACAGCCCGCGGGTGCTGGACCCGACGCTGCGGCTGAAGGCGCTGCCGCGGCTGCGCTTCGCCGGGCAGATCACCGGCGTCGAAGGCTATGTCGAGAGCGCCGCGATCGGCCTCTTGGCCGGCCGGATGGCGGCGGCGGAGCGGCTGGGCCAGGCCATCGTCCAGCCGCCGCCGACCACCGCGCTGGGCGCCCTGGTCGGCCACATCACCGGCGGCGGCGCTGCCGACACCTTCCAGCCGATGAACGTCAATTTCGGCCTGTTCCCGCCGCCGGAGGTGCCGGAGCGCCAGCCCGGCCAGAAGAAGGTCAAGGGCCGCGACCGCAAGACCCTCTATGCCGAGCGGGCGCTGGCCGATCTCGACCTGTGGCTGGGGCGGCGCGAGGCGGCGTAACCCACTCGCCTCGTTCAGTAGCGCCCGAGGACGGCGCCGCGCACCAGGTCGGCCTGGCGCAGCGGCGGCGGCTCCTGGACCATGGTCGCGAAGACGTTGTGGTCGGCCCGGCGCAGCCGGCGCAGATAGCCGTCGGCGAGGCGGGCGGACAGCAGCGCCGGCACCGCCGCCCGCGGCACCCCGCGCCGYAGCGCCCGCGCCTCGGCCAGGCGTGAAGCGGCGGCATCCGCCACCTGCGCCACGGCCCGCTGCAGGCCCTCATGCGGCTTCATCTCGAACAGCAGGCCGCGCTCGACCCCGGCGGCCGCGACGATGTCCTCCGGCAGGTACAGCCGCTTCTGCCGGGCGTGGAACGGGATCGCCCGCATCAGCCCGACCAGGGCCCAGGCGGTGCCGATCTTGACCGCCGCTTCGTGTGCGGCGCCGTCGCGGATGCCCAGCACCTCGAGATGCAGGCGCAGCAGCGGCCCGGCGGTGTCGGCGGCGTAGCGTTCGAGATCGGCCAGCACCGCCGGCGGCTCGTCCTCCAGGTCGCGCTCGCGGGCCTCGATCACGGTCTCGAAATGGCTCCGGCTGAGCTGATGCGCCGCCACCGCGGGCGCCAGCTCGTCCAGCACCTCGTGCCGCCGCGGCCGGGCGTCATAGATCTCGCCGATGGCGTCGCGCCACCATTGCAGCCGGATCTGGCCGAGCAGCGGCTGGCTGACCACCTCGCGCGTCTTCGCCACCTCGATGTTGAAGGCGTAGAGCGCGAACAGCGCCGCGCGCCGCGGCGCGGGCGTGAACAGGCAGGTCAGGTAGCGGTCATGGTCGAGCCGGCGAACCTGCTCGCCATTCTGTCCCAGAAGATCTGATGTCGGCATGGCCGCCCCTATATGCCCGGTCGCCGCCCGGATCGCCACCGGCGATGATGATGCGGCCGCGGGGCGCTTGCCAGGGAACGCTTCAACCCTAAACTCTCGTTCGGACCACACATCGCGGCGGGCCGGGCCCGCCCCCACCTTCCGGGAAAGGAGCGGGGACCGATGAAGGCGATCATTGTCGGCGGCGGCGTCGGCGGGCTGGTGACGGCGCTGATGCTGCAGGCGCGCGGGCTGGACTGCGCGGTGTTCGAGCAGGCGAGCGAAAGCCGCGAGATCGGCGTCGGCATCAACACCCTGCCGCATGCGATCCAGGAGCTCGCCGGGCTCGGGCTGCTCGACCGGCTCGACGCCATCGCCATCCGCACCCACGAGTTGCTGTACTGCAACCGCTTCGGCCAGGTGATCTGGCGCGAGCCGCGCGGTCTCGACGCCGGCTTCGCCGTGCCGCAGTTCTCGATCCATCGCGGCCGGCTGCATGGCGCCCTGCACCAGGCGGCCCGCGAGCGGCTGGGCGGCGAGATCCATAACGGCCGTCGGCTGGCCGGTTTCGAGCAGGACGAAGACGGGGTCGTCGCCCATTTTGTCGACCGCCACGGCGCTCCGGCAGGATCGGTGCGCGGCGACCTGCTGGTCGGCGCCGACGGCATTCATTCCACGGTGCGTGGCGCGCTGTATCCCGGCGAGGGTCCGCCGCGCTGGAACGGCATGATGATCTGGCGCGGCGCCAGGGACTGGCCGGCCTATATGGACGGGCGGACCATGATCGTCGCCGGCGGCATGCAGGCGAAGGCCGTGCTGTACCCCATCGCACCGGGCGAGACACCGGAGACGCGGCTGACCAACTGGGCGGTCTGCGTCCGGCTGGGCGACGGCAGCACGCCGCCGCCGCGCCGCGAGGACTGGTCGCGGCCGGGACAGCTGGCCGAGGTGCTGCCCCATGCCGCCCGCTTCGCGCTGCCCGAGGCCGACATCTCGGCGATCGTCGCGGCGACGCCGGAGTTCTGGGAATACCCGATGTGCGACCGCGACCCGCTGCCGCGCTGGCGCCATGGCCGGGTGACGCTGCTGGGCGACGCGGCGCATCCGATGTACCCGGTCGGGTCGAACGGCGCGTCGCAGGCCATCCTCGACGCCCGTGCCCTGGCCGATGCCCTCGCCGAGACCGGGGACGTCGCGGCGGCGCTGGACCGCTACGAGGAGGATCGCCGGCCAAAGACCGCCGAGATCGTCCGGCTCAACCGGGTCGGCGGGCCGGAGGGCGTGATCGACGCCATCGAGCAGCTGGCGCCCGACGGCTTCACCGACATCGACGCCGTGCTGCCGCACGACCAGCGCCAGGCGATCGTCCGCGGCTATGCCTCGGCCGCCGGCTTCGTCGCTAAGCCGGCGGCGGCAGGAAGTTGACGTCGTAGCGGGCGGCCAGCGCCACCACCGCCTCGGGCGTCTGCTGCGGCAGGTCGTGGATGGCCTGGAACAGCTCGACCAGCCGGCCGGTCGGCGCCACCCAGAACAGCGACTTGGCGATGGCGCCGCTGTTGTTGAAGATGCCGTGCGGAATGCCCTTGGGCAGGCGCACGAGGTCGCCGACGGCGGCGCTGGCGTCGACGCCGTCGAGCCAGAAGTCGAGCCGGCCCTCGAGGATGTACAGGAACTCGTCCTGCAGCGGATGGATGTGCGGCGGCACGAAGGTGCCGACCCCGAAGGTGGCGTGCCAGGCGAAGCTGTCCGCGGAGATCTGCTTGGGCACATAGGTCTGGCCCAGGATCGACCAGGAGATGCCGTCGATCCCGTCCGCGGCCCCGGTGATGCCCGCCGTCATTGGCTTCATGTCACGCCTCCCTGCTGCTGTCTGCTGCTCGCTTCAAGTGTAGACAAGCGGCCGGGTTAAACAACTCCGGGGGCGAAGTCAGACCGGGATCAACGCCGCGGCGACGCGCCGGCCTTCCGAGATCAGGACGTTGAAGGTGCGGCAGGCGGCGCCGGTGTCCATCGCGTCCATGCCGATCCCGGCTTCGCGGATCTGCCGCCGCAGCGCCGAGGGCAGCAGCACCATGCGCGGGCCGCAGCCGATCAGCAGCACCTCGACCGGCGGGTCGATCCGCCGCACCGGGTCGAGATGGGCCAGCGTGAGGTCCTCGATCCGCTCGGGCGACCAGGGCTCCTGGCTCTCGGGCCACACCAGCATCGGGCCGTGGAACAGCCCGCCGGAAATGCGGAAGCCGCCGGCCGGATAGCCGTCGATCATCCGCCGCCCAGGCGGGATGACGGAGGAGATCTCGACCATCCCGCTCCGCCCCGCTCAGATCACTTGCGCGACAGGAAGCGGCCGAACCCCTTCGGCTTCTCGGCCTCGACCAGCGCGTTGGCGGCCGGCGGCGTGCTGTCGTCATCCGCATCCGTGCTCTTGGACCCGCCGTTCTTGGCCGGCTCGGTGCGGGCCAGGATGGTGGTGACGGTGCTGCGGATCACCTTGACCCGGACATTCTCGGCGATCTCGACGGTCAGCTCGTCGTCGGCGACCTTTGTCACCAAGCCCACGATGCCGCCGCCGGTGACGACACGGTCGCCGCGGCGCACGGAGCCGAGCATGTCGCGATGCTCCTTCGCCCGCTTCTGCTGCGGCCGGATGAGCAGGAAGTAGAACACCACGAAGATGAGGACGAGCGGCGCAAACTGCACAAGCATGCCGGCGCCGCCGGATGCACCGGCCCCAGCCGCCTGGGCATAGGCCTCGGAAATCAACATCACTCGCTCCACCTTTATAGACGCGCGCGACTATAGCGGCCAGGGCTACGGTTGCAACGGAATCCGGTCTCCACGGCTGCGGCAATCATGTCCGGCGGGATTGATCTCGGCGGGACCGATCGATAGCGTCGGCAGGCCCGGAGCGAAGGAGTATGACCGTTGGCCGACCTCGATGCGACCTATCTGCATCACCTGACCCGCATCGCCGAGGCGCTGGAGCGGCTGTCGCCGCCGGTCCCGGCGCCGACCGACCTGGCCAGCGCCGACGCCTTCACCTGGGACGCCGACCGGCACCGGCTGCAGCCGGTGCCGGCGGTCAGCCGGGTCGAGCTGCGCCTGCTGCAGGGCATCATGCTGCAGCGCGACCAGCTGCTGGAGAACACCCGCCGCTTCGCCCGGGGGCTGCCGGCCAACAACGCCCTGCTGTGGGGATCCCGCGGCATGGGCAAGAGCTCGCTGGTCAAGTCGGTGCATGCGGCGGTGAACGGCGAGGCCGGCGGCATCCTGGCGCTGGTCGAGATCCATCGCGAGGACATCGGCTCCCTGCCCCGCCTGCTGCAGCTGCTGCGCGCCTCCACCCGCCGCTTCATCCTGTTCTGCGACGACCTGTCCTTCGACGGCCAGGATGCCAGCTACAAGTCGCTGAAGGCGATCCTGGAGGGCGGCATCGAGGGCCGGCCGGAGAATGTGGTGTTCTACGCCACCTCGAACCGCCGCCACATCCTGGCGCGCGAGATGATCGAGAACGAGCGGTCGACCGCGATTATCGCCGGCGAGGCGGTGGAGGAGAAGGTGTCGCTGTCCGACCGCTTCGGCCTGTGGCTCGGCTTCCACGGCTGCAACCAGGACACCTATCTCGAGATGGTTCAGGGCTACGCCGCCGCCTTCGGCCTCAAGGTCGACCCCGACACGATGAGGGCCGAGGCGCTGGAATGGACCATCACCCGCGGCTCGCGCTCCGGCCGCGTCGCCTGGCAGTACATCCAGGACCTCGCCGGCCGGCTGGGCCAGAGGCTGGACGCCGCCGGATAGGCGGGGGCGACCAGCCACCCGCCTCAGCCCGGCGGCAGGTACTTGGTGGGGTCGACCGGCGAGCTGTTCTTGCGCACCTCGAAATGCAGCTGCGGCTGGTCGACCGCGCCGGTCTGGCCGACCGTGCCGATGGTCTGGCCCGCCGAAACGGAATCGCCCTTTTTCACCGACAGCGACGCGGCATGGGCATAGGCGGTGACCAGCCCGTCGCCATGCTGGATCAGCACCAGGTTGCCGTAGCCGCGCAGCTCGTTGCCGGCATAGGCCACGGTGCCGGCGCCGGCCGCCTTGATCGGGGTGCCGGCGGCGGCGGCGATGTTGATGCCCTGGTTCGGCTTGCCGGCGAGCGGCGCGTTGTAGCCGGCGATCAGCGAGCCGTGGACCGGCCAGGCGAAATGGCTGGCCGCGCTGGCGGTGCGCGCCGGGGGCTGGGTCACCGCCGGCGCCGCCACCACGGGCGGCGTCACGACGGCGGGGCTGGCCGGCTTGGGCACGATCGACAGCGGCCCGGTCGGCGTCGGGGTGGCGACACCCGGCACGGCGGGCGGCACGGTGCCGGGCACCGGCGGCGGGACCACGCCCGGCTGCACCGGCGCCGCGGCGCCGCCCGGCGGCGGCAGGCGCTGGACCGAAAGGCCGTTGGCGCCGGGCGTCACCGTCGCGGTGCCCAGCGGGGTGCCACCCATCGGCGTGATCGAGGTCGGCCCGGTGGCGGTGATGCCGCCGGAATTGGGCAGCGTGATGGTCGGCGCCGCCCCCGGCAGGGCGCCGGGCGCACCGGGCAGGCGCAGCGTCTGGCCGGTCTGCAGGGCGTAGGGCGGCTGCAGCCCGTTCAGCGCGATCAGCTGCGGCATCGACACGTCGTAGCGGCGGACGATCGACAGCACGTCGTCGCCCGGCTGGACCTGGGCGGTCGCCGGGCGCTGCACCAGGTCATCCGCGCTGGGCGGCGCGTTGCAGGCCGAGAGGCCCGCTACCGCGAGGCCCGTCAGTAGGATTGACCGGAACCGCCATCCTCCCCGTCGGGAAGGTCCGGCAGCAACGGCACGAAGCGAACTGGCCACAGATCCTCCCGCTCCAACCCGGTCTCGGTGCGCGTGAAGCGGACCAGGCGCTGGTTCCGCTTTTCGTCACCCATGGGAATCACGATTATACCACCGATCGCGAGCTGGTCCGTCAGCGCGTGGGGCGGCAGGTCGCCGCGATGGGCGGCGGTCACGATGATGCGCTCGAACGGGGCCTGTTCCGGCCAGCCCTTCATGCCGTCGCCCCAGCGCGCGGTGATGTTGCTGATGCGCATGGTCGCGATCCGCCCCAGCGCCAGGTCGAGCAGCGGCTTGTGCCGCTCGATGGTGTAGAGGCGGCGGCAGATCCGGGCCAGCACCGCGGCCTGGTAGCCGGAGCCGGTGCCGATCTCCAGCACCTTGTGCCGGTCGGTGACCGCCAGCGCCTGGGTCATCAGCCCGACCACCATGGGCTGGCTGATGGTCTGGCCATGGCCGATCGGCAGGGCGATGTCCTCATAGGCCTGGTCGAGGAAGGCGTCGGGCACGAAGGCCTCGCGCGGCACCCGCTCGATGGCGCCGAGCACGCGATGGTCCGAGATCCCCGACCGGCGCAGGGTCATCAAGAGCCGGATCAGCCGCGGCTCGGCGATCATGGACGGGATCCGGTCCAGGAGGACCGCTCCATGTCCTTGTCCCCCCTCCCCTTGCGGGAGGGGGTCAGGGGGAGGGGTCTGCGCGCGTCCGCGCGCGAATGGGCTGTCGCATCGGCAGGATTTCGGTCGAGCGCCGGCTGGGGCGGAGAGAACCCCCTCCCCCTACCCCCCWCCCGCGGGGGGAGGGGGGACTCGGTGTTTTCGGCCAAACGGAGCCAAGCCATGCGGCAGCCGCCCCTACTGAGCGAACGCGCCGCGGAGAGACTGGATCGCCGCGGCGTGGTTGAGGTCGAGATGCAGCGGCGTCACCGTGATGTGGCCCTCGCGCAGGGCGGCCACGTCGGTCTCGTCGCCCTGCACCGCCTCCTCGGTCCGGCTGGTGCCGATCCAGAAATAGGTGCGGCCGCGCGGGTCGATGCGCTCCTCCAGCACGTCGCCGATCTTGCGGATGCCGTGCGGCACCACGGCGACGCCCTTGACCGCGTCCGGGTCCACCGCCGGGAAGTTGATGTTGACCAGCACATGCTTGGGCCAGGTCGCGGCGATCGCCTTGCGCGCGACCTCGGCGCCCCATTTCGCCGCCGTCTCCCAGTCCGGCCGCCTTCCGTCGGCGAATTGCTGGCTGAAGGCGATGGCGCGGATGCCCAGCAGCGTCGCCTCCATCGCCGCGGCGATGGTGCCGGAATAGGTCACGTCCTCGGCGATGTTGCGGCCGTGGTTGACGCCCGACATCACCAGGTCCGGCCGCTTGTCCTTCATCACCTTGTTGACCGCCAGCAGCACGCAGTCGGTCGGCGTGCCGTCGACCGCGAAGCGCTTCTCCTCGATCTGCCGCAGCCGCAGCGGCCGGTGGATGGTCAGGGAATGGCTGACGGCGGACTGCTCGGTCTCCGGCGCGCAGACCCAGACGTCGTCGGTCAGCTCCCGCGCGATCTTTTCGAGCACCGAGAAGCCGGTGGAGTTGATGCCGTCGTCATTGGCCAGGAGGATGCGCATCGTCAGCCCTTCGCTTCCAGGATCTCGAGCCCGCCCATATAGGGGCGCAGCACCTCCGGCACCTCAACCGAGCCATCCTGCCGCTGATAGGTCTCCAGCACCGCGACCAGGGCCCGGCCGACCGCCACGCCCGACCCGTTCAGCGTGTGCAGGAACCGCGTCCCCTTCTCTCCCGCCGCCTTGAACCGGGCCTGCATCCGCCGCGCCTGGAACTCGCCGGTGTTCGAGCAGGACGAGATCTCGCGGTAGCGCGCCTGCCCCGGCAGCCAGACCTCGATGTCGTAGGTCTTGCGGGCGGTGAAGCCCATGTCGCCGGAGCACAGCACGATGGTGCGGAACGCCAGGCCGAGGCGCTTCAGCACGGTCTCGGCGCAGTCGGTCATGCGCTCATGCTCCAGCGCCGACTGCTCCGGCGTGGTGATGCTGACCAGCTCGACCTTGCTGAACTGGTGCTGGCGGATCATGCCGCGGGTGTCGCGCCCGGCCGACCCGGCCTCGGAGCGGAAGCTCGGGGTCAGCGCGGTGAAGCGCAGCGGCAGGGTCTCCTGCTCCAGGATCTCGCCGGCCACCAGGTTGGTCAGCGGCACCTCGGCGGTCGGGATCAGCCAGTGGCCGCTGGTGGTGCGGAACAGGTCCTCGGCGAATTTGGGCAGCTGGCCGGTGCCGAACACCGCCTCGTCGCGCACCATCAGCGGCGGCGCGATCTCGGTGTAGCCGTGTTCGGTGGTGTGCAGGTCGATCATGAACTGGCCGATGGCGCGTTCCAGCCGGGCCAGCGGCCCGCGCAGCACCACGAACCTGGCGCCGGACAGCTTGGCCGCGGCGGCGAAATCCATCAGCCCCATGCCCTCGCCGAGGTCGACATGGTCGCGGGCCGAGTTCAGCCGGCGCGGCTCGCCGGTGCGCCGGATCTCGACATTGGCGCTCTCGTCCGGCCCGTCGGGCACATCGTCGTCGGGGATGTTCGGCAGCACGGCCAGGCGCTCGGCCAGCGCCGCCTCGGCGTCGCGGTCGGCCTGCTCCAGCTCGCCCATCCGGGTCTTGATCGACGCGACCTCGTCGATCAGCGCCTGGGCGTCGCCGCCCTTCTGCTTGACTCCGCCGATCTCCTTCGACGCCACGTTGCGTCGGGTCTGCAGCGTCTGCAGCTCGGTGGTGATCTGGCGGCGGCGTTCGTCCAGCGACAGCAGTTCGGCGGCGACCGGCGACAGACCCCGCCGAGCCATTCCCTTGTCGAAGGCCTCGGGATGCTCTCGGATGAATCGGATGTCGTGCATCGCGCGCTCGATCTGCAGGGTCGGGAATCGTGGGCTGTTTATAGGAGGTGGGCCGCCAGGACGCAAACGGCCTGGGCCCCGGAGCCGAGCGATTCCGCCGGCCCGCGTCACCTCTCCCGCTTGCGGGAGAGGTCGGGCTCGCGCAGCGAGACCGGGTGAGGGCGGGCACCGGCGGAGGGAAAGAGCCCTCGCCGCCCGTGAGGCTTTTCCACATTCCTAACCCCGTCATTGCGAGCGCAGCGAAGCAATCCATCGGGCCGTTTGGGCGGGCCCATGGATGGATTCGTCGGCTTCGCCTCCTCGCAATGACGGAGAACGGGCGGAAGAGGCGACAGTCCCGGTGGGAATCGGAAGCGAATCCACCACCGCCTCAACTGCTGTTCGGCGGCTTGCGGGCTGGTCGGCCGGCCTCTTCCGCATCTGCGGAGGGCTCGGGCGCTTCGGGGGGCGGATCGGTGAGCGGCTCGTCCAGCGGCTCGGCCGCCTCGGCTTCGACGACGACGTCGTCCCAGCCCTGCGGCAGCCGACCGGGCTCGCGGCCGAGCCGCCGGCAGATGCGTCGCACGATCTCGTCGATCGGCAGGGTGTCGAGCTCGACGTCCAGGACCTCGGTCTCGGTCAGGCTCTCCCGCGGTTCGGCGACCGGGCGCTCGGCGCCCTTGGAACCATCCCCGGCCGGCCGCTCCGGCCCCAACGCCTCGGCCACGGCGCGGGCGACCTGCGCCCGCCGCCGCTGCCGGCGCTCCTGGATCTCGACGGCGGCTTTCTCCGCCGCGTCCTTGCGGGTCCGGTAGGCCTCGCGGATGCGCTCGGTCATGGCGATGGTCAGGCGCACCGCACGGGCGATGCGGGCCTGCGACAGCGCGAAATCGATCACCGGCGGCTCGAACCGGTTCCCGGCCACGATGTGCTGCCCCTCGAGCCGGCGGGCGGTGCGCATGTCGATGTCGACCAGCTCGCGCAGCGTGCCCAGCGCCCACACCGTCCACTCCCGGTCGGGATCGACCGGTTGGGTCTCGGCAGGGGCGGCGTCGATCGGCGCGGCGTTCATGGAACGTATCATGAACAAACTAGACCGGTTGCGCAATGAACAAAGTGTTTACGACCGGCGGCGCTCTCCCACGCCAAAACCCATCCTCGTCATCCCCGCGAAAGCGGGGATCTCGTCGAGTTCCCACCGGCGGGAGATTCCCGCGTTCGCGGGAATGACATTCAGGAGGGGCCAGCCGCCCCCCCCCCCGCCGCGGCCATTCGCGGCTGGCCTGGGAACCTTGTCCCGGCTACGACGGTTCCGGTGCGTCTTCAATCCACGGCCGGCCCGGCCGCACGCCCAACCGAGGCATGACCATGCAGGTGTTCCCGACCGCCTTCGTCGTGGCCCGCGACCTGAAGCGGCTGCAGCAGATCGTCACCATCCTGCTGCGCTTCGGCTTCGGCGACCTGGTGCGGCGGCTGGGCCTGCACCGGCTGCTGAAGCAGGCCGGGCTGGCGGCGGAGCCCGCCGCCGGGTCGGCCGCGTCGGAGGAGGAGAGCCCGGCCCGGCTGCGCCTGGCGATCGAGGCGCTGGGGCCGACCTTCATCAAGCTCGGCCAGATCCTGGCAACGCGCAGCGACCTGCTGGCGCCGGAGTGGATCGCCGAGCTGGAGAAGCTGCACAGCCGGGTCCCGCCCCTGCCCTACGAGGCGCTGGCGCCGCTGGTCGAGGCTGCGCTGGGCGGCGCGCCCGACACCCTCTTCGCCCGCTTCGACCGGGCGCCGCTGGCCTCGGGCTCGATCGCCCAGGTCCATCGCGCCGCACTGCTGGATGGCACCGAGGTGGTGGTGAAGATCCGCCGCCCCGGCCTGCGGCCGATGGTGGAGGCCGATCTGCGCCTGCTGGCCCATGCCACCAAGCTGGCGGAATCCGAGCTGCCGGAGCTGCGGCGCTATCGCCCCGAGGCGATCACCCGCCACCTCGCCACCGCCATCGGCGAGGAGCTGGACCTGGCCAATGAGGGCCGCAACGCCGAGCAGATCGCCGGCCAGTTCGAGGACCGGCCGGACATCGTGATCCCGGGCATCCACTGGGACTGGACCAGCGAGGAGGTGCTGGTGCAGGACTTCGTCGACGGCATCCCGCCCAGCGACGAGCCGGCGCTGGCCGCTGCCGGGCTGGACCGCCGGCGGCTGGCGGCGCGCAGTTCGAACGCCTTCCTGCAGATGATGCTGATCGACGGCGTGTTCCACGCCGACCCGCATCCCGGCAACGTGCTGTGCCTGGCGGATGACCGCATCGCCTATCTCGATTTCGGCACGGTCGGCCGGCTGTCGGCGCGGCGGCGCGACCAGCTGGTGACGCTGATGGCGGCGATCGTCGGCGGCAGCGCCGCTGGCCTGCGCGAGGTGCTGCTGGACTGGGCGGGGCAGCCGGACGTCGACGCCCGGCCGCTGGAGGAGGCCGCCGAGGCCTTCCTGGCCAAGCACACCCGCGGCGCGCTGGGCCAGCTGAAGCTGGGCCTGGCGCTGGCCGATTTCGTGGCCCTGATGCGCGACCACGATTTGGCCCTGCCGCCCGACCTCGCTTTGGTGTTGAAGGCGCTGATGACCGCCGAGGGCGTGGTGCGCCGGCTGGACCCGGATTTCGACGTGGTGCGCGAGGTCGAGCCGGTGGTGCGGCGCGCCCTCACCGCGCGCTACGCCCCGGACGCCCTGCTGCAGCGCGCCGGCACCGCGTTCCTGGAGCTGCACGCGCTGGCCGGCGACGCGCCGGGCATCCTGCGCCGGGTGCTGCGGCGGCTGGAGAAGGGCAGCATCAAGGCCCAGATCGAGATCGGCCGGATCGACCGCTTCGGCCGCAGCATCGAGCGCGGGGCGACGCGGATCGCCATCGCCATCGTCACCGCGGCCTTCGTGGTCGGGCTGGCGCCGATCCTGGCCGATGCCGGGCCGCGCCTGCTCGGCATCCCGGTCTTCGCCCTGCTGGGCGGCCTGATCGTCCTGGCCGGCATCGCCTGGCTGGTGCTGAGCGGCCGGCGGCGGGGGTAGGCGGGCGGCGGGGAGAGGTCGTTAGTATGAAATCGAGTGATTACATTGATATCGGGCATCCGGATCGCGGGCCTGCAAAGCGGTGATCTGCTTCCAGGTCGCATCCCAGCCGTCTTCGCTGGTCACAGCCGTCTTCGCTCCATCGGGCTCGACCTTAAACACTCGCCAGATCGGAAGCTCAGTGGCGGCAAACGAATCGAAGAACGCATCCATAAACTTCGAAAACCACTGAGAATCGTCACCCATGCCTTGTTCGTGATCCCCCAAAGCAAAGAGACCCCAAGGACAGCGCGGCCCGAAGCCGTATTCGCAGTAGGCAAGAGCGCTCTTTGATCGTACATCCTCAAACATGACCCAGCAGGGATATTTTTGGCCTGGCTCACCATAATCCCATAGGTGAAAAACTATGCGAGGTTCTATCAGTGCGCCATTGATGTATTCAAGCACCCTACGGTCCGAAACGTTTCTAAGTTCCGCTTCAATGAGCGCGCGGAGTGTAATTGCATTTGTATCCATGGCATATTGTAGCTAGGCTTACTTGTGAGAGCAACACCGTGACCGCTTCCCGCCTCTTTCGACCCCGCCCTCACTCGGCAATCGAGCGAATGACCCGCGCCGGATTGCCTCCGACCAGGCTGTTCGGGGGCACGTCCCGGGTGACCACCGAACCCGCCGCGACGACCGCGTTCTCCCCGATCGTCACCCCGCCGATGACGATCGCGCCGGCCGCGATCCAGACGTTTCTCCCGATCACGATCGGCTTCGCGACCACGCTGGCGCGCCGTTGGGACGGTTCGATCGGGTGGCCGGAGGTGATGAGGCTGACATTCGGCCCGATCATCACATCGTCGCCGATGTCGAGCCCGCCGAGGTCGTAGAAGGTGCAGTTCTGATTGACGAAGACATTGCGCCCGACACGGGTGTCCAGGCCGCCGGTGGCATAGAATGGCGGGATCAGCATAAAGCCGTCATCCACCGTCCTGCCGATGAGATCGCTGAACAGGGCCCGGACCTGATCGGCGTCGCTGAAGGCCAGGCGGTTGAGGGCGGCGGTGATCGCCATCGCCCGCTTGACCTCCGCCGTCATCGCCGTCGATTCCGGGGTTCGCCGCGGAATGATCCTGGCGCGATCGTCATTCACCATGCGTTGTCGTCCTTCCGGCGCGCCGAGAGTCGCGGAGTATAGCCATAGGGTGGAAGGGTCGGAATCGGCCCCTTGCGGACGCTTGAAATCCGCCACACCGTCTCCGGATCAAAGCCCCGAGGCCCGGCCCAGGGAGGACGCCCATGATCAAAGCCTCATGCCATTGCGGCGCCGTCCGCCTGGAGATCGACACTGCCCCCGCCGAGGTGACGGACTGCAACTGCTCGATCTGCCGGCGCTATGGGGTGCTGTGGGCCTATTATTCGCCGACGCAGGTCCGTCGCATGCCCGGCGGCGCGACCGACATCTACATGTGGGACGACCGGTCGCTGGAGTTCCACCGCTGCGCCGTCTGCGGCTGCGTCACCCATTGGGCCGCGGTCGACCCGGCCCGCGACAGGATGGGCGTCAACGCCCGGCTGATGGACCCGGCGGTGCTGGCCCGCGCCCGGCTGCGGCGCCTGGATGGCGCGGTCACCGAGCGCTACGTCGACGAGTGATGCGAGGCTCCCCGGCCTTCTCTCTTTAGTCATTGCCCGGCTTGACCGGGCAATCCAGGGGCCACCGGGAGCCGCTCTAGCCGCCCCTGGATGCCACGGTCAAGCCGTGGCATGACAATAAGGAGGGTAGGCGCCGCGCCCCTAAGCCGGCGTCTCCGGGTCGTCGGCGCGGGCGTCTTCGGCGTCGGCTTCGGCCTGGCGCTTGGCGCGGGTGCGCTCGATCCGGCCGCCGATGAAGATCGCGATCTCGTAGAGCAGCAGCATCGGCACCGCGAGGCTGATCTGGCTGATCGCGTCCGGCGGGGTCAGGACCGCGGCGACGATGAAGACGATGACGATGGCGTAGCGGCGCTTGGCCTTCAGCGTGGCGACGCTGAGGATGCCGACGCGCACCAGCAGCGTCAGCAGCACCGGCAGCTGGAAGGCGATGCCGAAGGCCAGCAAGAGCCGCATGACGATGTCGAGATATTCCCCGACCCGGCCCTCGAACCGGATGTCCAGGCCGCCATCGGGCTGGGCGCCCAGGATCTGGAAGGACAGGAAGAACTTCCAGGCCAGCGGGAAGACGAGGTAGTACACCACTACCCCGCCCAGCACGAACATCACCGGGCTGAACAGCAGGAACGGCAGGAACGCGTTGCGCTCGTTGCGGTACAGCCCCGGCGCGATGAACAGCCACAGCTGGCTGGCGATGATCGGGAAGGCCAGGCAGATGCCGCCCCACAGGCCGATCTTGATGTAGGTGAAGAACACCTCGGTCAGGCCGGTGTACTGCAGCGACCGGGCGGACCCCGGCGGCAGCGCGTTGGCCAGCGGCTGGGTCAGGAAGATGTAGATCGTGTCGGCAAAGTGGTAGCACACCAGGAAGCCGACCAGCGTGGACACCACCGCGTAGATCAGCCGGGTGCGCAGCTCCAGCAGATGGTCCATCAAGGGCATCTGCTTGTCTTCGATCTCCTTGTCGGACGTCGCCATCGGATCAGCTCGTGCGGTCGGGCAAGGATTGGGCGGGCGAAGACGGAGGCGGCACCGCCGGCTCCACCACGGCGGGCGTTGGGATCGGGTGGGCCAGGGCGTCGGCGTGGGCTTCCGGCTCGGCGGGCTTCGGGCCCTCCACCGGCTGCGGCTCGGCCGATGCCTGGCCGTTGGTCGAGCCCGGACCCGGCGCGGCCTTGTCGGTCTGGGCCAGCGGGGTGGTCAGTTCCGCCGGCGGCTCGAGCGCCTTGCGGATGTCCTTCACCGGGTCCAGCACCGAATTGACGTGCTCGGCCATCTGGCCGCGGATGTCGAGTTGCTTGCCGGCGTCCTGGACGGTCTTGCGCACCTCTTCCAGCTCAGCCTGGCGCACGATGTCGTCGACATGGCGCTGGAAGTCGCTGGTGATGCGGCGGGCATGCCGCGTCCATTTGCCGAGCTGGTACAGCGCGCGCGGCAAGTCCTTCGGGCCGAGCACCACGAGTGCCACGACCACGATGATCATTAGCTCCGACCAGTCGAAACCGAACATCACATCCGTCCATCACGCCCCGCCGCCGGAATGGGGCGCGGTTCCGGGCCTGGTGGTCCGGCCCTGGCGGAGTGTACCCATCCCCCAAGGCCGGACAAACCACAAGCTTTCAAGTGCGGATCCCCGCCGATCAAGCGCCGGGGTGCCGGGCGCCGGACTGCCGGCCGCCGGATCCGCCGGGACTACTGGCGATCGACCGTCGACCGGTTCTGGTTCCCGGTGGTGTCGCCGTCGACGCGCGGCAGCACGTCCGGCTGCCCTTCGGCGGTCCCGCCGGTCTTGGGATCGTCCTGCAGACCCGACTTGAAGTTCTTGATACCCTTGGCCAGGTCGCCCATCGCCCGCGGCAGCCGGTTCCCGAAGATCAACAGGACGACCACCAGAACGATCAACCAATGCCAAATACTCAAACCGCCCATAAACTTTCCTCCAGCCCCAAGGCGGGCGGATCATCGCAGAAAGGTTCCGCCACCGCAATGCCGGGGGACGAGGCGAATCGGCGCAGAAATCCTACGGTTTGATGGCAGCCGGACGGGGCGTCGTGCCCCACCCTGCCCGCCCCGCCGGGCTAGTCGCGGTCGTCCCCGGCCGGCTCCGGCTCGCTGTCCTCCGACAGGCTGCCGCCGGGCAGCACGGTCATGGCCGGGCGGGCGTCGAGCAGGCCGGAGGCCTTGAGGTCGTCCAGCCCGGGCAGGTCGGCGATGCCGGCGAGGCCGAAATGGTCGAGGAAGGCCGGGGTGGTCACCCAGGTCAGCGGCCGCCCCGGCGCCTGGCGGCGCTTGCCCGGCGCGATCCACCCGGCCTCGAGCAGCGTGTCCAGCGTGCCCTTGCTGGTCGCGACGGCACGCACCGCCTCGATCTCCGGCCGCGTCACCGGCTGGTGGTAGGCGATGATCGCCAGGGTCTCCAGCGCCGCCCGCGACATGCGGCGGACGACATGGCCGGCGTCGCGGATCAGCGGCGCGAGGTCGAGCGCGGTGCGGAAGGCCCAGCCGCCGGCCACCGGCATCAGGGTGACGCCCCGCCCCTGGTACTGCGCCGCCAGGGTGTCGATCAGCTCCGGCACGTCGGCGCCCTCGGGCAGGCGCTCGGCGATGGCGGCCTCGGTCAGCGGGGTCGGCGAGGCGAACAGCAGCGCCTCGACCAGGCGCAGGGCTTGGCTCGGTTCGGTCATTCTTCCGGGACCTGGCCTTCCAGGGGCTGGGATTTGAGCCAGATCGGGCCGAACAGCCCGTCCTGGCGGATCGCCAGGCGGCCGGACTTGGCCAGTTCCAGCGTGGCGACGAAGGTGGCGGCCAGCGCCGAGCGGCGGACCAGCGGGCTGCCGGTCATCGGCGGCAGGAATGCGGCCAGGGTGGTCCAGTTGGGGAAGCGGCCGAGCATGGCCACCAGCCGCTCCAGCGCCTGTTCCGGCGAATGCAGCTCCGACGCCTCGATCCGCAGGCCGCCCTCGGCCGCCGCCTTGGCGCGGTGGTGGTCGGCATAGGCCTTGAGCAGGTCGTACAGCGACACCGCCCAGACCGAGGTCACCACCTGCTCGTCATCCTCGGCGGCGCCGCGGGCGAACCGGTCGTGGCCGAGCTGCGGCCGGGCCATCAGCCCCAGCCCGGCCTCGCGCATCGCGTTCAGGCGGCGCAGCTGGAAGGCCAGCGCCTCGGCCAGCTCCGCCCCGCTCGGCTCGTCGTCGCCCGGCGGCACCGGCAGCAGCAGGCGCGACTTGAGATAGGCCAGCCAGGCCGCCATCACCAGGTAATGGGCCGCGAGCTCCAGCGACAGGCGCCGGGCGTGTTCGACGAAGGCGAGGTACTGGTTGGCCAGCGCCAGGATCGAGATCTGGGTCAGGTCGACCTTCTGCTCGCGCGCCTGTTCGAGCAGCAGGTCGATCGGCCCTTCATAGGATTCGAATTTGAGAATGAAGGCGGCATCGTCCCGGTCCGTCACCGGCGGCGTCTCGACCTTCGACCAGTCTTCCAGCATGGGCGAAGTGTCGCTGGCCGGGCCTGCCGGCGCAACCCGGATCTCAGGCAGAAGGAAGACGCCCCAGCGCCTCGCCGACCAGATCGAGATAATCGGCCACCGGGCGGTCGCTGGCCGGCCGCCGCAGCGCCTCGGCCCGGGCGATCCGGGCCGAGGCCTGGGGGCCGATCGCCGGCACCACCGCCGCGATCGCCCGCATCTCCGCCAGGTCGCCGTTGCAGTGCAAGGCGAGGTCGCAGCCCGCCGCCAGCGCCCGCCGCGCCCGCTCCGGCAACGGCCCGGCCAGGGCGCCCATCGACAGGTCGTCGCTGCACAGCACGCCGTCGAAGCCGATGCGGCCGCGCACCGCGTCGCGGATCGCGGTCGGCGACTGGGTGACCGGACGGTCCGGGTCGAGCGCGGTGAAGACGAGGTGGCCGGTCATGCCCCAGGGCAGGTCGGCCAACGCCCGGAACGGCGCGAAATCGGTGCGCTCCAGCGTGTCCAGATCGGCCTCGACCAGCGGCAGGGCGACATGGCTGTCGACCCGCGACCGGCCATGGCCGGGCAGGTGCTTGATCACCGGCATGGCGCCGCCGTCGAGGAAGCCCTCCGCCGCGGCGCGGCCCAGCCGGGCGACCAGGGCAGGGTCGCCCGAGAAGGCGCGGTCGCCGACCACGGTGCGGTCGGCCCCCGGCAGGTCGAGGTCGAGCACCGGCGCCGCGACCACGTCGATGCCGGCGGCGCCGACGGTCAGGGCGATCGCGGTGGCGTTGGCCCGCACCGCCGCCTCGGCCGCGGCCGGGTCGATCGCGGCCAGGGCGCCGAATCGGCCGGCCGCCGGAAAGGCCGGCCAATGCGGCGGCCGCAGCCGGGCCACCCGTCCGCCCTCCTGGTCGATCATCACGGGCGCGGCGCGGCCGACCGCGTCGCGCAGGTCGGCGACCAGCGTCGCCAGCTGGGCCGGCGTGTCGCAGTTGCGGCGGAACAGGATGAAGCCGAGCGGGTCGGAGTCGCGGAAGAAGCCGCGCTCCTCGGCGCTCAGGACGGTGCCGGCGCAGCCGAACAGGATCGCCTTGGACATGGGTCGGAAACCGGGATCAGCGGGGGACGACGAGGCAGCCGGTCTTCTCGCTGGCCAGCGCCTCGCACAGCCGCGTCGCCGCGGCCTGGTCGAGCGGCACGGCCTGGACGCGGTAGCCCAGCCGGGCCGAGGCCGAGACCTGGGGCGCCGCCAGCTGCAGCGCGCCGAACAGCGCGGGGAAGCGGCGCTGGAACCGGGCCCATTCCGCCTGCGCCTCTTCCGGCGTGGCGACGGCCGCGATCTGGGCCGCGAAGCTGCCGCCGGGCACGGCGACGATGTTGGGCAGCGCTGGTGCCGCGACGGGAGTCGCCGGCGTCGCCAGGGCGGCGACCTGCATCGGCGCGCCCTGGTCGGGGTCGATCCAGCCCTGGGCCCCGCCGCCCTGCCCGTTCAGCAGCGCGGCGATCGGGTCGGCGGCGGCCGGTGCGGCTGCAGGGGCCGCCGCCGGCGCCTGGGCCGCAACATCGGGAACGGCAGGGGCCGGAGCGGCCGCCGGCGCTTCGGCCGGGGCCGGCTGGGCCGCGACAGGGTCGACGACCGGCGCCGGGGC